>NZ_JBSHCT010000009.1:171780-280286 GCF_053615935.1 Nocardiopsis sp. NPDC055879
GGGGTTGCGGTTCGGGGGGGTGTGTGGTGTTGTGGGTGGGGGGGGGGGGCCGGCGGGGGCGGCGGCGCCGGGCCCCACGCCGGGCCGTTCATGGGGCCACGGTCAACGCGGCTCCGGGAGTCGTGGCACCGGGTGCGATCCGGTCTGTAGTGGCCGGGCGAACACGCGCTGGGGCCCGTGTTCGCCGGCGTCGTAGTGGCGACCGGTCGGTGCGAACCCGGCGGCGAGGTAGGTGCGTTCGCCGTCCTCGTTGCCCTCGTTGAGGCACAGGACGATCTGTTCGGCGCGGGGGGCGACCTGGACGACGAGCAGGTCGAGCAGCGGGGCCGAGCACGCGGTGCGGCCGATCCCCTTGCCCTGGTGTTCGGGTGCGACGTAGAAGGCGCGCAACAGCACCGCCTCGTCGGGTTCGTCGACGATCTCGCGCAGGACCCCGCGGCGGTCGATGATGCCGAACCCGACGCAGGCCCTCAAGGCGCCGGCGTGGTCGGACAGGTCGCCCTCGGTGAGGACGATGGCGTACGGGAAGCGTTCGGGGTCGTCGTCGGCACGGGGCAGGGTGTGCACCGCCTCGTCGACGAACCTGCGCTGCCCGGGGGCGACCCGTTGACGGGCCACCACCTCACGCAGCAGTTCGACCTCGGGGTTGTTGCGGTCCAGACGGACCAGGCGCAGTCCGGGGACCGTGCGGTGTTCGGGGACGGGGGGCTGAACCTCTTCGGGGGTGTTCACCGGCACCTTCATCCTCCACTCGCTGTCGGAGCGGACCCGCCTCGTTCGCGAAGCGGGCCCGACCGTCAGTCTTACACTCCGACCGGATGCCAAACCGTCTTGGTCTCCAGGAACGGCGTCAGGCGAGAGGTGCCGGGGTCGGTGTCGAGCCAGGCCTCCTCGCCACCGTCGGCCTCCGGTCCGGGGCGCAGTACCCGGGTGAGGGTGGTGGCGGCGGCCTTCTCGAACTCCACGGCCCGGTCGCCCGCACCCGCCAGGTCCAGGGCGTCGACGTCGGCGTGCGCGGTCAGGTGCGGGCCGAGCTCACCCACGTTCCCGGTGAGGATGTTGACGACCCCGCCGGGAACGTCGGAGGTGGCGAGCACCTCGGCGAGCTCGATCGACGGCAGCGGAGCGGTCTGGGAGGAGACCACCACCGCGGTGTTGCCGGTGGCGATGACCGGGGCCAGCACCGAGGTCAGGCCCAGCAGCGGCGCGCCCTGGGGCGCGAACACCACGACCACACCGGTCGGTTCGGGCGCCGAGTGGTTGTAGTACGGCCCGGCGACGGGGTTGGCGCCCCCGATGACCTGGGCGAACTTGTCGGTCCAGCCGGCGTAGTACACCCAGCGGTCCACGGCGGCCCGCACGTAACGGTCGGCCTTGGCCCGGGTGATCCCCTGGGCGGCGACCAGTTGCTCGGCGAACTGGGCGTGCCGTCCCTCCATGACCTCGGCGATCCGGTAGAGGATCTGGCCGCGGTTGTAGGCGGTGCGTCCGGACCAGCCGCCGAAGGCCTTGCGGGCCGTGGCGACGGAGTCACGGGCGTCCTTGCGGGAGGCCAGTGAGGCGTTGGCCAGATGGGTACCGTCCGCTGAGGTCACGGGGTAGCTCCTGCCCGACTCCGAACGGGGGAAGGCCCCGCCCAGGTAGAGCTTGTAGGTCTTCTTCACCGCCAGGCGGGCCGGGACCTCGGCGTCGACCTCGGCCGGGGCCCCGCCCTTCTTCTTGTTCTCGCGCCGCTCAGCCAAGGTAGGCCTCCAAACCGTGTCGCCCGCCCTCGCGGCCGTATCCCGACTCCTTGTAGCCACCGAAGGGGCTGGTCGGGTCGAACTTGTTGAACGTGTTGGACCAGATGACGCCGGCGCGCAGACGCTCGGCGGTCCAGAGCATGCGCGAGCCCTTCTCGGTCCACACCCCGGCGGAAAGCCCGTAGGGGGTGTTGTTCGCCTTGGTCACGGCCTCTTCGGGCGTGCGGAAGGTCAGCACCGAGAGCACGGGGCCGAAGATCTCCTCGCGGGCCACCCGGTGGGCCTGGCTGACGCCGGTCAGCACGGTGGGCGCGAACCAGTAGCCGGACTCGGGCAGGTCGCAGGCCGGCGACCAGCGCTCCACGCCCTCCTCGTCGGCGGTGGCGGTGAGCTCGCGGATCCGCTCCAACTGGGCGGCGGAGTTGATCGCGCCGATGTCGGTGTTCTTGTCCAGCGGGTCGCCCAGGCGCAGCTTGGCGATGCGCGCCTTGAGCCGGGGCAGGAACTCCTCGGCGATGGACTCCTGGATCAGCAGACGCGAACCGGCGCAGCACACGTGGCCCTGGTTGAAGAAGATCCCGGTGACCACGCCCTCCACCGCCTGGTCGATGGCCGCGTCGTCGTAGACGATGTTGGCGCCCTTGCCGCCCAGTTCCAGGGTGAGGCGCTTGTCGGTGCCGGCCACGGATCGCGCGATCTGTCGGCCCACCTCGGTGGAGCCGGTGAAGGCGACCTTGTCGGTGCCCGGGTGCTCGACCAGGGCCCGGCCGGTCTCACCCGCACCGGTGAGGATGTTGACCACGCCCGGGGGCAGGTCGGCCTCCTGGCAGATCTGGGCGAAGACCAGCGCGGTGAGCGGGGTGGTCTCGGCCGGTTTGAGCACCACGGTGTTGCCGGTGGCCAGCGCCGGGGCGATCTTCCACGCCAGCATCAGGAGCGGGAAGTTCCACGGGATGACCTGGGCGGCCACGCCCAGCGGTCTCGGGTTCGGGCCGAATCCGGCGTGGGCGAGCTTGTCGGCCCAACCTGCGTAGTAGAAGAAGTGCGCGGCGACCAGCGGAACGTCGACGTCGCGGGTCTCCTTGATGGGCTTGCCGTTGTCCAGCGTCTCCAGGACGGCCAGCTCGCGCGAACGCTCCTGGATGATCCGGGCGATGCGGAACAGGTACTTGCCGCGTTCGGCGCCGCTCATGCGGCCCCACACGGTCTCCTGGGCGCGGCGGGCGGCGGCGACGGCGCGGTCGACGTCGGCCGCCCCGGCCACCGCCACATGGGCGAGTTCCTCCTCGTCGGCCGGGTTGAGGTCGGTGACGTACTCACCGCCCTGGGCCGGGGTGAACTCGCCGTCGACGAACAGGTCGTAGGTCTCGCGCAGGCTGACGACGGAGCGGGACTCCGGTGCGGGCGCGTACTCGAAGATCACGGCTAGTCCTGCGTGTAGTAGTCGGGGCCCGGGTAGGTGCCGGTGGACAGCCTGGTGCGCTGCATGAGCAGGTCGTTGAGCAGGCTGGAGGCACCGATCCGGAACAGGTCCGGGGTGAGCCACTCGGGCCCGGCGGTCTCGTTGACCAGCACCAGGTTGCGGATGGCGTCCTTGGTGTTGCGAATGCCGCCGGCGGGCTTGACGCCGACGCGACGACCGGTCGCGGCGTGGTGGTCGCGCACGGCCTCCAGCATGATGAGCGTGACCGGGAGCGTGGCGGCCGGGGCCACCTTGCCGGTGGAGGTCTTGATGAAGTCGCCACCGGCGCGCATGGCCAGGTGGGAGGCGCGGCGCACGTTGTCGTAGGTGTTCAGCTCACCGGTCTCCAGGATGACCTTCAGGTGGGCGTCCCCGCAGGCCTCCTTGACCGCGACGATCTCCTCGTGCACCTTCAGGTAGTCGCCGGACAGGAACGCGCCGCGGTCGATGACCATGTCGATCTCGCTCGCGCCGTCGGCCACGGCCCGTCGGGTGTCGGCGAGCTTGACGTCCAGGGGCGCGCGCCCGGCGGGGAAGGCGGTGGCGACCGAGGCCACCCCGATGCCGGTGCCGCGCAGCGCCTCCACGGCGGTGGCGACCATGTCCGGGTAGACGCACACGGCGCCCACCTTGGGCACGGTGCGGTCGGCCGGGTCGGGCAGGGCCGCCTTGGCGCACAGGGATCGGACCTTGCCCGGGGTGTCGGCGCCTTCGAGGGTGGTCAGGTCCACCATGGAGATCGCCAGGTCGATGGCGACCGCCTTGGCGGTGGTCTTGATGGACCGGGTGGACAGGTCCTGGGCCCGGGCCCGGGCGCCGACCTCGTCGACACCGGGCAGGCCGTACAGATAGGCCCGAAGCGCGTGGTTCGTGGTCGCCTCGGGCGCGGTCGCGGTGTGTGACACGGGCACCTACAGCTTCGTCGGTTCACTGTGACCGTCCGCCACCGGTTGGGCGGGGACGGCGGGTCCCGGGTCGTCCGCGGGGGCTCCGCGTCCCGGCCGGGGCCGTCAGGCAGTCACCATAACCCCGGGCCCCGTCGGTGGCATCGCCTCGTGTGTTCGGGGTCATCAAGGTTGGAGAAATCTCTAAGGCTCATGCCATGTGATCGTTGTCCCTTCCTCCCAACAGGCGCTCGAAAAGCCCCAGAACGGCCCTTTCACCGGCCTGGTCCCCCGCCCTCGCCCCAGGCGCGGTCTAGACCGGACCACTCCCCTGAGCGACTCGGAGCGAGCGCGAACGTCGCGCCTCGCGGCTACGCTGGGCGCCATGGCGGAATTCCGGATCAGCAGCGACGACACCCAGGTCGACCTGCGCAAGATGGCGCTCGCCCTGGCCGAGTCCCAGGGGTGGGCGCGCGACGACGTGAGCGTCTGGGACAACCGGCGGGGTGAGGTGATCGTGACCGTCGACGACGCCCTGCTGCGCAAACCCGTCGCGGACCCCGAGCACCGACCACGGCACACCCCGCACGCCGTGCACGAGGCCTGTGAGCTGATCCGCCGGGAGGACCCGTCACTGCGGGGGGTGGACTTCGCCTTCCTCAAGGCCGAGTCGGCCCGCTTCTTCTCCGCCGGGTGGACCCTGGCCGACCTGCGGCACGCCCTCCTCGAACGCCCCGACGGGTCGGTCTGGGACCGGGGCGAGGAGTTCCGAGGCGGGCGTTGGTTCGTCCATCGTCTGGCCGCCTGGAAGACCCCCGACGGCGACATCCGCCCCTCCCTTTCCCAGGAGGCCTCCCAGCTGAGGGTGATCGGCAGGGCCGGGCTGCCCATGGACATCGGGCTGCCCGAGGACGCCGAACTCGCGCAGCGGCCGGTGGCCCGCCCGGAGGTGGCGCGCTCGGCCGCCGACGACGCCCGCCGACTGATCCGGCAGAACACCCGGACCACCACCGACTCGCTCGCCCACCGGGACCGCACCTCGGCCAACATCCGACGGCCCGAGGGCCGCTGAGCGCCTCGCTCGGTCGTCTCCCTCAGCCGCGCCGGTCCCGGCCGCCGGCCTCGTCCATCAGCACCACCGCGCCCTCGGCGACCTTGCCCAGACCGAGTTCGAGCGGTCCGCGCCCCAGCAACGGGCGCCACAAGGTCGCGAACACGAACGAGCCGAGGATGAACCACTCCAGGTAGAACGGTCCGCCCGCGGCGTTCTCCGGGTGGAGGGCGACGATGACCGCCAGGACGAGGATGTGCCCGGTGTAGACGGTCAGCGGCATCCGGCCCACCGAGGTGAGCGGGTACATCACGCGCGGCAGCCGCTCGGCCAGCAGCACGCAGATCACCAACACCAGCAACGCCTGGCCGACGGCCTCGAAGATCTCGAAGGTGGTCCCGGTGTGGGGGGTGCCCACCGCCAGCCACCACCAACTGTCCGTGTGCACCTGCCCGCTGATGCTGTGCATGGCGTCGATGGTGTTCCAGCGCAGTTCCTCGGCGGTCCCGGCGTCCACCGAGCTCAGCGGCGAACCGTTGAGGAAGGTGCTGTGGGCCTCGGTGAGCCGGTCCAGGCCGCCCATCGGGTAGAGCAGCACCCACGGCCCCAGGTAGCCGATGGCGGTCATGATCGCGCCGCCCACGGCCATGCGCACGCGCACCACCGTCGCGGTCAGGTCCGTGCGGCCCACCGCCATACCCGCGAACATGAACGCCATGAAGGTGATGGCCGGGTAGTAGCCGGTGAGGAAGAACTCCGAGAAGGAGGTGACGGCGCCGGTACGCGGCTGCGCGGGGAACAGGTCCTGGCGCAACAGGAAGGACACGATCGGACCGAACACGGCCAGGGTCGCGGCGGCGACCCACAACACGACCGCCCGAGCGCGGATCAACGGCAGCGCCAGGACGAAGAACCCGGCGTAGTAGGTGAGGATGATGGCCACCGGAACCGCGAGCGAGTCCAGGAACAGACCGAGCAGACCGATGGCCAGCGACCGGGCCACGATCTTGACCATCACCCGATGCAGTGGCCGGCCCGAGACCGGTTCGGCGCGTCCGCTCATCAGGGCCAGGGACACTCCCGCGAGGAAGGCGAAGAGCGCCGAGGAGTTACCCCGGACCAGTCCGTGCAGCTCCCAGCCCTGTTCCTCGGGCAGCAGCCCGAAGGAGACCACCCCGAGGTGGACCGCGAACATGCCGAAAACCGCGAGCGCCCGAGCGGCGTCGATGCCGTCGACACGATTCTTGGCGGGGGGACGGTCGTCGGGAAGGGTGCCGGTGTCGTCAGACTGGTTCTGTGCCACGTTTGTCAGGCTATGCCGACCGCGCGTGGGTCTCCAACGCCCTGACGTTCTCCTAACGGCCACACTCGGCCGGCCGAAAGGCCCGCCCACCGGGCGAACCTCGGGGCGTGGACCGCGTCCCCCGCCGAGCACCGGGTCCGGTGTTGGGCGGGGGACGACCGTTCGTGGGCCGGATCAGCCTCCGTCGACGATCTCGCTGAAGTGGTCCAACGCCTCGGGGTTGGCCAACGAGTCGCGACTGGCCACCTTCTCCGGGCTCTCACCCATGAGGATCCGCTTGACCGGAACCTCCAGCACCTTGCCGGACAGGGTCCGTGGCACGGCGGCGATGGCGCGGACCCGGTCCGGGACGTGTCGGGGCGAACAGTCGGTGCGGATTCTGCGGGCGATCTCCTTGGGCACGTCGCCCTCCAGGTCGGCGCCCTCGCGCAGCACCACGAACAGTTCGATCCGCGAGGAGCCGTCCTGCTGCGGGACGTCCACCACCAGGGCGTCCAGGACGTCGTCCAGGGCCAGGACCGCCCGGTAGATCTCACTGGTGCCCATGCGCACGCCACCGCGATTGATGGTGGAGTCCGAGCGGCCGTAGATGATCGCGGTGCCGCGGTCGGTGATCTCGATCCAGTCGCCGTGCCGCCAGATCCCCGGGTAGACGGCGAAGTAGCTGTCGCGCAGGCGTGAACCGTCGGCGTCGCCCCACAGGAACACCGGCATGGACGGCGCGGGTTCGGTGACCACGAGCTCGCCGACCTCCCCGACGAGCTCCTTGCCGTCGGGATCCCAGGAGGCCACCGCCATGCCCAACCCGCGAGACTGGATCTCGCCCTCGTACACGGGGAGGGTGGGGGTGCCGCCGACCAGGCAGCTGCAGATGTCGGTGCCACCACTGGTGGAGAAGAGCCACAGGTCGGGGCCGAGTTCCTCGTACACCCAGGAGAACGCCTCGGGGCTGAGCGGGGAACCGGTGGAACCGATCGCCTTGAGCGCGGACAGGTCGCGCCCCTCGCGCGGGACCACGCCCTCCTTCATGCAGGAGGACAGGTACCCGGCGCTGGTGCCGAACACGGTCACCCCGGCCTCGGCCGCCAGGTCCCACAACGCGTCCATGTTCGGGGCGGCGGGGCTGCCGTCGTACAGGACGATGGAGGCCTTGGTCAGCAACACGCTGACCAGGAAGTTCCACATCATCCACCCGGTGGTGGTGAACCAGAGGACGCGGTCGTGCTCCTGGGCGTCCAGGTGCAGGTTCAGGTTCTTGAGTTGTTCGAGGAGGATGCCGCCGTGGCCCTGGACGATGGCCTTGGGCAGACCGGTGGTGCCCGAGGAGTAGAGCACCCACAGGGGGTGGTCGAAGGGAACGGGGGTGAAGGTCAGTTCGGCGCCCGCGCCGGAGGCCACCAGGTCGGCCCAGGGAAGGACTCCCGCCGACTCGGCCTTGGGGGTCAGGTGGTCGAGCAGGACCGTGCGTTCCACGGTGGGCAGGGCTCCGCGCAGTTCCTCCACCACGGAACGACGGTCGAAGTCCTTGCCGCCGTACCGGTAGCCGTCCACGGCCAACAGCACCTTCGGTTCGATCTGGGCGAACCTGTCGATGACGCTGCGCACGCCGAAGTCGGGTGAGCAGGAGGACCAGATGGCGCCGAGGGAGGCCACGGCGTAGAACGCGGCGGCCGTCTCGGGCAGGTTCGGCAGGTAGGCGGCGACCCGGTCGCCCTCGCCCACGCCGAGTTCGCGCAGCCCGGCCGCGATGGCGGCGGTGCGCTCGCGCAGCTCGCCCCAGGTCCACTCGCCGAGTCCGCGCAGTTCGGTGGCGTGCCGGATCGCGACGGCGTCGTCGTCACGGCCCTCGAAGATGTGCCGGGCGTAGTTGAGGGTCGCGCCGGGGAACCACCGCGCCCCGGGCATGCTCCGGTCGGCCAGGACCGTCTCGTAGGGGGTGTCGGCCCGGACCCCGTAGTAGTCCCAGATGGAGGCCCAGAACCCGTCGACGTCGGTGACCGACCAGCGCCACAGGGCGTCGTAGTCGAAGTCCCGTGCCTCGGTGGAGTCGCCGCCGAAGGCATCGACGCCCTTCTCCCGTGCGGCCCATCGTGCGAACGCCACGATGTTGGCGGAGTCGATCCGCCGCTCGTCGGGTTCCCAGAGCACACGGGGCACGCTGCTCTCCGTCATTGGCCCGCCTTCCGATCGCGTGGCTTTGCGTTGCTTCGAGACCCATCTAACAGCACGCCGTGCTCGCGATCACGGGCCGGCCCGACCTAGTGGATTCCATGGAGTTCGCAGGTCACCACGGTCGTGGAAGTACGTGGGAACCCCACTTCCGAAGTCCTGGAAAGAGTGGGGTTCCTACGTTGACCCATGGCCGATCGACTCAGTTCAGGGACTTCACCATGGCGACGGCTTCGGCGGGCGAGTCGACGACCACGGCGCCGGTGGCCTCCAGACGCTCGCGGGACATCAGTCCGCCGGCGACCAGGATCGGCTGCGCGCCGGCCTCGCGGGCGGCGCGGGCGTCGTCGTCGATGTCGCCGATGAGGACGACCCGGGTCGGGTCCAGTTCCTGGTGGCGCAGGTGGTGGATCAGGTGCTCGGCCTTGGAGTCCTGCTCGGTCTCGAACCTGCGTCCGTCCACCCGGGTGAAGTACGAGGTGAGCCCGCGTTCACCGATCAGCGGGACCAGGTGGTCGTGGGAGGCCATGGACAGCAGCGACTGGGTGCCGCCCGTGCCGGTCCAGTCGTGCAGGACGTCGGGGACACCGGGTGCGAGGTCGCATGTGGGCAGGTACTTCACGTAGTTGGTGTCGTACAGTTCCTCGGCCCGGTCCCACTCCCCTTCGGCGAAGGAACGTCCGAGGAGTTCCTCGTAGCAGGAGACGAGCGGGCGGCGGAAGATCGAACGCCAGTACTCCAACTCCACGGGTTCGCGGCCGAACCCCGCGCAGACGGCGTTGACCGCGGCGAGGTTGGCGTGGTTGTCGTCCAGGAGGGTTCCGTTCCAGTCCCAGACGATGTGGCGGGGGTCGCTGTTCTCGAAAGTCATCTCAGGCATCGGATGCACTTTACGGCCACGGGCCGATTTCCGGTATGCGGTTTCGGCCACCCTCAGGCGGGGTCTCCCAGGTCACGGCCTTCCCGATCGACCGACCGACGTTCCGCGCGGATCCGTCGGCGTCGGCGCACGACCCACACCGCGAACAGCACCATCAGCGGGAACACGATGAGGATGAGCACCGGTAGCAGGATCGCCATCACCGAGGTCAGGAAGCTGACGACGTCCTCCAGGAAGGAGACCACCGGGGCGGCCACGCCGAAGCTCATCGCGTTCATCACCGGCCGGGCCAGCGCCTTGACCACGTGGAAGGCCAGCGCGATGAGGGCGCCGGCGATGACCGCGCCCCACGCCACCCCGCCGGAGCCGGCCGCCGCCCCGGAGGCCTCACCCGTGATCTCGGCCAGTTCCACCGTCGAGGCGCCCGCCCCGAACGTGATGCCACCGGCGGACGGCCGGACCACGGTCTGAACGGCGTCGTTGAGGCTGTCCAACGCGGGGATCTTGTCCGCCGCGAACTCCACCACCAACAGAACGGTGAGGCTGATCAGGGTGATCGGGTGTTCCAACCAGGTCCAGGAGGGGCCGAGCGGGACCAGCTCGGTGAATCGGGCGATCAACCCCACCAGAAGCAGGGGGACGTAGGCGTTGAGCCCGGACGCGGAGGCCAGGCCCAACCCGGTGAGGGTGGCGAACATGCGGTTCCTTCGTGCACGACGGACAGGAATCGGCGCCGGCTCCTCGAAGCCGGCGGTCATCCATGTTGACGCTCCGGAAGGGCCTCTGGTTGTGGATTGCGCGTAACGGCCGGCGCCGAGTCACTGTCGGTAGTTCTCGACCTCGGAGACCGGCCGGACCTCGGCGTCGTCGGGGTCCCGCCCGAACTCGTCCTTGGCCCGTCGCTGACGCAGCAGGTCCCAGCACTGGTCGAGCGCCTCCTCGACCTCCTTCATCCGACCGCGTTCGGCCGGTTCCAGTCCACCGGGTGTGGAGCGGAGCGCGTGCTCCTCGTCCATCAACCCGCGGATGGTCGTCATGATGTCCTGTTCGGCGCTGTCGCTCATAACGCCATGGTCCGCGCGCTCCGGAGACCGGGGCAAGGGCCGGGCACCCCGGGTTGTCCGGTTCGGACCGAACATTTACGCGAGGCCGGGAACGGCGTCGGACCCGTGACCCGGGGCCGAAGGTCCCGGCGGTCTGGGAAACTCCTACTACGGCCGCGTTGGTGGTGTTTCGTTCCGGGTCGGCGGCCGGCCGGGCGGAATAGACCACGAGGCCCCGCCCTTGAATACCTTTAGGGGGTATTGTTATGGCAGTTGAGCAGGCACAAGAGGGAAACGGCGGCATGACGGCGAACCACGGTTACAGCCACGACAAGCAGAGCCACGTCAACCGGCTCCGCCGCATCGAGGGCCAGATCCGTGGCCTGCAGCGCATGGTCGAGGACGACCAGTACTGCATCGACATCCTCACCCAGACCTCCGCGGTCAACAAGGCGTTGCGTTCCTTCGCCCTGTCCATGCTCGACGAACACCTCAAGCACTGCGTCGCGCACGCTGTGGCCAGCGGCGGCGAGGAGGCCGAGGAGAAGGTCCGCGAGGCCTCCGAGGCCATCGCCCGCCTGGTCCGTTCCTGACGACCGTCCCGCCTCCCACTCGGCCGGTCCCGGCCACGGGTCGCCGGCACCATCCCTGATCAGGCTACGTTCTCGCCATGGCCCCCGAACAGAACACCCTCTCCACCACGCTCGAACGCCACCTGGCGATCCCCGTCCTGCTGAGCGCCGCCCTCTCCGTTCCGGCGGTCTTCCTCTCCCTGTGGGGCGAGGGGATCTGGTCCGAGATCGGGGCGCGGGTCAACTGGTTGGCGGGGCTGGTCCTGTGGGCGGAGTGGATCCTGCTCATCGCGCTGGCCGAGAACAAGCTCGACTGGCTGCGCACCCACCGGTGGAGCACCTTCGTCGCGGTGTTGACGGTGCCGGCGATCGTCTTCACGCTCGGCCCCGCCCAGCTCCTACGGTTGGTCAGGATCGCCGCAACGCTGCGGTTGGCCCGGGTGACCCGCATCATCGAGGCGGGCGGGGTACTGCGGCGACGTATGGGGTTGCGGGGGCTCTGGGGGAAAGTGGCCCTGGTCGTCACCATCGCGCTGTCCGCGGTGTTCGTCGCGACGATCCTCGCCGATCCCGACTCCCCGGCCCGTCGTTTCCTGGCCGACCCGCCCGGCCTCTTCGACCCGTGGAAACTCCTCTTGGCGCCGACCCTGATCGCGGTCGCGGTCATCCTCATCATCGTCATCCGTCGGCGCGGCGCCCGGAACGCGAAGGGCCCCGGAACCACGTCCTCCGACGTTCCCGGAGCCCTCGACAAGGGTTCGGCTCAGTCTCCGTAGCGATCCTGTTCGTTCTCCCGCAGGCGGGCGCCCGTCTTGCGAGCGCTCTCCGCGTCCAGGTAGTCCACCTTCTCGTTGGCCACGAACGACGACGGGCGCCCCTCGTCGGCGAACCCCATCCGGGCGACCTCTCCCCCGGTGACGGCGCGGATCCCCCAGTTGGCGATGATCCGCGCCCGTGCCGTGGCCGAGGGCACCGCCATCACGTGGTAGCCGCGGGTGACGCCCAGCGCCGGCAGACCGCTCAGGTCGAACCTCATGATGCGGGCGAGCGCGTCACTGCCGCTCAGGTCCACCACCAGCCCCATGTCCTTGTGCCGGAACTCGCTCAGCGGCCGTCCCAGGATCGAGTTGACCACGTTCTGCGCCACGGTGGCCGCCTGCCTGCTGGCGTACTGGGCCGTGGGCGGGCAATAGGCGCTCTCGGCGCTCGACAGGTCGGGCACGGCGGCCGCGTCACCGATCGCGAACACGTCCGGCTCTCCGGGAACGGACAGGTCCGCGCCGACCTCCAGTCGACCGCGCATCGTCGGCTTGCCGAGTGTCTCCATGAGCGGGCTGGGAGAGACCCCCGCGGTCCAGATCAGGGTTCGGCACGGCAGGGCGCGCCCGTCGGTCAGCACGACCTTGTCGGCGGTGACCTCACGGACGGTCACCTTGAGCTTGACCTCGACGCCCAGGTTCCGCAGCAGGTTCAGGGCCTTGCGGCCGAGTCGGTCACCGAGTTCGGGCAGGACCTTGGGCGCGATGTCGATCAGGTGCCAGCGGATCACCGAGCGCAGTTCCGGGTAGAGGCGGGCGGCCTCCTCGCACAGGCGCTTGAGCGAGGCCGCGGTCTCCACGCCGGTGTAGCCGCCACCGACCACCACGAAGCGGCAGCGTTCCTCCCGTTCGAGCGGATCCTTGGAGTCGTTGGCCAGTTCCAGCTGGCCCAGCACGTGGTCACGGAGCAGGACCGCTTCGGCGAGGGTCTTGGCTCCGTAGGCGTACTCGGTCAGGCCGGGGATGTCGAACTCCCGGGTCAGGCCACCGGGCGCCAGGACGAGCCGGTCGTAGGGCACGGGCGCGAGTTCGCCGGTGGGGCGTCGCACCACCACGGTGTGGTCCTGGGTGTCCACACCCACCGCGTGCCCAGGCACGAACCGGGTCTTCTTCATGAGCCGGTGTACCGACATGGCCACCGACTGCGGGGTGAGGAGCCCCGAGGCCACCTGGGGCAGCAACGGGCTGTAGAGCATGTAGTCGTTCGGTGCGACCAGGGCGATGTCGGCCGCACCGTTGGGAATGCGGCGTTCGAGGTGGCGCACGGTGTGAAGTCCACCGAATCCCGCACCGACCACCACGATCCGAGGCCGAGACATGTGTTCACCGCTCCTTCTTCGTATCGGGGGCGGGACGTCCTTCGCGTCTGCGGGCCGTCGGACGCAGGAGTACCCACTTCACCGCCGTCGAATGTACGAGCACGCGTCCCGTTTTCCCCAGAACCCACACGGAACGTTCCCGGGACTTTGTGCCGCATTGGACCTTCCGCGTGACGGCATACGGGAACTTCGCTGGGACGAAACCTCCCCTTTGTTGCCGGAGCGGCCATCCGACATACATGGTTGGTCACTGTGTGTAGTCATGCACGTATGGAACGTGTTGACCCGTGACAGGAGAGGGGCAAGGAACTCGTATGCGATCGTTCACCAGGATCGCCGCCACCACCGTGCTGGCCGGAGGGCTGACCGTGTTCGGAGTCGGGGCGGCCTTCGCCGACCCGCCGGACGAGGTGACCGAGCCGAGCGAGGAGGTCACCGACACCACCGACGAGGTCGCCGAACCGGGCCAGGAGCTGTCGCCCGAGGCCGCGGCGCTCCTAGAGGACCCGCAGGTCCAGGAGCTCCTCGCGGATGAGGACGCCGTCGAGCTGCTCAGCGACCCCGAGGCGCTGGAGATGTTCGGGGCCCTCCTGGAAGCGAAGGGCCCGGCGGAAGCCCTGGAGGAGCTCGACCTTCCGGCGTTCGGCGACGACGCTCCGGAGAACGAGGCCCCGGACGAGACCGAAGAGGCTCCGGAGGCCGAAGAAGCCGGGGAAGCCGACGAGGTGACCGGCGACGCTCCGAACGAGAACGTCACCCAGCCGGTGGAGAACGTCACCGAGGACACGGAAACCTCCTAGGTTCCCGACCCGCGTGAAGGGGGAGGGCGGCACTCGGGCCGCCCTCCCCCTTCACGCGGGTCCGGTCAGGTGTCGTCGGCGAGCAGGGCCGCCGCACCCATCCGCAGGAGCAGGTCGGCCATGGCCTCGCGGGAGAGCGACCCGCGGCTGTGGGGGGTGGAGTTGAGCAGGCCGAACGCGGCGTGCACCGAGGCGCGCAGGGTGGACGCCGGGGTGTCGGGACGCAACCTGGCCAGGACGCCGACCCATTCCTCCACGTAGCCGCGCTGGAGCCGACGGACCCTGCGCCGGTCTTCGGCGGTGAGGTTGCCCAGTTCACGGTCGTGCACCGTGATGAGGTCGGGTTCGTCGAGCGCGAAGGCGATGTGCCCGCGCAGCAGTGCCGTGAGGGCCTCGCCTGGATCATCGGACCCGGATACGAGGTCGCGACCGCGTTCGGCGAGACGTTCGCTGATGTCCACCAGGACGGCGCCCAGCAGGGCCTCCTTCCCTGGGAAGTGTCGGTAGAGCGCGGGACCGGTGGTGCCCACCGCCCGCCCGAGGTCGTCGATGGTCACCCTCCTGTAGCCGTGAGCGGCGAAGAGCCGGGCCGCCGCGCCCAGGATCGCCACCCGTCGCCCAGCCGTTCTGGGTCCCACAGCCCTCGCCGCCATCCGCCCGCCTTCCGAGTCGCGCCAACCCTGGACAGCCATGTTAGTAGTTACTAACATCACCGTTGTTAGTGAGCATTAACATCCCTCCACGAGAGGACAACATGAGCAGGGCACCTGTGCTCGGTTCGGCGGTGGACACCGCCGGACCCGCGTTCGCCGCCAACGAGGCCGCGAACCGCGCCCTCGCGTCGGAGCTGCGGGAGCGGATCGCCACCGCGGCCCTCGGCGGCCCGAAGAAGACCCGCGCGCGTCACGTCGAACGCGGCAAGCTCCTCCCCCGCGAGCGCGTCGACCTACTCCTGGACCCCGGATCCCCGTTCCTGGAGATCGCCCCGCTGGCCGCCTACGGTCTCTACGGCGAGGACGGTCAGGACGCGCCCGGCGCCGGAATGATCGCCGGGATCGGACGCGTGGCCGGCCGCCCCGTGGTGGTGGTCGCCAACGACGCCACCGTCAAGGGTGGCAGCTACTACCCGATGACGGTCAAGAAGCACCTGCGCGCTCAAGAGGTCGCGCTGCACAACCGGCTTCCGTGCGTCTACCTGGCCGACTCCGGCGGCGCCTTCCTGCCCATGCAGGACGACGTCTTCCCCGACCGGGAGCACTTCGGCCGCATCTTCTACAACCAGGCCACCATGTCCAGGCAGGGCATCCCGCAGATCGCCGCGGTCCTGGGCTCGTGCACCGCCGGCGGCGCGTACGTGCCCGCCATGAGCGACGAGGCCGTCATCGTCCGCGAACAGGGCACCATCTTCCTCGGCGGCCCTCCCCTGGTGAAGGCCGCCACCGGCGAGGTCGTCACCGCCGAGGAACTGGGCGGCGGCGACCTGCACTCGCGGGTCTCCGGCGTGACCGACCACCTCGCCGACGACGACGCCGACGCCCTGGGCAAGGTGCGTCGGATCGCCGACACCCTCGGCCCGCTCGACCCACCCGCCTGGGAGACCCGCGCCCCGCGTCCACCGAAGCTGGCCCCCGAGGAGCTGTACGGGGTGGTGCCCGCCGACACCCGCACCCCCTACGACGTGCGCGAGGTCATCGGCCGTGTCGTCGACGGCAGCGAGTTCACCGAGTTCAAGTCCGAGTACGGCACCACCCTGGTCACCGGATTCGCGCACATCAACGGACACCCGGTGGGCATCGTCGCCAACAACGGCATCCTGTTCGCCGAGTCCGCGCTCAAGGGCGCCCACTTCATCGAACTGTGCGACCGCCGCTCCATCCCGCTGGTGTTCCTGCAGAACATCTCCGGGTTCATGGTCGGCCGCGACTACGAGGCCGGCGGCATCGCCAAGCACGGCGCGAAGATGGTCACCGCCGTGGCCTGCGCCCGCGTGCCCAAGTTCACCGTGGTGATCGGCGGCTCGTTCGGCGCCGGCAACTACTCGATGTGCGGCCGCGCCTACTCCCCCAGGTTCCTGTGGATGTGGCCCAACGCCCGCATCTCCGTCATGGGCGGCGAACAGGCCGCCTCCGTGCTGTCCACGGTGCGCCGCGACCAGAAGGAGGGGCGTGGCGAGGAGTGGTCGGCCGAGGACGAGGAGGCCTTCAAGGCCCCCATCCGCGACCAGTACGAGGAGCAGGGCAGCCCCTACTACTCCACCGCACGGTTGTGGGACGACGGCGTGATCGATCCCGCCGACACCCGCGACGTGCTCGCCATGGCCCTGTCCGCCGCCCGCCACACGCCCCTGGAACCGGTGGGCTACGGCGTCTTCCGGATGTGAGGAACCCTTGAGCACGACACCACGAACCAGCCCGGGGACCCGCGTGCCCTCGCGCGTGCTGGTCGCCAACCGGGGCGAGATCGCACTGCGCGTCATGCGCACCCTGCGCCGAATGGGCGTCGGCACCGCCGCCGTGTACACCGACGCCGACGCGAACGCCCCGCACACCCTCGCCGCCGACGTGGCGCTGCGGGTGGAGCACTACCTGGACGCCGACGGGATCGTCGCCCTGGCCCTGGACTGCGGGGCCACCGGCGTGCACCCCGGCTACGGTTTCCTGTCGGAGAACGCCGACTTCGCCCGCGCCTGTACCGACGCGGGGCTGGTCTTCATCGGCCCGCCGGCCTCCGCCATCGAGGCCATGGGCGACAAGATCCGCGCCAAGGACACCGTGGCCGCCGCCAGCGTGCCCGTACTGGGCGGGTTCACCGAAAAACCCGGACGACCCTTGAGCGACGAGGAGCTGTTGCGCGCCGCCGAGGAGACCGGCTACCCACTGCTGATCAAGCCTTCGGCCGGGGGCGGGGGTAAAGGCATGCGGGCCGTGCGAGCGGCCGACACGCTGATCGCCGACGCCGCGTCCGCCCGCCGCGAGGCCCTGGCCTCCTTCGGCGACGCGACCCTGCTGGTGGAGCAGCTGGTCCAGCGCCCCCGCCACATCGAGGTCCAGGTTCTGGCCGACACCCACGGCAACGTCCTGCACCTGGGCGAACGTGAGTGCAGCCTGCAACGCCGACACCAGAAGGTGGTGGAGGAGGCTCCCTCTCCCCTGCTCACCGACGCCCAACGCCAGGTCATGGGCGAGGCCGCCGTGGCCGCCGCCCGCTCCTGCGGGTACGTGGGCGCCGGCACCGTGGAGTTCATCGCCGAGACCGGTCCGGACGGGGAGCTGTCGTTCTCCTTCCTGGAGATGAACACCCGGCTTCAGGTGGAACACCCCGTCACCGAAGAGGTCGTCGCGGTACGGGACGAGCGCGGCGTGGACCTGGTGGAACTCCAGGTGGACGTGGCCTACGGGGAGGCACTGCCCTTCACCCAGAAGGAGGTGTCCTGGATCGGACACGCGGTGGAGTCCAGGATCTACGCCGAGGACGCCGATCGAGGATTCCTCCCCTCGGGCGGACCGATCCTGCTCCTGGACGAACCCGACGGCCCGCACGTGCGCGTGGATTCGGGTATCGCCGAGGGCGGGGCGGTCACCTCCGACTTCGACCCCATGCTGGCCAAGGTCATCACCTGGGGCGCGGACCGGTCCGAGGCGCTGAACCGGATGGACGCGGCGCTGGCCTCCTACACCCTGCTGGGCTGCGTGACCAACACCGCATACCTACGCCGGTTGCTGCGCCATCCGCGCGTGTTCGAGGGCGATCTGAGCACCGACCTCATCGCCTCCGACCCGCCCGAGCCGGCGCCCGACCGTCTGCCCGAGGTGTACGTCGCCGCGGCCCTGGACCACCAGCTCGACCTGGAGAACGGCCCGACCGCCGACCGGTTCGCGGTTCCGGACGGCTGGCGGATGGGCGGACCCGCATGGACCCCGTGGCGGCTGCGGGTTCCCGGACATGACGCCGTCATCGTCCGGGTTCGGCGCGACGGCGGCCCGGGCCTCTATCAGGTGAGCACGCAAGACCGGGAGCCCGTCTCCCTGCGTGCCCGCCGTTCCACGGACGGCACCCGGCTCACCGTCACGACCCCCGAACACACCCGCACCTACCTGCGCGCCGACGACCCCGATACCGATCACCGGTGGCTGGGCTCGGCCGGCGCCGCCTGGAGCGTGCACGAGGAACCCGTCACCGCGGCCTCGCGTGAGGACGACGCGACCGCCGACGGCACCGTGCGCAGCCCCATGCCCGGCACCGTCCTGGACGTTCCCGTCCAAGTGGGCCAACGGGTCACCGCCGGCACCACCCTGGCGGTGGTCGAGGCGATGAAGATGGAGCACTCCGTGCCCGCACCGATCGACGGCACCGTCGCCACCGTGGCGGTCCGTCCCGGTTCCTCCGTGCCCATGGACGCCGTCCTGGTCACCGTCGAGGCCGATGCCCCGGCCGACACCCCTTCCACCTCCATCGAGGAGCAGCGATGAAGCGCCACGAACTGTCCACCGAGCACGACGACCTGCGGTCCGCCGTGGAGACCTTCGCCCAGACCGAGGTCAAGCCGGTGATCGGCGACTTCTACGAGCGGAACGCCTTCCCCTACGATCTCGTCGCCAAGATGGGGACGATGGGGCTGTTCGGGCTGCCGTTCCCCGAGGAGCACGGCGGGATGGGCGGCGACTACTTCGCCCTGTGTCTGGCCCTGGAGGAGCTGGCCCGAGTCGACTCCTCCGTGGCGATCACCCTGGAGGCCGGGGTTTCGCTGGGCGCGATGCCGATCTTCCGGTTCGGCACCGAGGAGCAGAAGAAGGCCTACCTGCCCAAACTGACCTCCGGTGAGGCGCTCGGCGCGTTCGGTCTGACCGAACCCGACGGTGGTTCGGACGCCGGGGCGACCAAGACCACCGCGCGGTTGGAGAACGGTGAGTGGGTGATCAACGGGACCAAGTCGTTCATCACCAACTCCGGGACCGACATCACCGCGCTGGTCACCGTGACCGCCGTGACCGGGCGCCGCGAGGACGGGCGTCCGGAGATCTCCGCCATCCTCGTACCCAAGGGCACCCCGGGCTTCTCGGTGGGACAGAAGTACTCCAAGGTCGGGTGGAACGCCTCGGACACCAATGAGCTGGTGTTCGAGGACTGCCGGGTCCCCGAGGCCAACCTCGTGGGCGAGCGCGGTCGCGGGTACGCCCAGTTCCTGCGGATCCTCGACGAGGGACGCATCGCCATCGCGGCGCTCTCCGTGGGGCTGGCCCAGGGCTGCGTGGACGAGAGCGTGCGCTACGCCCACGAGCGCCAGGCCTTCGGCAACAGCATCGCGGCCTACCAGGCGATCCAGTTCAAGATCGCCGAGATGGAGGCCCGCGCGTACACGGCACGCCTGGCCTACTACGACGCGGCTTCCCGGATGCTGGCCGGCGAGCCCTTCAAGAAGGAGGCGGCGATCGCCAAGCTCATCGCCTCCAACGCCGCGATGGACAACGCCCGCGACGCCACCCAGGTGTTCGGTGGATACGGGTTCATGAACGACTACGCGGTGGGCCGGTTCTACCGTGACGCCAAGATCCTGGAGATCGGGGAAGGGACGAGCGAGGTGCAGAAGATGCTCATCGCCCGCGAACTCGGATTGCCCGCCTAGCCACAAGGCCACGCGGCGCCGGGGCGCCATCGAAACCCGACGGCGCCCCGGCGCCGCTTCTTGCACCCTGTAGCACGATGAGACACACGGGGCTACACTTGGAGTATGAAGACCATCACCCAGAGGGAGTTCCGGAACAAGGCCGCCTCTGTCATGGACGCGGTGGAGGCCGGAGAAACCTTTCATGTCACCCGAAACGGAGTCGAAGTAGCCGAGGTTCGACCGGTCCCCCGTCGGCGTAGGCTCAGCGCGCGAGAGCTCGTCGAACGTCACCGGCATCTACCCAGGATCGACCACTCCGCGATGAGAGCCGAAGCCGACGAGCTGTTCGGGGACGAGGACCGGGTCGACGAAGGCGAAGATGACTGAGCCACAGCACACGTCAGGGGTACTCGACACCTGCGCTTTCATCGACCTTCCAGATCTCGACCCCGCAGCCTTGCCCGATTATCCCGAGATCACTTCCATCACCATGGCCGAACTTCATCAAGGAGTGGCCATGGCGAAGGATCCGGTGACCAGAGCCGCACGTACCGAACGGCTCCAGATCGCAGCCGTGGATTTCGTCCCCCTCCCATTCAGCGGAGAAGCCGCCGCTCGATACGGCACCCTCGTAGCGCTGACCATGGCCGCGAACCGAAGCCCGAAGCCACGCAGGATGGACCTGATGATCGCCGCTATCGCCGCCGTCCACGGGCTTGCCCTGTACACAAGGAACGTGGACGACTTCAAGGGGCTCGAAAGCGCGCTGGACATCGTCGAGGTCTGAACCCGAGGAAGGCCGTATGGGTGAGGAAGGGGCCCCTCACCGGCCGGCGGGACGCGCGCGCTGAGAGTATGGGCGTGCTCGATGTACCCGCCCTCTCCCCCCGAGGACTCGGCACCGTGCCCACGCCTCTCTTCTCGACGTCGCACGACCCCAACGGCGCGGCCCCGCTCGGGGCGCACGATCCCGCGCGCCTGGGCCCCTACCGCTTGCTCGGCAGGCTCGGGTCCGGCGGTATGGGGACCGCCTATCTCGCGCGGTCACGCTTCGGACGGTTGGTGGCGGTCAAGGCGGTCCACCCCGAACTGGTCGACGACCCCGAGTTCAGGGAACGCTTCACCCGGGAGGTCGCCGCCCTTCGTAGGGTGCGCAGCCGCTTCGTTCCACGGTTCGCGGGGGCCGCGCCCGGAGCGGTCATCCCCTGGTTGGCCATCGGGCACGTTCCCGGCCCCACCTTGAGCGAACAGGTGCGCGACGTGCGTCCGCTGCGGGACCGCGCGCTGGCCCGGGTGGTCACCGGAGTCGCCGCGGCGCTGGCCGACATCCACCGGGCCGGAATCGTGCACCGCGACCTCAAACCCGGCAACGTCATCCTCTCCCCGCGCGGCCCCCGCGTGCTGGACTTCGGGGTGGCCGCCCGGCGCGCCGAACAGACCCCGCACGGCCCCGTCTGGGGCACCCCCGGGTGGATCGCGCCGGAACGCCTGCGCGGAGCTCCCGCCTCGGCCGCCTCGGACGTGTTCGGCTGGGGTCAACTGACCGTCTACGCCGCCACCGGACGCAACCCGTTCGGGTCCGCCCCGGAGGCGATCACCCGGAGGATCCTGCGCGCGGAGGCCGACCTGATCGGCCTGCCCGGTGAATACCTCTCCACGGTGCGCGCGGCGCTGGCGAACACCCCCGAACTCCGTCCGTCCCCCGAGCGGATCCTGCTGTCCCTGGCCCGAAACGGCGTCATGCGCCCCTACTGATCGTGGCCACATCCGGACAGAGTTCACACTGCGATGGTGGCGGGTCGCCCACTGTGAAGGTCGTGCGTGGCCGGTCATGGCGCAGGTGGGGTGGATGTGCACAGTGCGACGAAAGTGTGTGTGGTGACGTCAGGGAACACTCCCGAGGGGTGACAACCAGCGACAAACGGCACAGAATGGGCGTACATGGCCGGCGCGGGCCCCCTGCTCTTCCGGGCGCGCGTCCGATCCGGACAGCGGCGCCCCCGCCCCGGATCCCAGGGCTCTCCCACAGTCCTCATGAGGAGACACCGGATGGAAGGCGCCCTGCCGATGATCGCCCTGGCCACCGTCGTGGTGTCCGCCGGCGCGATCATCGTCGCCGCGCACTTTCGCAAGGAACGCGTCACCGAGCTGAACGCCTGGGCCCGTGAACACGGCTGGGAGTACGTCGAACAACGGTCTTCGCCCCTGGAGGGCGCCACCCTGCCCGACGCGCTGCGCGGTCACGACCCCCGCGCGCACCACGTTCTGATCGGCCACCGCGACCGCCACCAGGTCACCGCCTTCGAACTCACCCACGCCCCCGACCGACGTGGCGGCGAGGGCACGACGCACCGCGTCGTGGCCGTGCGCACCCCCGGACATGGGGCGGACCTGGAGATCCACCGCCGCGACCTGGCCAGGGCCGTCTCCTTCGACGGGCGGGGTGAACCCGCACAGGTCGAAGTCTCCTTCTCCGGCGCCTTCCGCACCGTCGGCGCCGACGAACACTTCACCCGGGCCGTGCTCGACCACGCGACCGCCGCGTGGCTGTTGTCGGACTGTCGATCACGGTCGCTTCCGATCCGGTTCACCGGGGACCACATCCTCACCTGGGCGCCGATGCGCCTGGACCCCGACCGCGCGCTGACCGCGGCGGACTACCTGATCGACCTGGTGAACCGGATCCCGGCCCATGCCTGGCAACCCCATACCGCCGACCCCTGATCCCGCCGCGACCGTACGTGCGCGAATCCGGACGTTCGGCCACACTGTGAGCTGCGGATAAAATCCGGGTTGCCCCGAACCTCCAAGGAGTGGACCCATGAGCGACCCCGATTCCACGCACCGCATCTCACGCGCCGACCTCTTCAAGGACGACGAGGAAGAGGCCGCCCCCGACCCCAACGCCACCGCGCAGATCTCTCGCGATGACCTCTTCAAGGACGACGAACCCCGTCGCCCGCGTGAGCGATCCTGACCGGCCCCTCCGCGGCACACGAAAGAGCGCCCGACCCCGCAAGGGACGGGCGCTCCGTGCTTTCGTGGAACCGGATCAGCGGCGTTCGCGGACGGCCTCGACGATCTCGGCGACCGCCTCGTCGACCGGTACGCCGTTGTTCTGCGAACCGTCCCGGTAGCGGAAGGACACCGCGCCCTTGGCGATGTCGTCGTCACCGGCCAGCAGCATGAAGGGGATCTTCTGCTTCTGGGCGTTACGGATCTTCTTCTGCATCCGGTCGTCGCTCGCGTCCACCTCAACGCGAATACCCTCGGCGCGCAGCTTGGCCTCGACCTCTTGGAGGTAGGGCACGTGCTCGTCGGCGATCGGAATGCCCACGACCTGGACCGGGGCCAGCCACGCCGGGAACGCGCCCGCGTAGTGCTCCAGCAGCACCGCGAAGAACCGCTCGATGGAACCGAACAGGGCACGGTGGATCATCACCGGGCGCTGACGGGAGCCGTCGGCCGCGGTGTACTCCAGGTCGAACAGCTCGGGCAGGTTGAAGTCCAGCTGGATCGTGGACATCTGCCAGGTCCGGCCGATGGCGTCCTTGGCCTGGACGGAGATCTTCGGTCCGTAGAAGGCGGCGCCGCCCGGGTCCATGACCAGGTCCAGCCCCTGCTTCTCGGCGGCCCCGCGCAGGATCGAGGTGGCCTCATCCCAGACGTCGTCCTCACCGACGTACTTCTCCGGGTCCTTGGTGGACAGCTCCAGGTAGAAGTCGTCGAGGCCGTAGTCGCGCAGCAGGTCCAGCACGAAGGTGAGCAGCGAGTCGAGCTCGCCGGCCATCTGCTCCTTGGTGCAGTAGATGTGCGCGTCGTCCTGGGTGAAGCCGCGCGCGCGGGTCAGCCCGTGCACCACGCCGGACTTCTCGTACCGGTACACGGTGCCGAACTCGAACATGCGCAGCGGCAGCTCACGGTAGGAACGCCCGCGCGCGTCGAAGATCAGGTTGTGCATCGGGCAGTTCATCGGCTTCAGGTAGTAGTCCTGACCGCCGTCGAGCTGCATCGGGGGGTACATGCCGTCCGCGTACCAGCTCAGGTGCTGGGACTTCTCGAACAGGGTGCTCTTGGTGGCGTGCGGGGTGTAGACGAACTCGTAGCCGCTCTCCTCGTGGCGCTTGCGCGAGTAGTCCTCCATGACCCGGCGAATGATGCCGCCCTTGGGGTGGAAGACCGCCAGGCCGGAACCGATCTCGTCCGGGATGGAGAACAGGTCGAGTTCGGAGCCGAGCTTGCGGTGGTCGCGCTTCTCGGCCTCCTCCAGGAAGGTCAGGTACGCCTTGAGCGACTCCTTGTCCTCCCAGGCGGTGCCGTAGACGCGTTGCAGCTGCGGGTTGGTCTCCTTGCCGCGCCAGTAGGCGGCGGCGGTGCGCATCAGCTTGAACGCGGGGACGACCTTGGTGGTCGGGATGTGCGGCCCACGGCACAGGTCCTTCCAGCACAGCTCGCCGGTGCGCGGGTGGACGTTGTCGTAGATGGTGAGCTCACCGGCGCCGACCTCCGCGGAGGCGCCATCGGCGGCCTCGGCCGCGCCGCCCTTGAGGTCGATCAGCTCCAGCTTGTAGGGCTCGGTCGCCAGCTCGGCGCGGGCGGCGTCGTCGGAGACCACCCGGCGGTCGAAGCGCTGTCCCTGCTTGACGATCTGCTGCATCTTCTTCTCGATGCTCTTGAGATCGGCGGGGGTGAAGGGCTCGGCGACGTCGAAGTCGTAGTAGAAACCGTTCTCGACGGGCGGGCCGATGCCCAGCTTGGCCTCGGGGAAGAGTTCCTGGACGGCCTGGGCGAGGATGTGCGCGGTGGAGTGGCGCAGGATCGCCCGCCCCTCCTCGGAGTCGATCGTGATCGGCTCGACGGTGTCGCCATCGGCCAGTTCCCGGAAGAGGTCGCGGGGCTCGCCGTTGACCAGGGCGGCGATCACGGTCCTGCCGTCCGCTTCCAGGGCCTGCCCCGCGGTGGTCGTGGCCGCCACCGCACGCGGGGTTCCGGCGAGGGTGATGTGCAGCTCAGGCGCGGCGGACACGGTGACTCCTAGGGATACGTCTCGGTTGATGGGTGCGTCTCGGTTCGACACCGGCCACCGGTGCGGCGGCCTGGTGTTCCGTCTTCGATGCTAGCGGCTTCGAGAGGAGGTCGACGCGTTGTCCACAGGGTCGAGCGACCGGAGGAATGGGGCTCTTGTGTTCGGGAAGGACGATGGGTGCGGGGGTGAGGGCCGGCCGTCCTGATTCGGTCGGTGGATTCGGCCATCGGCCGACCGGGTCCGTCGAAGTTCTCCGGAGAATCCGGCCTGGTCACACACAGACGTATATGCCCTGGAAGGTCGGCTTCCTCCTGATTCTTCTCGGGTTCGGCGCCGGCCCATTGATCACTCACCCGAGATCAGTGAGAATCGGCAGACCACCGACCCGCCCCGAGTATGACCCGAATGCCGAGCCGAGCTTCGACCGAATACTGTGAGCGCATGTCAGCGAGTCCATCCGACGGACCTCCGACACAGGAGACATCCCCTGGTCACCGAGCCCACGTACGCCGGTGGCGTCGCCTTCGAGCACGACTGCGCCTGTTCCGGAGGTACATGCACACCCACCCGGTCCTGCACATGCCCTGGCGCCTGCTGGTCGGCACCGTGGGAGCGGTGGTCATCCTCGCCGGGATCGTCATGTTGGTGGTCCCCGGACCGGGCATCGCCTCGATGCTGCTCGGGCTGCTCATCCTCAGCACCGAGTTCCGCTGGGCCCGGCGGCTGCTGCACCCGGCGAAGGTCTGGACGATGCGCGGCGAACGGTGGGCCACACGGCTCAAGGACGACTACCTGCGAAGGTTCCGCGAACATCGCGCCCGACGCAAGGCCCTCCGCCGCTCACGCTAGTGCCACGAAGCAGGGCCCGGGCCTCCCCGGAAAATGGGCGCGGACGTTTTCCGGGACGGTCGGCGCCGAAACCGACACCCCGACGCAAAGGCGCACGTTGCCCGGGGTTGGGGCGACCAAAACCAGAAAAAGAAGGACCGGATCCGCGTGATACGGATCCGGTCCTTCTTGGTTGTGGGCGATACTGGACTCGAACCAGTGACCTCATCGGTGTGAACGATGCGCTCTAGCCAACTGAGCTAATCGCCCCTGTCGGGCTTGTGCCCCCGTCCGGCCTCGTCGGCCTGACAAGAAAAACTTTAGCGCATGTTCTGGAGTGCTCGGCACACCACGGACCGCCCGGCGGATTCACTGGAGCGTGACGGAGGTCACATAACGTCGTTCGGGTTCCCCCACAAGGGGACGCCCACGGCCGCGATCCCCGCAATGAGTAGGAGTTCCCGGTTTCGTGGACCCGCCCGAGACAAGCGCGAGTCGACCTTCGCGTGACACGGGACACTCGACATGGGGAAATCTTTGGTTTCTCCTGGTCATTACAGTGACGAAGGATCGTGGTGCCGCCCCGCGGCGCGCTGGACCCGCTGGGCGGGCAGCGAGACCTCCGGTCCCATCGACCAGAAAAAAGTCTCCGTACTCACGTCATGATCCGCGGCCAGCCGCGTCGAACCAAGTGAGACGGCAACCGGCCGGCGCCCCAGGAACGCCTGGGCCGGACGAGAAAAGGTTTGGCGAACATGAACAGTAGCGACACGACTGCCACCGCCGAGCTGGGCCTGCGACTCGTGGTCCCGGAGCGCACCGCGGTTCCACTGGTCGCGCGACTCGACTACAGCTCCGACGACCCGTACGCGATTCGCGTGGCCTTCCACACCGGCGAGGACACCCCCGTCGAGTGGATCTTCGCGCGAGAACTCCTCACCGTGGGCATCGTGCGTCCCGTCGGTGAGGGCGACGTGCGCGTGTGGCCCTCCAAGGACGAGGAGGGCGAGCGTTCGGTGAGCATCGCTCTCTCCTCCCCCTTCGGTCAGGCCGAGTTCGACACCCAGGTGTCCCCACTCGCCGAGTTCCTGCACCGCACCTACGAGATCGTCCCCGCCGGCCAGGAGGGAACCTTCGTCGACCTCGACGAGGAGATCCAGCAGCACCTCCACTCCTGAGTGACCGGTCGGTGTGCGGCATCCTCCGCGGGGCGGCGCGATCTTCGGACACCACCGACACCACGGGGAACAGGGTGAACGAGTAGAGGAGGGGACGGCGCCTGGGCGCCGTCCCCTCCTCTCGCCGTCTCAAGCGGGGATCACGGGTCCAGGTCCGCGGCGGAACGCTCGGCGAACACCGCCATCGCCTTGAGCGTGATCGGCCCGGGTTCGGCCGACACCCGCCGGTCGTCGATGTGGAGCACCGGCTGCACGTCACGTCCGGTCGAGGTCAAGAACGCCTCGGTGATCTCGGGCAGACGCTCCATCGGCACGTCCTCCTCTTCTCCACCGTGCCACTCCAGGACGAGCTCACGGGTGATCCCGGCCAGCGGGCCGGCCGACAGCGGCGGCGTGACGAGTCGCCCGTCCAGCACGACGAAGATGTTGCTCCCGGTGCCCTCGCACAGGTTCCCCGAGACGTTGCGGAAGATCGCCTCGGTGGCGCCGCGCTCTCGGGCGTAGGCCAAGGCTCGCACGTTGTCGGCGTAGGAGGTGGTCTTCAGCCCGGCGAGGGCGCCGAACTCGTTGCGCGGCCACGGGGCCAGGGCCACGTTCGTGTGCGCGGGGATGCCGGGGAAGGGACCCAGGGCCACGATGATGGTCTGTTCGCCCTGGCCCCGGTCCGAACCCAGCGGCCCGATCCCGTCGGTGACGGTGACGCGCACCCGCGCGTCGGTCATCTCGGGGTTGGCCGCCACCGCTCGGGCCACGCCGTCCGCGATCAGTTCGAGGTCGGGTTCGTCCATACCCAGACCCGCGGCGGAGCGGGCCAGGCGCCTCAGGTGCCGCGTCAACGCGAACGGTCGACCGTTCTGGGCTCGCACCGTCTCGAACACTCCGTCGCCGACGGTGATGCCGTGGTCTACCACGGGGATCCGGGCGTCCTTCTCCTCCAGCACGGCGCCGCGGCCGTAGCCGGCTCCGGCGATCCACACCCTCATCTCAACCCCCAACTCTCAAGGGCCCTGGTCGGGCCGGTGTTTCCCCTGAATCCTCCCACCATCGGGCCCGCCGCTACCTTCCGGCGGTACACCTTGGCAAGTGCGTTGACCGGCACCGGCCGTCGAGCGACGCCTCCGGGACTTTTTCCGCGCCGTCCTCACTGGTCAGGGCGGCATGTGGGGTGGCCGGCCCACCTGGTCCACGGGACGATGACCGGACAGATAAGTTACGAATGACTATCATCTGGGCAACGCTTATGCGGGACCGGAGGACAACGCCCCCGACACCCTTCCGCCCCGCACCGCGCGCCCCCGCAGAGCGCGTGCTCCACGCACGACCGACGACCGACACAGCGAAGAGAGACATGACCCCACCGAGCACCGCCCGCGGCGAACTCAGCTGGCTGCTGGACGACCTCCTGACTCGCGCCTCGGGCACACAGCACGCCATCGTCCTGTCCACCGACGGGCTCCTCATGGCCACCTCCAGTGGCCTCGACCGTCCCGCCGCCGAACACCTCTCGGCGATCGCCTCCGGACTGCACAGCCTCGCGGGAGGGGCCAGTAAGCAGTTCTCGGCCGGCGACATCCGACAGAGCATCATCGAGATGGACCGCGCCTTCCTCTTCGTCGCCGCGGCCGGCGACGGGGCCTGCATGGCCCTGATGGCGGACGCCGACAGTGACGTGGGCCTGATCGCCTACGAGATGAACAAGGTGATCGAACGGGTCGGCCAGTACCTGTCCGCGCCTCCGCGCCCCGACATTCCTTCCACACCCGCGCATGTGGAGAAGTAGCCCCTGCCGCCGCGGCGGGCCACGTCGGCCTGCCTCGGCAGGGCGCACAACCCCTTTGAGAAGCCGATTTCGTACTTGCCCGAACATCCGCTAGAGTTCTTAACGCAGCGAGGGACACGGTCAAGGCCGTGGCAAGCACTCGCCGCGCGGACGTGGCTCAGCTGGTAGAGCATCACCTTGCCAAGGTGAGGGTCGCGGGTTCGAATCCCGTCGTCCGCTCGGATGATCCGAAGCACTCACCCATCGGTGATAATCTCGGATCGGGCCTGGAACCTCGCGTTCCAGACCACACGCGGACGTGGCTCAGCTGGTAGAGCATCACCTTGCCAAGGTGAGGGTCGCGGGTTCGAATCCCGTCGTCCGCTCGGAGAAAGGCACATACGGGTGCCGTTCGGCGACCTCGTGCTTCGACCAAGCCGGCGTGGCCGAGTGGCTTAGGCAAGGGACTGCAAATCCCTGCACACGGGTTCGATTCCCGTCGCCGGCTCCAGATGTACCTCATCTCGCATGAGGGCGATTAGCTCAGTTGGCTAGAGCACTACCTCGACACGGTAGGGGTCACAGGTTCGAGTCCTGTATCGCCCACAGATAACGGAAGCGGGTTCCTTCGGGAGCCCGCTTTCGCTGTTTCCACGGTAGTGCTCTTCGAGCATCGGCGCCATACCGGACAACCGCTCCCGTTCCTTGTGGGTAAGAGCCGCCACGTTCCCTCACCACCGGGCTTCGAGCCTGAGTACACGCCGCCGCATCTGCGGCGTGACGTGCTCATAGACCCGACCCATCCCCGGCACACTGTGTCCCTGCCCGGTCCGGTGAGAGTGCCGTCCCGCCTCGTTGAACGTGATCCCTGGCAGCAGCGCTGATGTCCTGACAGAGGAAACCGGCCGTGATCACGTCGACCGGCTCGACCCGATTCCATCTCACGGCGGCGAGGTCGCCGAGGTTGGGCACGTCGGGGAAGTGAGGTCTGAGCAAAGAGCTGACGTGGGGGTCGTGGTCGGCGACCCATGCCAGTCGCGCCGATCCACCCAGTGCCACGGCCGCGCCCATGTAGACCGGTATGGCCGGTGCACAGCGAACAGCCCGGTGTTGCAACGACTGGTTGGACTCGCCCGACAGTGGGCGGCGGATCGGGCGTTGCGACCGCCTATGCACTAACCAGGATTTTCCGGAGAATGGTCGCGCCGGGGGTGATGATGGTCCTGGCCGAGGAGCACCGCGCCGCCCTCGTACAGTCACGCCGGCCAACGAAGAGAAAGTGAAACCTTTCCCGTGTCTTTTCTGCCAGCCCTTCCACCCCGGTCTTCCGACAGAGCTCGGCTATTCGCCGTCAGCGACCTTCACGTGTCTCATCCCGAGAACCGGGACATCGTCGATCAGCTGACCCCGTCGACCGAGGGTGACTGGCTGATCGTGGCCGGAGACGTCGGTGAGGTCTTCGCCGACATCGAACGGGTCCTCGGTACACTCGCCGCCCGCTTCGCCCGCGTGATCTGGGTACCGGGTAACCACGAGCTGTGGACCCACCCGTCCGATCCGATCCGGCTCCGGGGCGAGGCGAGGTACCGCGCCCTGGTCGACATGTGCCGCCACCTAGGGGTCCTCACCCCAGAGGACCCCTACCCCGTCTGGACCGGTGACGGAGGCCCAGCCCAGGTGGTGCCCCTCTTCCTGCTCTACGACTACTCGTTCCTCGCGCCGGGCACCGACTCCAAGGAGAGCTCGTTGGCCCTGGCGAAGGAGAAGGGCGTGGTGTGCACGGACGAATTCCTACTGCATCCCGATCCGTACCCGACCAGGGAGGCGTGGTGCGCGGCCCGGGTCCGCGAGTCCGAGCGCAGACTCGCCCTGTGCGACATCGACACTCCCAAGATCCTCGTCAACCACTACCCCTTGGTCGAGGACCCGACCCGTGTCCTGCGCTACTCGGAGTTCGCCCAATGGTGCGGTACCGTACGGACCGCCGAGTGGCACCTGCGTCCCGACGTGACCGCGGTCGTCTACGGCCACCTGCACATACCCCGGAAGACGGTCCACGACGGGGTTCCCTTCCGAGAGGTGTCGCTGGGTTACCCGAGGGAGTGGCGCCATTTCGGCGATCGGCGAAGGTGGCCGGTCCAGATCCTCCCTGTGTCGGCTCTGGACTGACCACGACCCGGCTCCGTCCATGATTCGCGCACTCGAGGAGAGCGGCCTCATTCTCCACGACGACTACTACGAGGAGGGCTGGAATGCCGAGGACGAGCCCCTACCGGGGGTCGCCCCGGGTTCCCTGGCCAGTGAAGTCGGCGGCACGGCGCAGCCCTCGGGCCCGCGCCGTGCCGCCGTGGCGTGGGGCCGTCGCCAGGAGCCGCCCCCTGGCGGACGCGGTGCTGGACACGGACAGTTCCGCCATCCGGGCCAGGGCGGTGAACCAGAGGCGTTGCCGCTCGGGAGATCCCCCGTCTCGCGCCGGCGTTCCAGCGCCCATCGCCAAGCCCGATCCTGAAACGGAGACAAAGCAGGCATTCCATTGGGCTCCTCATTCGGATCGTGCACGATCTACAGATCGGTCTCAGTGCCCCTCCGCCCCCGATCATCGCCAGCAGCAGAACGGCCGTGATGGTGACCCATCGTGACCAACGGGAGGGCTCCATCCCGATCACCCTTTCCTGGTGACCGAGGGACCCCACGGGGAAGGAATCTCCCAGTCCGGTGTGAAGATCCCTCAACGGAACACTCTGACGTGCACGGATGCAGGTTTACGCAGGTCGTCCCGAGGCTGTGACCACCTCGACACGGTAGGGGTCACAGGTTCGAGTCCTGTATCGCCCACAGATAACGGAAGCGGGTTCCTTCGGGAGCCCGCTTTCGCTGTTCCCAGGGTCGGCGCGAAACCGCGTAGCATCCAGCGGACCACCCACGGCCGCGAACGAGGGGAATCAAGGCCATGCGCGTCTCTCTGCTCGACCGTTCACGGACCCGCGCGGGAGAATCCGACGCGGAGACGATCGCGACGACCGTCGAGAGGGCGGTGCGCGCTGAGGAGCTGGGTTTCCACCGGTTCTGGACCGCCGAGCACCACGCGGTCCCGGGCATCGCCGGCTCGGCCCCCGCGGTGTTGCTCGCCGCGATCGGAGCCCGGACGAACCGGATCCGGCTGGGCACGGGCGGGATCATGGTCCCCAACCACAGCCCGATGGTGATCGCCGAGCAGGCCCTGCTCTTGGCGGCGCTCTTCCCCGGCCGGTTCGACCTGGGGCTCGGCGGCTCGCTCGGTTTCACCACGCGGATCCGCAGGGCGCTGGGGCGGACCGCCCTGCGGGAGGGCGAGTACCCGGCCGAGGTCGAGGAGGTCCTCGAATATCTGAACGGGACGGCCGACATCACCGTCAGGCCGCGCGTCGAACCTCCCCCGGTGTTCATGCTCGCCATCAAGGGCGGGATGACCCTGGCCGCCGACCTGGGGCTGCCCGTGGTGGCCGGAGGGCCGCTGCTACGCGACCCGGATCGCCTGACCGGCTACTTCCAGGACTTCCGACCGGGTCCGACCGCGCCTGAGCCCTACCTGGTCGTGAACGTGGACATCGCCGTCGCGGAGACCGCCGAGCGGGCCCGCGACCTGCTGCTTCCCGAGGCCTGGGCCTACGCGGACTCGCGGGAGGTGGGCGAGTTCCGGGCGCTGAGGCCCGTGGAGGAGGTCCGTCGACTGCTCGCTGGTACGACCAGCGCGATGAAGCTCAGGGCGGTGGACGACTGGCTGTCCGGTGCGATCGCCGGTACCCCGGACCAGGTGGTGGACTCGCTCACCGACCTCGTCGAGCGAACCGGCGCCGCCGAACTCCTCGCCAATGTCAGCACCTACGATCGCGCCGAGGTCGAGGGCATCGACGAGTTCCTGGCGTCACTCTGAACCTTTCAGCGCTTGCTCGTGCGACGTGGTGGCGCTACTACCGGTGACACCGGCGAAGCGAACCCTGTGACCGGCATCACATTTTCCTCCGTGAAGCATGCCGGAAAACCACACATACCGGGAAATTCGTGTGTTCCAGATCTCTGCGGCCCCAGTGTGTGAACTTTTGTGTCCTTCTCGTCTGGCATCATCGCTTTCGACCATGTAATCGTTTCCACGAGATGAGAGAGGGGTGTGGACGCCATGGTGAGCATCAAGGACGTCGCCGAGTCGGCCGGCCTGTCCGTGGCCACGGTCTCCCGGGCGCTCAACGGACACCCCTCGGTCAGCGACGACGCCCGCGAACGGGTCCTGGCCGCCGCCGGCACGCTCGGCTACCGCCCCAACGTCGTGGCCCGTTCGCTGCGCACCCACCGGACCGGAACCATCGGCCTGGTCATCAGCGACGTCCTCAACCCGTACTTCACCGAACTGGCCCGCGCCGTGGAGGAGGAGGCCCGCGAACTCGGCTACAGCGTCATCATCGGCAACGCCGACGAACGCGCCGACCTGGAGGACCACCACGTACGCGGCCTGTTGGACCGGCGCATCGACGGCCTCCTCGTCTCCCCCGCCGACGGCCGCTCCCCCATGACCCTGGAGGCCGCGGCCGGGGACACCCCGGTGGTGTTCGTCGACCGCTGGATCACCGGCGTCGACGTGCCCGTGGTCCGATCCGACGGCCGCACGGCCATCGCCGACCTCGTCGACCACCTGCACGCGCTCGGCCACCGGCGTCTGGCCATCATCACCGGGCCCGCGGCCACCACCACCGGCCGCGAGCGCGTGGACGCCTTCCGCGCGGCCCTGGCCGTCCACGGCCTCGCGCTGCCCGATGAGTACGTGGGCCGCGGCGACTTCCAGGCCGAGAGCGGACGCGTCTGCACCGAACGTTTCCTGAACCTGGCGGAGCCCCCCGACGTCGTCTTCGCCACCGACAACCTCATGGCGCTGGGCGCCCTGGACGAGATCGGTGCGCGCGGTCTGCGGGTCCCCGACGACATCGCCCTGGCCGCCTTCGACGACATCCCGTGGTTCTCGCACACCGACCCGCCGATCACCACGATCGCCCAACCCACGGCGGAGCTGGGCCGGGTCGCGGTGCGGGCCCTGACCGACCTCATCGCGGGGGCGCCCGCCTCATCCACCGTCCTGCCCGCCCACCTCGTCGTGCGCCGCTCCTGCGGCGAGCCGGAAACCAAGGGAGCCACACGTGAGTAGTACGGACGAACTCCTGCGCATCGAGGGGGTGCGTAAGGCCTTCCCCGGGGTGGTCGCCCTCGACGACGTCGACTTCGACCTGCGTCGGGGCGAGGTCCACGCCCTCCTCGGTGAGAACGGGGCCGGCAAGAGCACCCTCATCAAGGTGCTCTCCGGTGCCCGCCGCCCCGACCGCGGCCGGATCCTCGTCGAGGATTCCGAAACCCTCATCCGGGACGCCCAGGACGCCGCACGGCTGGGCATCGCCACCATCTACCAGGAGTTCAACCTGGTCCCCGACGTCACGGTGGCGGAGAACATCTTCCTGGGCCGCCAACCCCGCCGGTTCGGGTTCATCGACCACCGACGCATGGAGGCCGAGGCCGCCGCGCTGCTCGAACGCGTGGGCGTGGACGTGTCCCCGCGCGCCAAGGTGCGCGGACTGGGCATCGCCCGTCTACAGATGGTGGAGATCGCCAAGGCGCTCAGTCTGAACGCCAAGGTCCTCATCATGGACGAGCCCACCGCCGTGCTCACCACGGAAGAGGTCGAGCGGCTCTTCACCATCGCGCGCCGCCTGCGTGAGGAGGGTGTGGGCATCGTCTTCATCACCCACCACCTGGAGGAGATCGGGGCGCTCGCCGACCGGGTGACCGTGCTGCGGGACGGCCGTTCGGTCGCGCACGTGGGCGCCGACACCCCCGAGGACGAACTGGTGCGCCTGATGGTGGGGCGCAGCATCGACGAACAGTACCCGCGCGAACGCCCCGGGACGGGCGAGTCGCTGCTGCGGGTGCGGGGGCTGACCCGGGTCGGTCACTTCGAGGACGTCGACCTGGAGGTCCACGCGGGCGAGGTCGTGGGGCTGGCCGGGCTGGTGGGTGCCGGACGCACCGAGGTCGCCCGCTCCGTCTTCGGCGCGGACCCCTACGATTCCGGAACGGTCGAGGTCCTGGACCGTCCATTGCCCGGCGGTGACGTCAACGCGGCCATGACCGCCGGTCTGGGGCTGGTCCCCGAGGACCGCAAGGGTCAGGGCCTGGTCTTGGACGCCTCCGTGGAGGAGAACCTGGGGCTGGTCACGCTGGGCCCCACCAGCAGGGCCGGGTTCGTGAACCTGGCGGGGCAGCGCGCCTCCGCCCTGCGGATCGCCGGCGACCTGGGCGTGCGCATGTCGAGCATCTCCCAGCACGTGCGCACCCTGTCGGGCGGCAACCAGCAGAAGGTCGTCATCGGCAAGTGGCTGCTGGCCGACTCTCGGGTGCTGATCCTGGACGAGCCGACCCGCGGCGTCGACGCCGGCGCCAAGGTCGAGATCTACCGGCTCGTCAACGAACTCACCGCCTCCGGTCACGCGGTGCTGATGATCTCCAGCGACCTCCCCGAGGTGCTGGGGATGAGTGACCGGATCCTCGTCATGGCCCAGGGCCGCATCACCGGGGAGCTCTCCGCGGAGGACGCCACACAGGACGCCGTGATGTCCCTCGCGGTCGCCGCCGGCCCCCGGTCGAGCACTGAAGAGCACGGAGTGGAGGGCCACGATGGCCACTGATACGGACAAGAGCGGCGGCACCTGGTCCGCCCTACGAAGATTCCTGCTGGAGAACGGTGCGCTGACCGCCCTGGCCATCCTGGTCGTGGTCATGTCGTTGCTCTCCGACGACTTCCTGACGGCGCAGAACCTCCTCAACGTGGGTGTGCAGGCCGCCGTCATCGCGATCCTGGCCTTCGGTGTCACCTTCGTCATCATCGCCGGCGGGATCGACCTGTCGGTGGGTTCGGTGGCGGCGTTGTCGGCGACGGTGCTGGGCTTCCTGGCCACGGTGCAGGGCGTCCCGATCTGGTTGGCGCTTCCCCTCGCCGCCGCCACCGGTGTCGCGTGCGGTCTGGTCAACGGTGTGCTGGTCGCCTACGGCAGGCTGCCCTCGTTCATCGCCACCCTGGCGATGTTGTCGATCGGACGCGGCCTGTCCCTGGTGCTGTCCGAGGGCAGCCCGATCTCACTGCCGGACTCCGTAGCCGTCCTGGGCCGTTCGCTGGGCGGGTGGCTGCCCGTCCCGGTGATCATCATGCTGGTGATGGTGCTGGTCACCGCGGTGATCCTGCGCCGGACCTTCGCCGGACGCGCGATGTACGCGATCGGTGGCAACGAGGAGGCCGCGCGTCTGTCCGGCATCCGCGTCAAGCGGCACCAGCTCGGTATCTACGCGCTGTCGGGTCTGTTCGCGGCCGTGGCCGGCATCATCCTGGCCTCCCGTCTGGCCTCGGCCCAGCCACAGGCCGCCCAGGGCTACGAGCTGGACGCGATCGCCGCGGTCGTCATCGGTGGCGCCAGCCTCGCCGGTGGCGTGGGCTCGGCGTTCGGCACCCTGGTCGGTGCGCTGATCCTGGCGGTGCTGCGCAACGGACTGAACCTGCTGTCGGTGTCGGCGTTCTGGCAGCAGGTCGTCATCGGTGTGGTCATCGCGATCGCCGTCCTGTTCGACACGCTGCGCCGCCGCTCCGGTGGCGCGGGCGCGGGTTCCGGTGCCGGTTCCGGCGCGAACGGAGGCCGTGGCAAACGGGGGATCCAGCTCGCGGTCGCGGCGGCCGTGACCGCCCTCGTGGTCGGCGCCCTGTCGTTCCTGACCCCGAACTCCGGGACCGAAACGACCCGGATCGGGATGTCGCTGTCCACCCTCAACAACCCGTTCTTCTTGCAGATGCGGGACGGGGCACAGGCGGAGGCGGACGAGGCCGGTGTGGAACTGGTCGTCACCGACGCCCAGGACGACGCGTCGCAGCAGGCCGACCAGATCCAGAACTTCGTCAGCACCGGCGTGGCCGCCATGGTGATCAACCCGGTGGACTCCGACGCCGCGGGTCCTCCGGTGGGCGGTGCCAACAACGCCGACATCCCCGTGGTCGCGGCCGACCGCGGCGTCAACGAGGCCGACGTGGAGACCCTGGTGGCCTCCGACAACGTCGAGGGCGGCCGGTTGGCGGCCCAGGAGTTGGCCGAGGCGATCGGCGAGGAGGGCCGGGTCGTGGTGCTGCAGGGCACCCCGGGCACCTCCGCCAGCCGTGAGCGCGGTTCCGGCTTCGAGGAGGGCATCGCCGAGTTCCCCGACATCGAGGTGGTGGCCCGACAGCCCGCCGACTTCGACCGGTCCAAGGGGTTGGACGTGATGACGAACATGCTCCAGGGCAACGGCGACATCGACGCCGTGTTCGCGGAGAACGACGAGATGGCGCTCGGCGCCGCCGCGGCGTTGTCCTCCCGTGGCGAGGAGGCCGTCGTGATCGGCTTCGACGGCACCCCCGAGGGTCTCGAAGCGGTCGCCGAGGGCACCTTGTACGCGTCCGTGGCCCAGCAACCCGCCGAACTGGGTCGGGTCGCGCTGCGCAACGCGATCGCCGCCGTGGAGGGCGAGAGCCTGGAGGAGACCGTGATGGTCCCGGTGGAGGTCGTCACCGAGGAGAACGTCGACGAGTTCGAGTGAGCGATCGTTCCCTCCGAGGAACGAACCCATCGGCGCGGTGTCCGGCTCCCAGGGGTCGGGCACCGCGCGATGGTATAGGGATGGTTCCGGCACACCGTCCACCACGAAGGGACCAGCCCGTGTTCCCCCTCGTCACAGCTCCCGTCGACCGACCCGCCCTCCGGTTCGGCGACCACCGTCTCACCTACCGGGAACTGGCCGGGGCCGCTTCCCGACTCGCGGCCGACCTGCCCGACGGCCGGGTCGCGGTGTGGGCGACCCCGTCACCGCACACCTGCGTGGCCGTGACCGCGGCGGTCCTGGCCGGGGTCCCGGTCGTCCCGCTCAACCCTCGATCCGGGGAACGGGAGCTGCGGCACGTGATCGACGACAGCCGACCCGAACTCCTGCTCGCTCCGCCCGGCGTCGCGCTCCCCCAGGCCTTGGCCGATCTCCCCGTGCGCGAGGTCGACGCCTCCGCCGACCCGGTCACTCCCCCGCTCGTACGCGAGGTGGACCCCGAGTCCATCGCGTTGGTCGTCTACACCTCCGGTACCACCGGCCCGCCCAAGGGGGCGCTGATCTCCCGCCGCGCGATCCTGGCCGGCCTCGACGCGCTCGCCGACGCCTGGGCGTGGACGGAACGGGACGTGCTCGTGCACGGTCTGCCGCTCTTCCACGTGCACGGCCTCGTCCTGGGCGTGTTCGGGCCCCTGTACCTGGGTGGTTCCCTGCACCACCTGGGTCGATTCGAACCCGAAGCGGTCCGTCGAGGTCTGGAGGGCGAGGGCACGCTCCTGTTCGGGGTGCCGACCATGTACCACCGCCTGGCCGAGGCGGTGCGGGACGATCCGTCCCTGGCTCGGGCGTTGGCCGGGGCCCGCCTGCTGGTGTCGGGTTCGGCCGCGCTCCCGTTGCCCGACCACGAACGCCTCACCGCCGCCACCGGACATCGGGTCGTCGAGCGCTACGGGATGACCGAGACCCTGATGAACACCAGTGTCCGCCTCGACCACCCGCCGTGCCCGGGCGCGGTCGGTACCCCGTTGGACGGGGTGGAACTGCGTCTGGTCGGCGACGACGGGGCCGCGCTCCCCGCGGGCGAGGAGGTCGGTGAGGTGCAGGTGCGCGGCGCCAACCTGTTCAGTGGGTACCTGAACCGTCCCGAGGCCACCGCCGAGGCGATGACCGACGACGGTTGGTTCCGAACCGGGGACATGGCCACCGTCGACTCCCGGGGTCTGGTCCGGTTGGTGGGACGCAAGAGCACCGATCTGATCAAGAGCGGTGGCTACAAGATCGGCGCCGGGGAGATCGAGAACGTGCTGCTGGCGCACCCCGGGGTGGCCGAGGCCGCCGTCACCGGCGAGCCCGACCCCGACCTGGGCGAGCGGGTCGTGGCGTGGATCGTTCCCAGGGGTGCGCAGGCGCCCACCCTGGCGGAGCTGGCCGACCTGGTGGCCGCGCAACTGGCCCCGCACAAGCGCCCGCGACGCCTCCACGTGCTGGAAGCGCTGCCCCGCAACGACATGGGCAAGATCCTCAAACGCGCCCTGGGTTCCTGAACCGTCGGCTCACTCCCCCGTGAAGACGGGGTCGGTGCGGTCCAGGGACGCGGTGACACCCGCCTCGTTGTCCTTCGTGGACATCAGACGGGCCTGTTCGACGATCTCGCGCTCCAGCGCGGAGGGCAGGGCCGCCAGCAGGTTCGCGCGCATGGTGGCCTTCATGGAGCGCACCGCCAACGGCGCCGACGCGGCGATCCGGTGCGCGTGCTCCAGGGCCCCGGCGCGGACCGCCCCGTCCTCGACCAGGTGGTCGGCCAGGCCGATGGCGTGCGCTTCCTCCCCCGGGATCCGACGGGCGGTGTAGAACATGTCGGCGGCCTTCTGGGCGCCCACGATGCGCGGCAGCGACACGGTCAGCCCGAAACCCTGGTGCAGTCCCAGCCGACCGAAGTTGGCGTGGAAGCGGGTGCCGGGCGAGGCCACCCGGAAGTCCGCCGAGCAGGCCAGCCCGAGCCCACCGCCGACCGCGGCGCCCTGGACGGCGGCGATCACCGGGACCGGCAGCGAGTACAGACGCAGGCCCTGCCCGTAGATGGCGCTGAGGGTGTCCACGGGGTTGTTTCCGACACCGCCCGCAGCGAAGTCCACCCCCGCGCAGAAGTTCCTGCCCTCGGAGCACAACACCAACGCCCGACATCCGTCCGCCGCCAGTTCCTCGGCGGTGTCGGCAAGCTCGGTGAGCACGTCCAGGGAGAAGTGGTTGTGCGGTGGTCGGTGGATCTCCAGTACCCCGACGTGGTCGTCGACGCGCGCGGACAACTCCTCGCTCATGGGAGTGCCTTTCTCTTGGACGGGGCCGGTCGAGGGCGAACGGCGACGAGGTTACCGGGCGGTCGCGACCGGGCCGCCCGCGGCCCGGTTGATAACCTCCCACGCACATGTTCGTTCGACCATCGGAGCACCGTGCATCCCTTCAGGAAGGCCGTCGAGGCCGGCGACCACGAAGCCATCCGCGCCCTGCTCGCCGAGGACGTGGTCTTCACCAGTCCCGTCGCCTTCAAGCCCTATCCCGGGCGCTCCATCACCGCCGCGATCCTGCGCGGGGTCGACCGTGTCTTCAGCGACTTCCGCTACGTCCGGGAGATCGCCGACGCCGACGGCCGTGACCACGCCCTGGTGTTCGAGGCCAAGGTCGGAGACCGGTGGATCAACGGCTGCGACTTCCTGCACGTGAACGAGGAGGGCCTCATCGACGACCTCGTCGTCATGGTCCGCCCACTGTCCGCGGCCACCGCCCTGGCCGAGGCCATGGGAGCCCAGTTCGAAAGGATCGCCCAGGAGGCCGCCGAGGAGGCGACCGGGCAGGCATGACCCCACGCGTCACGCTCTCGGCCGACCGAATCCCGCGCGTCCACCCGCATTCCGGACATTCCAAAGGCGGACGTATCACGCATTTCGCCTGGATATAACGCTGGGCTCTGGTCTACCGCGACGCTCCTACCTACTGTGGTCGCTCGGCCCACCTCCAGGAGCGTGATCGTTGTGACCACAACCCGCAAGGTCCCGGACCTGCTCTCCCCCGAGTTCGCCGCCGACCCCTACGCGGCCTATCGGATGATGCGTGAGGACGCCCCGTTGCTGTGGCACGAGGCCACCGGGAGCTACGTCGTCTCCCGGTACGAGGACGTGCGTCGGGCGTTCAAGAACGACGTCTTCTCCACCGAGAACTACGCCTGGCAACTGGAACCCGTGCACGGGCGCACCATCTTGCAACTGGACGGCCGTGAACACGCCGTGCGGCGGGCCCTGGTGGCCCCCGCCTTCCGCGGCAAGGACCTGCGCGAACGCTTCCTTCCGGTGATCGAGCACAACAGCCGAAGGCTGATCGACCGGTTCCGCCACCGCGGCCGGGTGGACCTGGTGTCGGAGTACGCGACCCGGTTCCCGATCAACGTCATCGTGGACATGCTCGGCCTGGACCAGGACGACCACGACCGCTTCCACGACTGGTACACCGCGATCATCGCCTTCCTCGGCAACCTGAGCCAGGACCCGGAGGTGACCGCGGCGGGGCTGCGCACACACGACGAACTCGCCGACCACCTCATCCCGATCATCCAACGCAGACGCGAGGAACCCGGCGACGACCTGCTGTCGCGGCTGTGCCAGGCCGAGGTGGACGGCACCCGGATGACCGACGAGGAGATCAAGGCGTTCTGCAGCCTGCTGCTGGCCGCGGGCGGCGAGACCACCGACAAGGCACTGGCGAGCCTCTTCGCGAACCTGCTGGACCACCCCGAACAGCTCGCCGCGGTGCGCGATGACCGGTCGTTGATCCCGAGGGCCTTCGCCGAGTCCCTGCGCTACACCCCGCCGGTGCAGATGATCATGCGCCAACCCGCCGAGGACGTGGAGATCGGCGGCGCCACCGTGCCCGCCGGGTCCACGATCACCTGCCTGATCGGTGCGGCCAACCGCGACCCGGACCGGTTCGCCGACCCCGACACCTTCGACGTGTTCCGCGCCGAGCTCGCCGACACCACGTCCTTCTCGGCGGCGGCCGAACACCTGTCCTTCGCCCTGGGCCGACACTTCTGCGTCGGGGCGCTGTTGGCCGAGGCAGAGGTGCGGGTCGGGGTGAACGACCTGCTGGACGCGATGCCCGACGTTCGCCTGGCCCCGGGCGCCGAACCGGCGGAAGAAGGGCTGTTCACCCGCGGCCTGCGAGACCTGCCACTGGAGTTCACCCCCTCCGGGGTGCCCTCGCCACGTCGGGGCGGCTGAACGCGTACCCGGGGCGGGGGACGCTCCCCGCCCCGGGTCGGCCGGGTCAGCGGCCGGAACCGATGATGGGACTGAATCGGGCCGGTAGGTCGTACAGGCCGCGCATCCACACCGAGGGCCGCCACCGCAGCTGTTCGGGCGGCACCGCCATGCGCACGTCCGGCAGCCGGTCCAGGAGGGCCTCCACCGCGGTGCGGGCGATGACCTCCGCGACCCTGGGCGCGGGGAACGGACAACCATGTTCGCCGTGCCCGAACGACATCTGGGCCCGGTTGGAGACGTGGATGCTCAGGTCCCCGGTGTTGAGCCGGGGGTCGGCGTTGGCTGCGGCCATCCCCATCACCAACAGATCACCCCGCTGGATCCGACGTCCACCCAGGTCACAGGCCTGTACCGCCCAACGGCCGATGAAGTTCTGCGTCGGGGTGTTCTTCCACAGCACCTCGTTGAGCGCCTCGTCGGCACTGCTGCGCCCGCCCTGCAGGGTCAGGGAGAAGTCGTCGTCCAGGAGCATCAGCCGCAGCGTGTTGCCGATCCAGTTGCCGGTGGGCGCCTGCGCGGCCGACATGATCACGAGCAGGTCCATGAGGACCTCGTCGTCGGTGAGCCCCGCCGGATGGGTCAGCAACCGGGACGGGACGTCCTTGCGCGGGTGCGCGCGCCGTTGGGCGACGACCCGCCGCATCCGCTCCTGGAGCCGCTGGTGTGCTCCGGCCGCCTCCGCGGTGACGTCCAGGGAGAGCAGGTTGTCCCGCACCATCTCGGGGACCTCCTGCGCGGGGATGCCGTACAGGCGGGCGATCACCCCGGCCGGAATCTGGTGGGCGTACTGGCTGACCAGGTCGGCCTCGCCGTCCCCGGCGAAGCGGTCGATGAGCCCGTCGGCGACCTGGTTGCACACGGCGTGCAGGTCGGCCCGGTCCACGGCGTCCAACGCGTCGCCGATGGCCCCCGCCCGCCGCCGGTGATCGGCGCCCTCGGCGAACATCACCGACGGGGTCCACATCACGTAGGGCAGCAACGGCCAATCGCCGCCGACGCGGTCCCACTGGTTCCAACGACGACAGTCTCGGGCGAACCACTCGGGGTGGCCGGTCACATGGTGCAGTTCCCGGTAACCCAGGACGAACCACGCGGGCACGTCCCCGTCCAGCAGGATGGGCGCGACGGGGCCGAAGCGACGCCGCATCTCCTCGTAGAGCGAGAGCGGGTCACGGGCGATGTCGGGCCCGTAGAAGCGCATGGCGTGGGCGTGGTCGGGCGAATGGGGCACGGAACCCGTCGTCGTGGTGACGTTGGTCCGAAACCCCGCGCTGTCGTTCACGGCGTCTCCTTCAGGGCGGACCGGGCCCGCTCCATCGAGGCCAGGTGGTGGACGAGGGTGATCAGGACGTCGCGGCCGGACTCACGGCGGCGGGCGTCGCACTCCAGCAAGGGCACGTCGTCGGACAGGTCCAGGGCGCCGCGCACCCGTTCCAGGTCGGGGCCGGGGCCGAAACGGTTGACCGCGACGATGAACGGCGTGCCGTGGTGTTCGAGCCGGTCGATCGCGTACCAGGAGTCCTCCACCCGCGTGGTGTCGACGAGGACGACCGCGCCGAGGCTGCCGATGAACAACTGTTCCCACAGGAACCAGAAGCGCTTCTGGCCGGGCGCGCCGAACAGGTAGAGGACCCGGGTGGCGTCGACGGTGATGCGGCCGAAGTCGAAGGCGGCGGTCGTGGTGCGTTTGTCGCGGACCCCGCGCAGGTCGTCGACCTCGGCGCCGGCCTGTGTCATGACCTCCTCGGTGCTCAGCGGACGCATCTCGCTGACCGCTCCGACCATGGTCGTTTTGCCCACGCCGAAGCCCCCGACGATCACGATCTTGAGGGCGTTGCCGATCGTGGCGGCCAGGGGGGTTCGGCCCGGTGCGGGCGTGATCCGCTCAGAGGCGTTGGAGGGCAAGGAGCACCTGCTTCAGCGTGTCGGGGTCGTGCCGGGGCCCTTCCTGAGAGGTGGAGGGTACGTGGTGCCGAACGGTCACGGCCCCCGTGTCGAGCAGGTCGACCAGGAGGACCCGGACGACGCTGACGGGGAGCCCGAGCTCGGCGGACAGCTCCACCACCGCGATCGGACGCGGGCACAACCGCAGGATGTCGGCGTGTTCGGACTGCATGTCGGCGGCGGGTTCGGACTCGGCGACGATGAGCGCGACGGAGTCGAGGGAGGATTCGTCGGTGCCGCCACGGCCACCCGTGACCGTGTACAGCCGGTCCGGCGCCTCCTTGCCGGCGGGTTCGGGACTCATCGCTTCAGGTCCCTCTCGTAGGGCCTCCGTCGGGGAGGCACTGCGACGTGGTGGCCGATCTGGTCGACGAGTTCGTTCATCCGGCGGGCGACCACGCCGACGTCGGCCTCGGTTCCGGTGACCACGGCCAGGTGGGCGCCCTCACCGGCCCCGACGATCAGCAGGAGTCCACCGCCGTATTCGAGCATGGCCTGTCCGGCGCCGGTGGCGTCGCCGAACTCGGCGGAGGCGCTCAGGGACAGGCTCTGGATGCCCGCGGATATCGCGGCGAGTTGGTCGGCCCGGTCCACGTCGAGTTCTCGGGTGTGGCACATCTTGAGTCCGTCCCGGGAGAGCACCAGGACGTGGTGGACACCGGTGGTCCCGCTGCGCAGGTTCTCCAGCATCCAGTCGAGACTGGAGTCGGTCGTGGTCATCGGGTTGTCGGGGCGGCCCCGGAACGACGTGCGTCCCGGTGCCCCTCCCTCCGTTCCTGTTCGGTCGCTTGTCTGCCGGTGGTGTGCGGTGGGAGCCGTGGTCAGGCGCCGCCATCGGGGTGGTGTTCGTCGTCGGTTCCGGCGTCCCGGAAGGCGGAGAAGCGGGTGGGCAGGCCCCCGCGTGAGAGGTTCCCGCCCCGGTTCCGGTCGGGGTAGAGCTGTTCGGGGTTCTCCCTGACCGCTTCGGCCAGGGTGAGTCCACGGTGCCGTTGGGGCAGTTCGAAGTGCTGCTCTTCGGTCTTCTCGGTCTTCTCGGTGTTCGAGGCGTCCTTGCCCTCGTGGCCGGGTCGTTCCCCGGTCGGAGCCTGGGAGCCGCGGGCGCCGTCGCGTCGGGGCAGGGGCGGTCGGGGGTCCCGGGGTGTGGACCGGACAGGCGGCGGTTCCGTGCCGGGCTGGGGTCCGGCCGCGGAGTGGGCCGGAGCCGGACGGGTGGGGGCGGGCACCGAGACCTGGGACCCGGTCTCGCTCAGGCGCGGTACGGGCCGAGAGCGCCGCGACTCGGTCAGCAGGTTCGGCGGGATGAGGACGACGACGCCGATACCACCGCGGGCGGAGGGTCGCAGACTGACCCGCAGCCCGTACCGGTCGGCCAGGCGTCCGACGACGGCCAGCCCCACGCGCCCCGAGGGCACGGTGGACAGGTCGCGGGGTTCGGTCAGCAGGCTCTCGGCCACCGCCCTCTCACGGTGACGCAGACCCATGCCGCTGTCCTCGACCGTGATGGTGACGCCGTTGTCGCCCTCCTCCGCGTAGACGTGCACCTCGGTGCCCAGGGCGGAGAAGTTCGCGGCGTTGTCCATGAGCTCGGCCAACGCCTGCATCACGCCCTCGGCCGCGTAGCCGACCACGGCGACGCTGCTGCTGGTGTAGTGCAGGCGGACCCGGCGGTAGGCGGTGATGCGGCCCATGGCCCCGCGCAGGATGCTCTCCATGACGATGGGGCGGGTCCAGCGGCGGCCGGATCGGCCCTTGGCGAGGGTGACCACCCGGTCGGCCAGGCGTCCGGTTCGGGAGACGTTGTGGTCGACCTCCAGCAGGTCCGCGAAGATGTCGCCGCGATCCCCATAGCGTTCCTGGAGTTCTCGCAGCTGGGCGAGCAGCGTGGTCAGGTGCGCCTGGATGCGCGCCCCGCACTCGGAGGTCGTGATCATCGCACGCTCGGCGCGCCGGTCACCGGCCAACATCCGTTGGAGGACGCGTCCGCGCAGGTGGGCGACGGGCGGGTGGACCGGCGGCAGCTCCTGCTGGAGGACCTCCTCCGCGGTGGGCAGGTCCTCATCGATGCGCAGCCGCATGAGGGGGATGCCGACGTCGGCCAGGGCGGCGATCTGCTCCTCGATCTCGGCGCGGGCCATGCGCTCCTGGGTCGACCGGCTCTCGGCCGAGGCGATCCGCGCGGTGACGGCGTGCGTGAGCCGATCGACGGCGGGGTGGGAGGGCCTGGGATGTTCGGACAACACGTCCTGGGGTGAGCGGTCCTCGCGGACGGCGTGGGCGAGCGCGGGCAGGAGCACGTCCACCACCCACCCGGTCTCCTCCTCCAGCGTGCGAGCGCCGGCGCCGATCCGGCCGGCGTGGGCACGGGTGTTGCGCGCGACCGCCGCCTGATGGGCGGCCGTGGCCACCGCGGCGCACAGGAGGAACGCGGCCAGGCCCCCGGCGAGCCCGACGGTGGTCCGGATCTCCACCGGGCTCTCGATCACCGCCCACGACCAGGTCGGTGCGGTGATCGCGGCGGCGATCAGGAGTGCGACGAGAGCCTGTTGGCCGGGGCGCGGGTGATTGCGTTTCCGGTCGGACAGGTGTGCTGCCATGAATGGGTTCCTCGCGGCGTGGGTCCGGGGTGGAGGAGTCGTGGCCCTCACCCGAAAGAGGGCACGGGACACATCCCTGCGACCCGGAAAGGGAATTCTCCGGGCCGGTTCGATTTCACGGTAGACCACCCGGGGATGGTGCGTGGAGTTTCTCGCAACACCACCCGACGACCTGCGCTTACGGTGTCATTCCAGACCGGATTCAATCCATGAAAAGGACAGAAAGCCCCCTTTTCCGGCATTCCAGAAAAGAGGGCACGCGAAGGTTTCTCTCCCCTGATTCCTCAAGGAACGAGGGTTCGTCGGCGGTCAGCCGGCGGCGGAGCTGCTTTCCCGGATGAGGAGCGTGTGCTCGACGACGACCCTCTCCGGTCGCCGGGGCTCTCCGGGGTCGTCGGTGGAAGCGCCGCGACGGGCCGTCACCGCCGCCACCAACAGACGCACCGCCTCGCCGGCCAGGGTCGACTTGTCCGGGGCGATGGTGGTCAGGCTGGGCACGGCGTACCGCCCGGGGGCGATGTCGTCGAACCCGACCACCGCCACGTCCTCGGGGACCCGGACCCCGGCGTCGTGCAGGGCCCGCATCGCGCCCAGCGCGAGCAGGTCGTTCATGCACAGGAGCGCGTCGGGCGGCCGGGGGCCGGCGATGAGCTCGGCGGCGAGTTCGGCCCCGTCCGACCAGTGGAAGGCCTCGGCCGGTCGCACCAGCGCGGGGTCGAGGGACATACCGCGGGCCTCCAGCGCCTCCCGGTGGCCCCGGGTTCGCAGCTCCGCGGTTCCGGCCGGGCCCGGTGGGCGCCCGCCCACCACCGCGATCCGGGTCCGTCCACCGTCGAGGAGGTGTTCGGTCGCCTCCCGGGCGGCGGCCACGTTGTCGATGGCGACGTGGTCGTGCCGGACCGCGTGCGGCACCTCGCCCAGGAGCACCACCGGCAGGCGGGATCCGTGGGCCTGGAGCGCGGCGTCGTCCATCGCGAGCGGGCTGAGGATCACCCCGTCGACGAAGTCGGCCCCGAACCCGTCGAGGGCGGACTCCTCCCTCTCGCGCCGGGCCTCGCTCTGGTGGACCAGGACGGTGCGCGAGCGGCGTTCGGCCTCACGGATGACCAGGTCGGCGAGCTCGGCGAAGTAGCCGAGGTCGAGTTCGGGCACGGCCAGCGCGATCACACCCGTCTCGCCGCGACGCAGGTGACGCCCGGCCAGGTTGACCCGGTACCCCAGTTCCTCGATGGCCGCCTCCACCGCGGCGCGCGTGGCGGGCCTGACGTGGGGATGGTCGTTGATGACGTTGGAAACCGTCTTCTCCGAGACCCCCGCTCGACGCGCGACGTCCTTGATGCGTGGCCTCGTACCCACGTCCACCTCCGTTCGACAGCACCCTGGACCGTACCGAACCCGCGTCCCACCCCGGTACGAAACCGGGATCGGCAGCCCTCTCGACCTCCGTTTCCGGGTATTTACATCGATGTAAAAGTATGCTCCCATATCCGTGACGCCAGTCACAGAGCCACCGCGCAGCAAGGAGAACCCGTGCCGACGCAGATCCAGCCGCCGCACGAGGAGGGGCCCACGGCCCCGCCCCGCCCCGAGTACCCCCGCCCGCAGTTCACCCGCCCCGACTGGCTGTGCCTGAACGGCGCCTGGGACTTCGAGGTCGACCGCGGGGACAGCGGTCTGGAACGCGGACTACGGGAGGCCGAACTCTCCGGCACCATCACCGTGCCCTTCTGCCCGGAGTCCGAGCTGTCCGGAGTGGGCGACACCGACTTCCTGGAGGCGGTCTGGTACCGGCGCACCGTCCGCGTCCCCGAGGCCTGGGCCGGCAAGCGCGCCCTGTTGCACTTCCAGGCCGTGGACCACGACACCACCGTGTGGGTCAACGGAGTGGAGGTGGCCCGCCACCGCGGCGGTTTCACCCCCTTCACCGCGGACCTGGCCGGGATCGCCGCTCCGGGCGAGGACGCCGTGATCGTCGTGCGCGCCCGCGACAGCAGGCACGGCCACCAGGCCCGCGGCAAGCAGGCCACCTGGTACGAGAACTCCGGCTGCCACTACACGCGCACCACCGGGATCTGGCAGACCGTGTGGATGGAACCGGTCCCCGACGCGCACCTGAGGCGCCCGCACATCACCCCCGACCTGGCCAACGGGGCCTTCCACGTGCGCCTGCCGTTGTCCCGGACCGGCCGTGGACTGCGGGTCCGCGCCACCCTCGAAGACGGGGACGGGGAGGTCGCCGTGGCCGAGGTCCGCGCCGACCTCGACGTCGCGCCCCGGGTGACGTTGACGGTCCCGGAGGAGCGACGACGCATCTGGGCTCCGCAGGACCCCCACCTGTACACCCTGCGTCTGGAGCTGCTCGACGCCGACGGCGAGGTCGTGGACCGGGCCGGATCGTACGCGGGCCTGCGCTCGGTCTCCATCGAGGGCAAGGCGATCCTGATCAACGGCCGCCGCGTCTTCCAACGGCTGGTTCTGGACCAGGGCTACTACCCCGACGGGCTGATGACCGCCCCCGACGACGCGGCGTTGGTGCGCGACATCGAACTGGGGCTGCGGGCCGGGTTCAACGGAGCCCGCCTGCACCAGAAGGTCTTCGAGGAGAGGTTCCTCTACCACGCGGACCGGCTCGGCTACCTCGTGTGGGGCGAGTTCGGCGACTGGGGGTGCGCGACCGAAGGCCCGGCCGCCCTCGACAACCAACGCCCGGACGCCTCCTACGTCACCCAGTGGCTGGAGGCCGTGGAGCGCGACCACTCCCACCCGAGCATCGTGGGCTGGTGCCCCCTCAACGAGACCTTCCAGCGGCTGCACGACCGCTTCACCGCGCTGGACGACGTCACCCGCGCGATGTTCCTCGCCACCAAGGCCATCGACCCCTCGCGTCCGGTGGTGGACGCCTCCGGCTACTCCCACCGCGTCCCCGAGACCGACGTCTACGACTCCCACAGCTACGAGCAGGACCCCGAGGCGTTCCGCGAACAGATGAGCGGGTCGGCCAAGGACGACCCCTACGTCAACCGTGGTGAGGACGGGCGCGAGTGGTCCGTGCCTTACCGCGGGCAGCCCTACTTCTGCAGCGAGTTCGGCGGGATCCGCTGGGATCCTGACACCGACGACGGCGGCGGGTCCTGGGGATACGGGGCCGGACCTCGCACCGTCGAGGAGTTCCACACCCGCTTCGAGGGGTTGACCGGCGTGCTGCTGGAGAACCCCGAGATGTTCGGTTACTGCTACACCCAGCTCACCGACGTGTTCCAGGAACGCAACGGCGTCTACCGGTTCGACCGGAGCGAGAAGCTCGACGTCGACCGGATCGCGACCGCGCAGCGTCGACCGGCCGCGTTCGAAAGCGACCCGCGAGACGACTGACCGTCCCCCGCTCCCCCTCTCCTCACCCTCTTCGACCCCCAGGACATCTCAAGGAGGCCGACGATGTCCCTCACCCCCCACAGACCGCCACCTCCGGCCGGTTCGGCTCCCCCACCCTCACGTCGCGGTGTGCTCCTGGGCGCGGGCGCCCTCGCCCTCGGCTCGGCCCTGGGAGCGACCGGCTGCTCCCCCGGTCCCGACGACGCCCGGGTGCGTTTCTGGAGCCTGTTCCAGGGCGGGGACGGCGCACGCGTGGAGACCATGTTGGAGGCGGTGCGCGAACAGGCGCCGCACCTGCGGGTCACCTCCAGCACCCTGGCGTGGGGGCCGCCGTACTACACCAAGCTTGCGGTGGCCTCGGTGGGCGGGCGCGCCCCCGAGACCGCCATCCTGCACATGTCCCGGTTGCCCGGGTACGCGCCCGGCGGCCTGCTGCAACCCTTCGACCTGGACCTCTTGGCCGAGTTCGGGGTCACCGCCGAGGACTTCGTACCCGACCTGTGGGATCGCTGCGTCCACGACGGCGCCACGTACGCGATCCCGATGGACACCCACCCGGTCGTCCTGTTCTACGACACCGAGATCGCCGAACGGGCCGGGGCGCTCGACGGCGACGGACACCTGATCGGGATGGACTCGCCGGAGGGTTTCGTGGAGGCCGCGCGGGCGCTGGCCGAGGCCGGCGGCGGCGATGGGGTCTCCTTCGGGCACGTCAACGACGACTCCCAGGGGTGGCGGCTGTTCTGGATGCTCTACAACCAGACCGGGGCCTCCCTGGAACTACCCGAGGGCGGGCCCGCCGGGCTCGACCACGAGGCGGCGCTGCGCGTGTTCGAGTTCCTCGCCGAGGCGTTCGACGGGCGGACCTCCGAACCCGGCCAGGACTATCCCACCGCCCTCGCGGCGTTCGCGTCCGGGCGTTCGGGGATGCTGATCTCCGGTGAGTGGGAGCTGCCCTACCTCATGGAGCACGTGGAGAACCTGGGGGCCGCGCCCTTCCCCACGGTGTTCGAGCAGCCGGGTTCCTACGCCGACTCGCACGCGTTCGTACTACCCCGCCAGAGTGACACGGACCCCGAGCGGACACGCGCCACCCACGAGTTCGTGGCGTTGATGGTGCGCAACAGCCTGACCTGGGGCGAGGCCGGGCACATCCCCGCCTACTCCCCGGTGGCCGAGTCCCCGGAGTACCAGGGGTTGTCGCCGCAGTCGGACTACGCGGTGGCCGGTGAGACCCCGGTGCTGGACCCCGAGGTGTGGTTCGCGGGCGCCGGTTCGCAGTTCCACACGGACGTGAGCCAGACCCTGCGCACCGCGCTCACCGGAAGTGGTCCCGAGGCGGCGGTGGAGGAACTCGGTCGCACGCTGGACTCCTGGGCCTCCCGTACCGACCCCGGAGGTGCCTGATGAGCGCCCTCACCGACTCCCCCGTCCGTTCCGAAACCGGCGCCGGGCCACCGCCGCCCCCGCCCGGTGCCCTGGCCCGCGCCCGGCGACGCTTCGCCGATTCGCCCCTGGTCTTCCTGGCGCCGTTCCTGCTGGTGTACGCGGTGTTCCTGGTCTGGCCGTTGCTGAGCGGCCTGTGGATGAGCTTCACCGACATCGCCCTCAACGGGGCGGGCGGCGCGTTCGTCGGCCTGGACAACTACGCCGAGGTCTTGGGCGACCCACTGGTGTGGCGGACCCTGGGCAACACCGTCCTGTTCACCCTCATCACCACGGTCCCCCTCGTGGTGGTCGCGTTGACCATGGCGGTCCTGGTGCACACGGGGCTGCCCGGGCAGTGGCTGTGGCGGCTGTCGTTCTTCCTGCCGTTCCTGCTGCCGGTGGCCACCGTGGGGCTGGTGTGGAAGTTCCTGTACGTGGAGGACTTCGGGCTGTTCAACAGCGTGCTGGGCCTGTTCGGGATGGAAGGGCTGGGCTGGCTGACCGACGAGGGCGTGGCGATGTGGTCGGTGGCCCTGACCACGGTGTGGTGGACGGTCGGGTTCAACTTCCTGCTGTACCTGGCCGCCCTGCAGTCGGTCCCCGACCACCTGTACGAGGCGGCGGCCCTGGACGGCGCGGGGGCGTGGGCCCGACTGTGGTTCGTCACCCTTCCCCGGTTGCGAGGCACCACGTTGGTCGTACTGCTGTTGCAGATGCTGGCCTCGCTGAAGGTCTTCGACCAGATCTACCTGCTGACCGGGGGCGGCCCGGGCGACTCGACACGCTCACTGCTGCTCTACATCTACGACGTGGGGTTCACCGGCTACCGGTTCGGATACGGCGCCGCCGTCTCCTACCTGTTCCTGGTGCTGGTCCTGGGCGTCGCCGCGTTCCAACTGTGGATCAGCGCGCGGAGGAGGGGCTGACATGGACATGCGGAGTGTTCGTTCGACGCGGCGGGCCGAGAGGGTCCGCGATCGGGCCCGACAGCGCGACCTGATCCTGGGTGGTGGACGCGGGCCGCGGGTCGTGGCCATGGCGGTGCTGGTGGTCCTCGCGGTGCTGTGGCTCCTCCCCATGGTGTGGTCGCTGATCACCTCGTTCAAGACCGAGGGCGACGCGGTGGCGTTGCCGCCGACCCTGGTCCCCGAGGGAGGGTTCACCTTCGAGCAGTACGCAAACCTGTTCGCGGCGGGCAACATCCAGATGTGGTTGTTCAACAGCCTGGTCATCGCCGTGCTGGTCACGCTGTTCACGATCGTGGTGGCGGCGCCGGCGGCGTTCGCGATGTCGCGGATGGACTTTCGGGGGCGCTGGGCGTTGATGGCCTTCACGATCGTGGCGATCGTGGTGCCGCCGCAGTTGCTGATCGTGCCACTGTTCCAGCAGATGGTGTCGTTGGACCTGGTCGACACCTACGCGGCGGTCATCCTGCCGCAGTTGGTGGCGCCGATCATCGTGTTCGTGTTGAAGCGGTTCTTCGACGCGGTACCACGCGAGCTGGACGAGGCGGCCCGCATGGACGGGGCGTCGTATTGGAGGCTGTTCACCTCGGTGATCCTGCCGCTGTCCCGGCCGATCCTCGCGGCGGTGTCGATCTTCGTGTTCATCACCGCCTGGAACAACTACCTGTGGCCCTTCATCGTCACGACCGACCCGGCCCTGATGACGCTGCCGGTGGGCATTCCGAACATCCTGGACTCCTACGGGACGTTCTACGCCTCCCAGTTGGCGGCCTCGATGGTCGCGGCGGCGCCGATGGTGGTCGTGTTCATGCTGTTCCAGCGACAGATCGTCAACAGCGTGGCCACGACGGGCATGGGCGGCCAGTAGCCGGTATAGGGAGCGCACCGGTCACCGAGCCTGGGCCGCCGTCGGGTTCAAAGGACACCCTTGGTGGCGACGAGGATCACCAGGAGCGGCACCAGACGATCGCCGGGAACGACGTAGTGGCCGCGGCGGCGGGTGGTGAGCCAACCGGCCGAGGCCAACTGGTTGACGTGGTGGTAGATCTGGCCGGTGGTGCCGAAGCCCTCTTGTTCCTTGAGTTCGGCGACGGTGGAGATCCCCGACCACACGGCCCGCAGGATGTTGAGCCGGACGGGGTTGCCCAAGGCGTCCAAGCCGGCGGCGAGGGAGGCCCAGTCGAGTTCGGCGAGCTTGTCGACGCCGAGGCCGTACTGCCATTCGACGGGTCCCTCCTCGGTTTCGAGGTGGCCCGCGTAGAACACCGATCCGCCTCGGGGCCCGTGCTCCTTGAGGGTCTCCAGAACCCGGAGGGTCTCGGTCGCGGAGGGCTCGCCCCTCGGTCCGGTGGCGGCCTCGGGACGCCGTTCCAGCTCGGCGACCCGTGCTTCCAGGTCGGCGAGGCGTTGCTCGGTGGATCTCTGGCTCACGCGCCCAGCCTACCGAAGGCTACGGGATTACGTAAGAACGAACTATGGGCTCGGACAGACCCGCCCGACTTTGCCCGATCCAGAGCAACCGGTTCCGTCCCCGTGACGGCGCGTATCCCATGATGAAGGGGCGGTCCAGGCAGCCGCTCGCCCCTTGTCCACCCGAGGTTTCGTCCCCAGCGGCCCGCCCACGGCCCGTCGAACGACCGGTAAGGAGCATCACATGCGCGCAGCCAACGGTTGGCGGTACTTCGTCTGCATCCTGCTCGTGGTCATCGGTGCCGTCAACCTCGTCCAAGGGCTCACCGCCTTCCTCACCCCCTCCTTCTTCCTGGCCCCCGAGTCACGGCTGCTGCTGTTGGAGTACGAGGGTTGGGGCCTGCTGTTCGGCGCCTGGGGCGTGCTGATGATCGCCGCCGGCGCGGCGGTGCTGACCGGCCACACCTGGGCGCGGGCCCTCGGCGCCTTCCTGGCCTCGGTGAACGCGCTCGCCCAACTGGTCTTCCTCATCGCCATGCCGCTGTGGTCGGCGATCGTGATCGCCATCGACATCCTGATCGTCTTCGGCCTCACGGCGGCGTGGCCGACCGCCGTCCGCGAGAGCGGCGCCACAGCCGTCTACCGGGCCGGGTACCGGGCGGCTCAGGAGAAACCCGCCACCACGCCCCGGCCCACCGCCTCCCCGGAACAGGACGGACCACGCCGCCGGTCCACGAACTGACCACACCCGACCTCCGCCCCGTTCCGCCTGTTCCGGAACGGGGCGGAGACCCCACCGACGAGGGGAACAACCTGTGGACGACCCTCCGGAGCGGGTCGGGAGAACTAGAATGGGGGCATGGCCTCCCCCCTCGACGGCGCTTGGGCGCCTCCTCCCTCCGTGTCCGCCGTGGTGATGACCCACCCCGACCGCGCCGAACGGGCCTCGCTGCTCGCCGAGCGGACCGGGCTGCCAAGGGCCGGGGTGGCGACCGACCCGGAACCGGACGGGCCGCCCACCGCCTTGCGCGCCGCCCGGGTGGCGTTCGGGGCCGCCGCGCTCCACCGCACCGATCACCACCTGGTGTTGCAGGACGACGCCCGTCTCGCCGACGGGTTCGCGGGCACCCTGGGGACCATCCTGGCCGCTCACCCCGGGTCACCGGTGTCGCTGTTCGTCGAGTGGGGCTCGCGCACCGCCGTCCTGGCCCGCTGGGCGGTGTTCACCGGGGCCGGCGCGGTCCCGGTGGTCAACCCCTACGCGCCCATCGTGGCGTTGGTCCTGCCACGGGGGCTCTCCGTGGAGCTGGCGCGCTTTTTGGAGGACACCGAGCTCTCCGGTGTGCCCGGGGATCGCGCGGTTCTACGCTTCATGCGCGAGCGCGGCCTCGCCCCGTTGGTCGCGGTGCCCAACCCGGTGGAACACGAGGACCATCCGAGCCTGGTCGGCAACGACACGCAGGGGCCTCGGAGGTCGGTCTGCTTCGCCCCCGGGCCGGTGCGCCACCGTGGTGGCGTCCTGGAACCCCCCAGGGCCCTGCCGTTCCTGCGCTGGAACCTCGGCACGCCGGTGTTGGTCGACCTGGACCACGACGTCCCCGAGGCGCACCGACCACTGGCCGCGGTCCTGGCCGGTTGGGGTACCTCGGAAGAGGACCTGGCCACGGCGTTGAAGGCACACCACGGTGGCCTGTCCGGGGTGATCCCGGAGCCGTACCTGACCTCGGTCTGGCACACCGCGGTGGCCGACGGCGCGATCCTTGAGGCCCGATGGCCCGGCACGGTGGCCGGGCTGCGCACCCGGCTGACCGAACCCCTGGTGGAGGGCGCCCTGGCCACCCTGGTCCCGGGCGCCCTGCGCACCTTCGTCGACGTCGACCGACTCGCCGAGCACCGGGCCCGGGTGGTGGAGATGACCCTGTCCGCCCTGGAGTACGGGGCAGGGCACTGCCGGGTCCCCGGCGAGGAACTCTGACCGCGAACCCCGACCGTCCCCACCCCCTGCCCATCAGCGCCTCTTGACGTGCAGCCGTCCGGTCACGGCCAGTCGGTTGTAGAGGTTGATCATCGCGATGGCGGACATCAGGGCGGCGAGTTCGGTCTCGTCGAAGTGCCCGGCCGCGGCGTCGTAGGTGGCGTCGGACACCCCGTGTTCGCCCATCTCGGTCATCTCGTCGGTGAGGGCGAAGGCGGCCCGCTCGCGGGGGGTGAAGATGTCACCCGCCTCGTACCAGGTGGGCACCAGGAAGAGGCGCTGCTGCGACTCGCCCTCCTTCAGTGCCCGCCGGGTGTGCAGGTCCACGCAGTAGGCGCAGCCGTTGAGCACCGAGGAACGCAGTTTGATCAGTTCGAGCACGGTGGTGTCGAGGTGTTCGGCCAGGAGCTGGTCGACCTCGTCGAGCTTCTTGTAGACCTGCGGGACCTTCTTCCCCCAGACCACACGGTTCTCGGCCACGGGCACTACCTCCTCGGTCGAACGTCTCGTCGAAGGCGATGCTATGTCCGGGGGCGCCCCCCGAACCGTGCACCCCACGCGGAATCGCCTCGACACACGGCGACACGGGGTGGTTCCTCCGGCTCAGTCGGGGCTCTGGGCGTCGTGGGTGAGCAACGCCAACTGGATCCTTCCGCTCAGGTCCAGCTTGGTCAGGGCGCTGGACACGTGCGCCTTGACCGTTCCCATCGACATGTACAGCCGATCGGCGATCTCGGCGTTGGACAACCCCGCCGTCACCGCCTCGGCGACCTCCCGTTCCCGGACGCTGAGCAGCTCCAGGCGCGCTCGGGCCCGTTCCCCGCGACGGGGCGCCTGGGCGCCTTCGGCCGGATCCTCCCCGGCCACCCGGTCCATCAGGGTGCGCGCGACACCGGGCGAGAGCACCGGTTCACCGGCGGCGGCCCTGCGCACCGCCTCCACGATCCGTTCCGGTTCGGTGTGTTTGAGCAGGTAGCCGGCGGCCCCGGCGCGCAGCGCCCGTACCACGGTGGCGTCGGCGTCGAAGGTGGTGAGGACGAGTACCTGCGGTCCGGTACCGTCGCCCGAACGCAGTTCCTCGGTGGCCGCGATCCCGTCCACCCCCGGCATGCGCACGTCCATCAGGACCACGTCGGGACGGTGTCCGGCGACCGCGGCGTGCACCTCGGCCCCGTCCGCGGCCTCGCCCACCACCGTGATGTCACCGTCTCCGGACAGCATCATGCGCAGTCCGGAGCGGACCAGGGGGTCGTCGTCCACGAGCAGGACGCGGATCGGGGAATCGGTCGCCACTAGGTCACCTTCCGAGGTTCGTTCTCCATGCCGTCACCGGGCCGCGCGGCCTCGGCCTCCTCCGTATGGGGCCCTGAGCCCTCGCCGGCCCCCGCCGCGGGCCAGGGCAGGGCCGCGACCAGGTGGAACCACCCGTTCTCCGGGCCGTGCTCCAGACGTCCGCCGTCCAGGCGTACCCGTTCGCCCAACCCCGCCAGCCCGACCCCGGCCCCCGGGAGCTCCAGCGCCACCAGGCCCATCGGCAACACGTTGCGCACCGCCACCTCCAGCCCGCGACCCGGCGCTCCGGTCACCGCGACCGCGACCCGCGCGCCGGGGGCGTGCTTGCGGGTGTTGGTGAGTCCCTCCTGCACGACCCGGTAGGCGGTCCGCTGCACCTGTTCGCGGGGCCGATCGCTCTCGGGAAGAGCGAGGTCGAACTCGACCCGCTCCCCGGCCTCGACCACCTCCCGGACCAACCGCGACAGGTCGTCCAGGCGCGGCTGCGGTGCGGAGCGGTCCTCCTCCGGTCCCTCCCCGACCAGGTCTCCCGAGCGCAACACGTCGAGGATGTCACCGAGTTCGTCCAGCACCCGGTGGGCGTTGTCGCGGATGACCCGCATCGCCGACCCCACCTCGGCGGGCTCCAGCGGTTCGGCCTCCCCCGTCTCGGCCCGTTCCGTGCGGTAGGCCAACGCCCCGGCGTGCACGGACAGCAGCGACATCCGGTGGGCGAGGACATCGTGCATCTCCCGCGCGATCCGGCGGCGTTCCTCCACCCGCGCCGAGATCAGACGTTCCTCGTGCATCTGTCGTTCGCGGCGCACGTCCTCGCGCAGACGTTCGACCAGGCTGCGCCGGGACCGGATCGCCGTGCCCCAGGCAAGGCAGGCACTGAGCATCACGACGATCGTCACCATGGTCACGATCGCGCCCGCGGGGTAGGGCGTGACCAGCAGCACCCAGGGCAGCGACAACACCACGGCCAACAGCGTGACCGCCGCGGCCTGCACGAAGGGCCGGTAGGCCGCGAGCGAGATCAGGGCGACGACCAGCGCGCCCACCGCCGACACCGAGAACACCGAGACCAGGGTGACGCACAGGGCCACTGTGAGGGGGTGCGAGCGTCGCAGCCACAGGCCGGCGCAGGAGAGTGGCAGGAAGGCCAGGTCCAGCCACAGCACCCAGTCCGGCACCCGGTCGACGGGGTGCAGGTCCCCGCCGTAGGAGGAGAAACCCGCCAGGCCGTAGAGCACGGCGAACGCGATCAGCAGGGCGTCCACGGCCACGTCGCGGCGGCTACGGCGACTTCGGTGGTCTGGTTCCACGCCTTGCCTCCTCCCCCATGTACCGCGGCCGTCCACCCCAGGTTAGAACGGTCACCCGTCGTCGGGCCTCGATCGTGTGGCCACCGAACCCGAGGATTCGGCGAGCCCGCCTGTCCACCCGACCGGCCGTGGATGTCCGTACGGCCGATGCGCGCGGCCCGTGTCCACGACCAGCATGGAAGGCATGAAGAGCACAGACCCGCCCACGAGTGACATTCCGGCCCTGGAGCTGGACGCGTTGACCAAGACCTTCAACGAGACCCGGGCCGCGGACGGGGTGTCCCTGGCCGTCCCCCGCGGCACGATGCTGGGGTTGGTCGGCCCCAACGGCGCGGGCAAGACCACCTCGCTGTCGATGGCGGTGGGACTGTTGCGCCCGGACTCGGGGACCGCGCGGGTCCTGGGCGTGGACGTGTGGACCGACCCGGTCGGCGCCAAACGGCGCCTGGGTGTGCTCCCCGACGGTCTCTCCTTGCCGGAGCGCCTCACCGCCGGGGAGCTCCTCGACTACTGGGGGCGGCTGCGCGGTCTCGAACGGGAGCTCACCCGTACCCGGGCCGAGGAACTGCTCCAGGTGCTGGAGCTGGATCGGGCCGAAGGGGACGGGGTCCTGGTCGCCGAGTACTCCACCGGTATGCGCAAGAAGATCGGGCTGGCCACGGCGTTGCTGCACGCGCCGGAGGTCCTGGTCCTGGACGAGCCGTACGAGGCCGTGGACCCGGTGTCGGCGCGGGTGCTGACCGCCATCCTGCGCCGGTTCACCGACGGCGGCGGGACCGTCGTCATCTCCAGCCACGTCATGGCGCTGGTCGAGCAGCTCACCGACCGGGTGTCGATCATCGCCGACGGTCGGGTGCTGGCCGACGGCACCCTCTCCGAGGTGCGGGGGACGGACGCGACCCTGGAGGACACCTTCGTGCGGCTGGTCGGAGCGCGCGAGGTCGGAGAGGGGGACCTGGCGTGGTTGAGCTCCTGATCCGACTCAAGTTCACCCTGGGCCGGCACACCAAGAGCGGTACCCGGTGGCTGACGGTGATCCTGCTCGTGGGCGGCACCGCCTCCACCTGGTTCCTGGCCGTGGCCGCCGCCTCGGACGCCGTGCGGTCGAGTCTGCTGATGCTGGCCCTGGCGGTGTGGGCGGGCTCGTGGATCCTGGGCCCGACCATCACCAACGGGGTGGGGGTACTGCGCTCGCAGTACTTCACCCTCCTGCCGCTGGACCGCGACCGGGTGGGCATGGGCCTGCTGGTGACCATGTTCGCCGGGTTCGGGCCGGCGATGACGCTGGTGTCCGCCGCCGCCCTGGTCTGGCACGCCCATGCCTCGGATCCGGCGACCCTCTTCCTGGGGCTGCTGGGCATGCTGGCGCTGGTGGTGTTCTCGGTCTCCCTGGGCCGACTGGTGTTCCGGGCGCTGGGCGCCGCGATGCACTCACGGATCGGGATGGAGATCGCCTCGCTCCAGTGGGGTCTGATCGTCGCCGGGCTGTTCTTCGGCTGGGTGGCGGTCCAGCCGGCGTTCGTCGCGGCGGGGGCCCTCACCGAGAGGGGCTTCGGAGGAACGACCGCGACGGTCCTGGCCGTGCTGCCCACCTCCTGGCCGGTGCTGGCCGTGGACGCGGCGACCGCGGGTTCGTGGAGCGCCGCCTTCGCGTGGCTGGGCGCGTTCGCGCTGTTGACCGTGGTGACGGTGCTGGTCACCGGGCGTCTGCTGGCGCCGAGCGTGTCCACGCGTGGGGTGCGCCGGCGCTCCCGTCCCCTGGGCTCCGGGGTCCTGGAGCGCCGGCGGTCGTTGCTGCCCGACACCCCGATGGGCGCGGTGGTCGGCAAGGAGCTGCGCTCCTGGTGGCGGGACCCCTGGCGCGGCCTGGAACTGAGGGCGGCCCTGTACGCGGGCCTGTTCATCGGTCTGTTGGGGCTGCTCACCGACATCCCCCAGGTCATGCTGTTCTCCGGGGTGTTCGCGGTGCTCATCATGGGCATGGGCGGGGCGAACATGTACGGGCACGACGGAACGGCCCTGTGGCTCACGGTGGTCGGTCAGGACCACGACACCCTCCGCGCCGACGTGCGCGGCAGACAGATCGCCATCGCCGTGCTCATCGCCCCGCCGGCGACCCTGCTGAGCGCGGCGGCCATCGTCGTCTCCGGTGAGTACTGGGCGGTCCCCTACGTGCTCGCCTGTCTGCTGGTGTTCGTCGGGGTGAGCAACGGGTTGGCGTCCCTGCTGTCGGTGGTGACCGTGACCCCGGGCGTCGACCCCCACAAACGCGTGGACGCCAACGACACCGGTGACAACCAGGTGCAGGTGTGGATCATGCTGCTCGCCGTCCCGCCGCTGTCGTCGCCGACCCTGGCGGTCCTGGTGTGGGGGGCGTTCCAGGGGGCGCCGTGGTGGTCGGTGCCGGTGGCCCTGCTCAACGGGGTCCTGGCCGCCTGGCTGCTGGGGCGGGTCGCCCACCGAAGGTTGGCGGGCCGGCTGCCGGAGACCTTCACCCGGATCCGCTACGGCAAGGAGATCGCGCGACAGTCGCTGTCCATGACCGGGGGCGGTCTGCTCGACCGGCTGGAACGCGGCGCGTTGGCCACCAACGAGGAGATCAAGCCGACCGGTTCCTGAGCGGGCTCCGTCGGCGGGTGAGCGGTAGTGCCAGGGCCAGACCCACGCCGGCCACCAACGCGGCGACGAACGGTACCAGCCCTGTCCCATGGGCGATGGCCGTGCCGCCCACCGCCCCGCCGAGCGCGGCACCCACGTACACGGCGCTGCTGAGCACGGCCAGGACCCGGATCGCCGTGCGGGCTTCCACTCGATCGAGCACCAGGGCCTGCAGGGTGGGCGGCAGCGCCCAGGCCGCGGCCGACCAGCACACCAGCAGTGCACCGGTCACCACGACGTGCACCGGCGCGAGGAGCCAGAGCAGCGCGAGCGCCACCATGGTCAGGCAGAACACCCCACCCGCCAGGAAGAACGTGGCTCGGGGCCCGGACCGGTCCACCAGCCGTCCCGAGTACCGGGTGCCCAGGAGCCCGCCCACCCCGGAGACGACCAGTAGTACGGCCAGGTCCCGGGGTTCGACCTCGGACAGGCCGGCCAGGAAGGGCGCCAGGTAGGTCTGGAACCCCAGGTTGCCGGCCACCACCAGCACGGTGACCATGAGCAGCCCCATCAGGACCGGGTCGAGACGGAACCGTCCGGGGGCGCTCTCGTCGGGCTCCTTCGGTACGGGGTCGGTCTCGGGGAGGCCCCATGCGATCAGCGTCAGGGCGGCCAGCCCCAGCAGCCCGCAGAACACGAAGGTGGCGCGCCAATCGGCCACGGCCCCGATCCAGGTCCCGGTGGGCACCCCGATCAACACCGCCCCGGTCAGTCCGGTCATCACCGTGGCCAGATAGCGGCCTCGTTCGCCTTCGGGGGCGCCGCTGCTCGCCGCGGCCAGGGCCAGGGGCAGGACCACCGCGGCGGCCAGGGCCGCGACCACTCTCAGCACCATGAGGGTCACGTGGTCGTCCACTCCGAGGACGGCCAGGTTGGCCAGGACGAACACCGCCAGCGCGACCATGAGGGCACGGCGTCGAGAGGTGTGGACCAGGGCGACCGCCCACAGCGGCGCGGTGAGCGCGTACACGAGCGAGTACACCGTCACCAGTTGGCCGGCGGCGGTTTCGGAGACCCCGGTGTCGGCGGCCAGGGCGGGCAGGACCCCGATGATGACGAAGTCGTCGGTCTGCACGGTGAAGGCGGCCAGGGCGAGGGCGAGAAGCCAGAGGGGTGGGGTTCGCATAGAATAAAGGTAACACTTGTTACCCTAATGCTGTGTGCCAGAGTGTGGGGATCAAGGAGGTGCGCATGCCGCGCAGGGCCGACCCCGCACGACGCCGCGAGGTACTGGACGCCGTCATCGACCAGCTCGCGCACACCGGGGTCACCGGGTTCACGTTGCGCGGCCTCGCCCAGGGCCTGGGGCAGAGCACACGCGTGCTCACCCATCATTTCGCCGACAGGGAGGCCCTGGTCACGGCGGTGTTGGAGCGCCTGGACGAACGTCAGCACAGGGCCCTGCTCGACACCGGGGGTTGGGAGGACCCGACGGTCCCGATCGGTGACATCGTCCGGTCGGCGTGGCGGCGCAACCTGGTCGACGAACGCGCCATGACCCGGCTCATCCGCGAGATCGAAGGGCTGGCCGCCGCCGAACGCCTGCCCGTTTCCGGCATGGGTTTCGTGCGTGGACGGGCGGAGTTCGTCGTCTCCTGCCTGGCCCTGCGAGGAGTCCCCGCAAGCCGGGCCTCGCACCTGGCCACCCTTTTGAACGCGGCCTTCTCCGGTCTACAGACCGATCACCTGATCACCGGCGACGTCGAACGCGTGGAGTCGGCCCTGGACGAGCTGTGCGCCTGGATCGACGCCCAGGCACCCGCCCTCAGTTAAAGGATCGATCCTTCGCACTCTCGGTCGTCTGGGCCGCCTCGACCCGGACCTTCTCGAAGACCGGGGCCAGTCCGTCCAGGAACGCGGTGAGCGCCAGCTCGAAGCTGTCCTCGTCGATCTCCGCGGCGACCTCGGCCAGCCGGTGGGCCTGGGAGAGGTTCGGATAACGGTCCTGGTAGACACGCGCGTCGTCGTCGAACCCGCGCGCGAAGGAGTTGGTGGCGGCGCCCACGACCAGGTACTTGGTGGAGGCGCCGATCATCGTGGCGAAGCGCGGCGGCCATCCGGCGCCCACCAGTCCCCCGTGGACCGCGTCGGCGCGGCGCAGCGCCTCCTCCCGACGCCCGGGCCCGGAGGCGATCACCGGCAGCAGGTTCGGGTGCTCGGCCAACGCCGCGCGGTAGGAACGGGCCCAGGCGATCAACCCGGCGCGCCAGTCCCCGCCCTCGAACTCGCTGACGTCCACGTGCGCCATGACCTCGTTGGCGACGTCGCTGAGCAGCTCCTCCTTGGTGCGGTAGTGGCTGTACAGCGAGGCGGCCTGGACGTCCAACTCCTGGGCGATCCTGCGCATGGAGAGTTTCTCCAGGCCATCTCGGTCGATGAGCGTCAGCGCGACCTGCCGGATGGCCGGCTTGCTCAGAAGCGGAGTCTTGGGTCGGGCCACGGAAAGGCTCTCCTTCTACGCTGCGCCGCCACCGGCCCGTCCGGCTCGGCGTCCGCCGATCATCGCACGACGGCGTGGTGAGGTGGGCCCGCGACCATTCGTCCTAACACTGTTCGGTTACACCCTTGCGGGGAGGGCGAGGCACACCGTACCCTCAAATAACCGAACAGCGTTAGGTTATTGGGGAGCAGCAGTGATCGATTTCTCACTGAGCGAGGAGCAGCGCGCCATCCAGAGCTGGGTGCGGACCTTCGTCGAGCGGGAGCTGATGCCGCTGGAGAACGAGGTTCTGCGGCGCGAACGCGAGGGCCACCCTCCCGGGCTGACCGCCGAGGAGCGCGACCGGCTGCGCGCCCTGGCCCGCAAGTCCGACTTCTGGGGCGTGGCCACGCCGGAGGAGTACGGCGGCATGGGCCTGGACGCGGTCAGCGAGGCCCTCATCGAGATCGAACTCGGTAGGACCTTCCTGACCTTCAAGTTCGGCGGTGAGGCCGACAACATCCTCTACTACGCCAACGAGGAGCAGAAGCGGCGCTACCTGCTGCCCACCATCGCCGGTGAGCGCAAGTCCTGCTTCGCCATCACCGAGCCCGGCGCCGGTTCCGACGCCAAGGCCATCCGCGCCAAGGCCGTCCGTGACGGCGACGAGTGGATCATCAACGGCGAGAAGACCTTCATCACCGGTGGCAACGAGGCCGACTTCACCATGGTCTTCGCCGTCACCGACCCGGAGAAGGGCGCCAACGGTGGTGTGACGTGCTTCCTCGTCGACCGCGAGATGGGCTGGACCTCCGAGCCCATCGACACCATGGGCGAGCGCCGACCCGCCTCGCTCGTCTTCCAGGACGTGCGCGTCCCGCACGCCAACGTCCTCGGCGAGGAGGGACAGGGCTTCGCGCTGGCCATGAAGTGGATCGGCAAGGGCCGCTACCTGCTGCCGGCCCGTGCCCTGGGCGGCTGCGAACGACTGCTCGACATGGCCATCGAGTACTCCAAGACCCGCGAGACCTTCGGCGCCCCGATCGCCGACCGGCAGGCCATCCAGTGGATGATCGCCGACTCCCAGACCGAGATCGAGGCGCTGCGGCTGCTGGTGCTGCACGCCGCCTGGCAGGTCTCCCAGGGGCGCGACTCACGACACGCTCAGTCCATCGCCAAGCTGTTCGGCGGGGTCAAGGCCAACGAGATCGTCGACCGTGTCATGCAGATCCACGGCGGCATGGGCTACACCCGCGAGCTGCCCATCGAACGCTTCTACCGGGACGTCCGGCTGCTGCGCATCTTCGAGGGCACCGACGAGATCCAGCGCCGCACCATCGCCCGCGACCTGCTCAAGGGCCACGTGAAGGTGGGCGCAACCCTGGGGTAGGACGAGCGGGAGGGGCAAGGGCCCGACGGGACGCCCAGGCGTGCCGCGGGCCCTTGCCGTGTCAGCCCCCGACGGGACGGAACCGGGTCAGTTGACGCCGACCAGGTCCACCACGAACACCAGGGTCTCCCCCGGCTTGATGACGCCGCCGGCGCCACGGTCGCCATAGGCCAGGTTCGGCGGGATGACCAGCTGACGACGGCCGCCCACGCGCATGCCCATGACGCCCTGCTCCCAGCCCGGGATGACCTGGCGCGCACCCAGACGGAAGTTGAGCGGCTCGCCCCGGTTCCAGCTGGCGTCGAACTCCTCGCCCGTGGAGTGGGCGACCCCGACGTACTGGACGCTGACGCTGCTGCCGTGGCCGGCCTGCTCGCCCTCGCCGATCTGGATGTCGGTGACCTCCAGGTCGGCGGGCGGCGGGCCCTCGATGAAGTCGATCTCCGGACGCTCAAGCGCCATAACGGGTCCCCTCTCGCTTCTGTGAAATGCGAGGCCCACGTTATCGGTGTTGTCGGTGCACTCGTCCCGGAATGGTTCAGTGCGACCCGACGGTCGTGGCGATCACGTGGCCCCGCCCCTCGACCTTGATGGGCCCGCTGTCGGCCTGCACGAACACCGACTCACCACGGCTCAGGGTGACGCCCTCGCCGACCTCGGCGACCAGTTCCACCTCGCCGTGCAGGACCAGGATCACGGTGGGTCCGGCCCCGGGCAGGTGCGCGGTGACGCGGCCGGGGCCGATCTCGTGCAGCGCGAACTCGGGGGCGGGCGGGCGGAACTCACGGCGCCCGTCGAGGAAGTCGGGCCGGGCGTAGGGGATGGGCAGGACGGAGAAGTCCACCACGTCGAGCAACTCGGGGGCGTCGACGTGTTTGCCGGTCAACCCGGCGCGGAGCACGTTGTCGGAGCTGGCCATCACCTCCACCGCGGTGCCCTGCAGGTAGGCGTGCAGGTTGCCCGCGGGCAGGAAGAGGGCCTGGCCCGGCCACAGGGTGAGCCGGTTCAGCAGCAGCGCGGCGATCGCCCCGGGATCGCCCGGATAGCGGGCGGCCAGGTCGGCGACGATCTCGGCGTGCGCGCAGACGCGGTCGCGTTCGACCCACTCGGCGACGAACTCGTCGATCATCCGACCGCGGTCGGCGCCCGGGAGGCTGAGCAGGCGGGTCAGGGCGGCGCGCAGCGCGGCGTGGGTGTCGGGGTGCGACAGGTCCTCGCGCAGCCGCACGGACAGGTCGGAGTCGAGACCGACCAGGTCGGCGTGGGTCGCGGCGGGTTCTCGGAAACCGCACAGGGCGTCGAACGGTTCCAGTGCGAGCAGCAGTTCGGGTTTGTGGTGGGGGTCCCGGTAGTTGCGGTGCGCGGCGTCGACCGGGATCCCGGCGCTCTCCTCGGCCTCGTATCCGGAGCGGGCGCGGGCGGCGTCGGGATGGACCTGTAGGGACAGGGGCGCCTCGGCCGCCAGGTACTTGAGGAGGTAGGGCAGACGGGCGCCGAAGCGTTCGGTGGTGGCCGGACCGAGCACGCGCTCGGGGTCCTGGGTGATCAGCTCGGGCAGGGGCCTGGAGCCGTCCCGGCAGTGCGCGGTGCTGGGCGCGCCGTGGTGGGCTCCCAGCCACAGCTCCGCCTGGGGCGTGCCGTCGGGTTCGACACCCAACAGCCGTGGGATGGCGGCCCGCGCTCCCCAGGCGTACGGTCGTACCTGGTTGGTGAGCCTGTGCATCCGCTCCCCACTTTCCCGTCTACGTGTTCTCACCCCGTGGACACCCCGGCGAGGTGGGAACAGTCTCGCGAAGGGCGGCCCCCGGGTCGACCCGGCACACCCCACTCATCGAGGTAGTGCACACTTCACCTCACCAGGTAAGCAGGCCCGTGACCGGCACGAAACCCGACTACGGCAACGAAGTTACTGGGAAGTAAACCACGTTCCCGGACGCGTGAACAGCACCACATTGTCACCTTCCGGACCCGTACAGGGGACCACGAAAACGGCCGGCGCGAGGGGAACCGGGGCCGGCATCATGCCCTCGACGCGTCCTGTTCACCGGCGGGGCACGTCGCACACGCCCCCACGAGCACGGGAGTGAGCCCATGCGGCTACGCCGAGGCGGCACCGAGGACGTTCCGACGCTGACGCGGTTGTTCGACGAGGCGGTGGCCTGGTTGACCGAACGCGGGTCCGGCGCCCAGTGGGGCACCGAACCCTGGTCGAGCGACCCCGACAAGGTGGCGAAGGTGAAGGAGATCGCCGCCGAGGAACTGTGGTTGGCGGAGGTGGACGGGACGACCGTCGGGGCACTGGCCGTCAGTGACACCCCCATCTCCTACACCCCGCCCGTGGCCGAACCCGAGCTGTACGTGCACCTGCTTCTGGTCTCCCGCGGACACCGGGGGCTCAACGTGGGCGGACGCCTGTTGGACCACGCCCGGAGGCGGGCGCGCGAGCGGGGGACGTCCCTGGTGCGGGTGGACTGCTGGGCCGGTGGGGACGGCGCCCTGGTCCGCTACTACGAGGACCAGGGCTTCACGCGGAGCCTGCGCGTGCCGGTGCGCGGCACCGAGGTCCAGGTCTTCGAGGACCGGGTGTAGGGGCCGCCGGGCTAGCGGTGACGCCGGACCCGGTCCGACTCCTCGACCAGGCGGTCGATCATCTTCTGGGTGAGTTCGGGGTCGGGTCGGCCCAGCCCGGCGATCGCCGCCATGTACAGGCCGTCCCCGGCCCGCAGGATGATCTCGGCGAGAACGGGGTCGGTGAGCTCCTCGTGCAGAAGGTCACGCCAGTGCGCGAACAGGTACTGCACGTGCCGGACCGCCTCCTCCTCCAACTCCTCGTGGCTGCGCAGGGCGGCGATGAGCGCCCAGTACAGTTCCCGTTCCTCGGGGCTCTGCGGGAGCGACGTGCGCAGGAAGACCCGGACCACGCCCTCCCCGCCCTCCCGGGCCTCCTTGAACTCGGCCTCGGCGAGCTCGACCAGCCGCTGGACCAGCCCGTTCATCAGGGCGGCCTTGGAGGGGAAGTGGTACAGCAGTCCCCCCTTGGACACCTGGGCGTCGCGCGCCACGGCCTCCAGGGTCACCGCGGAGTAACCGACGCCGACGAGGATGTCCTGGAGCGAGTCGAGGATGCGGTCACGTGTGTTCGAAGTACTCACGATTGACACTGTACCGGCTGGACGGTACTGTACCGGCTGGACGGTTGAAGAGTCCCGGTCCTGCGTCCCGCGGCCCGACCGGTCGACCAGACTTCCCGCCCAGCCCGGACACGACGACACCTCGCGTCCCGGGCCACCTCCGCGCCCTCACACGAGTCGCGCGAGACCCTGCGATCCGATAACGAGGGAAAGATGAGTTCCGCCAAGGCCGGAAACGGCCCTGTCCGCGCACACGGGGGCGACGGGGCCCCGCCCGCGCTCGCGGGTCCGCGCGAGTGGGCCGCACTCGCGGTCCTGGTCCTGCCCGTGGTCCTGATCTCGGTCGACATGACCGTGTTGGGGTTCGCCGTACCCGCGCTGAGCGAGGCGCTTCGCCCCACCTCCGGTCAACTGCTGTGGATCGTCGACATCTACGGCTTCATCCTGGCCGGCCTGCTGATCACCATGGGTTCGCTCGGTGACCGGATCGGGCGACGACGCCTGCTGATGACGGGATCGGCCGCCTTCGGCGTGGCCTCCCTGCTCGCGGCCTTCGCGCCCAACGCCGAGACCCTGATCGTCGCCCGCGCCCTGCTGGGCGTCGCGGGCGCCTCACTGATGCCCTCGACCCTGTCGTTGCTGCGCAACATCTTCCTGGACCCACGCCAGCGCCTGCTCGCCATCGCGATCTGGGCGTCCGGGTTCTCCGGTGGCGCCGCCCTCGGCCCGATCCTGGGCGGCTGGTTGCTGGAACACTTCTTCTGGGGCTCGGTGTTCCTGATCAACCTGCCGGTGATGGCGCTCATCCTGATCCTGGTGCCGTTGCTGGTGCGCGAGTCGCGCAACACCGACTCCGGCCGGATCGACCTGGTCAGCGTGGTGCTGTCGCTCGGCGCCATGCTGCCCGTCGTGTACGGGATCAAGAAGCTGGCCTCCGAGGGCCTGACGGTGGCGCCGGTCGTCTCCCTCGTGCTCGGCCTGGCCCTGGGCTACCTGTTCGTCCGACGCCAGCGCAAGCTCGCGGACCCGCTCATCGACGTCGACCTGTTCCGCTCACGGGTGTTCAGCGTCGCCGTGGTCACCAACCTGATGATCGTGTTCTCGATGGTGGGGTCGCTGTTCTTCCTCACCCAGTACCTGCAACTGGTCCTCGGTGTCTCGCCCATGCGCGCCGGCATCGTGCTGGTGCCCGGTCTGGTGATCTCCGTCGTCGCCGGCCTGGTCGCCGCCCGGGTGGCCCGCCACCTGAGCCTGTCCACCGTGCTCGGGGTGTCCCTGACCGTCACCGCGAGCGGGTTCGCCGCCCTGCTGTTCACGCCCGCCGACGACGTCACTCGTGGTGTGGTCCTGGTCGCCACGGCGTTCGCGCTGATCGCCCTGGGCACCGGTTTCGCCGAGACCCTGACCAACGGCGCCATCATGTCCGCGGCCCCGCCCAAGCGGGCAGGCGCCGCCTCGGCGATCTCCGAGACCGCCTACGAGATGGGCGGAGCGCTCGGTGTGGCCGTGCTGGGCAGTGTGCTGACCGCGTTCTACCGGACCAACCTGACCGAACTGGACGGGGTTCCGACCGCGGCCACCGAGGCGGCACGGGAGACGTTGGGCGGCGCGGCCACCGCCGCGGACCAGGTGGGCGGTGGCGCGGGCGCGGCCCTGATGGACGGCGCGCGGGCCGCGTTCACCGACGGCATGCACCTGACCTCGACGATCGCCGTGGTGATCGTGCTGGTCGCGGCCGTTCAAGCCTGGTTCCTGCTGCGAGGGCGGGGCAACCCGGCCGTGGAGACCCCGGTCCCGGCCTCGACCCAGGTGTCCGAATCCGAAGAGGGCGCACGAGCCCGGGTTCGGTGAGGTAGGGGCGGCCCCGGGGAGCGTGTTCTCCCCGGGGCCGCCCCCTGTGGTTCATGGCACATCCGATCGGTGACCGAGGTCCCCGACTCCACGCCGAGGGACGGAACCGGCGGGGGCCTACGTCCCCGGCAACCGGAGTAGTTCCACATCCGTCCCCGGGCCTTCCGGTGGGACCACCGCGTAGGCCCGGGCCAGCGCGGCCCCTCGCAGACTCCCCGGTCGGTCGTGACCCACCGGTTCGGCGCGACCGTCCACCACGCGCACCGCCACCAGCCGGGTCCGCCCCCCGTTCCGTCCTCGGACCTCACCGACCAACGGCGCTCGACCCAACCCCAGGGTCGCCTCGTCCCGGCGGACCATCCCGGCCAGCAGTGGGACCAGCAGTGTGAGGGAGGCGACCAGCGCGGCGTTCGGATTGCCGGGCAGACCCACGAAGACGGTCTCCTCGGTGTGCGCCAACAACTGCGGGTGTCCCGGTCTACAGGCCACCCCGTCCACCACCACGTTCGCTCCGAGTCCGTTCAGGACGGCGCGCAGATGGTCGGCCGGGCCCTTGGAGGAGGATCCGCACACCACCACCACGTCGGCCCCGCCCCCGATCAACGCCTCGCGCAGGTCGTCATGGCCGTCACCCAGGTGGCGCGTACGCAGCAGTCGGCCGCCCGCCCAGGACACCACCCCGGGCATCAGCGGGCCGATGGCGTCACGTACCGCTCCCTCCCCCGGTAGTCCGTCGGCGGTGATCTCGTCCCCGGTGACCAGTACCTCCACGGTGGGCAGCCGCACCGGCAGCGTGTCGTGCCCCAGCGAGGCGGCCAGTCCCAGCGCCGCCGGGGTGACCTCGGTGCCCGCCTCCAGCACGGTCTCGCCGGGGGCGGTCTCCTCACCGCTCCAGCGCACGTGCCGGCCGGGCGGCGCTTCCCCGCTCACCCACCCGTCCACGACCTCGGCGTGTTCGTAGGGCAACACCGACTCGGTGCCCTTGGGAACCCGCGCGCCCGTGGCGATCTCCACCGCCTCTCCGGCGGTCAACGACAGTCCGGCCACCGGGGTACCCGCCAGTTGGGTTCCGGTCGGTTTCCATGGGGGTGGGCCGGCCACCGCGTACCCGTCCATCGCCGAGGCGTCGAAGGCGGGCAGTCCCACCAACGCCTTCAGGTCTTCGGCCAACCGGCCGCCCAGGGCCCCCTCCAGCGGAAGGTCCACCACGGGACAACCCCGCCGCTCCCCCAGTCCCCGGGCCAGCTCCCGAGCCCTTGACCAGGTCGTCTCCCCCTGGTGTCTCCCGCACTCCTCCGCCACGGTCAGATCCTCCTTCTCCGGCAAGGTGCGCCCCGTCCCTACCGGGCCCTGTGTCGCGGACGCTACCGGGTGCCCTCGGCACGTCGACCACCGCCGCACCCAACCCCGCCCAACATCGATTTTGCCGTCCGTCGAATCTCCGCTAAAGTCTTAACCAGCGGCAAGGCACGGCCCCGGCAAAAACCGGTGGTCAGGCCCGAAAGCACGCGGACGTGGCTCAGCTGGTAGAGCATCACCTTGCCAAGGTGAGGGTCGCGGGTTCGAATCCCGTCGTCCGCTCGGAGGAGACGCTGGTGCGGTTCACCCCGCCCACGTGTACTCGGTGGAGTGGCCGAGAGGCGAGGCAGCGGCCTGCAAAGCCGTCTACACGGGTTCGAATCCCGTCTCCACCTCCCAGTTCCACCCAGGGCGATTAGCTCAGTTGGTTAGAGCACTACCTCGACACGGTAGGGGTCACAGGTTCGAGTCCTGTATCGCCCACAAGTAGCACCGCGGGTCAGAGAGTTATCTGACTGTGGCGGCGAAGAAGATCATCATCGAAGCGGGTTCCTCCGGGAGCCCGCTTTCGCTGTTTACACGGAAGTGCTCTTCGAGCATCGGCGCCATACCGAACAACCGCTCCCGTTCCTTGTGGGTGAGAGCCGCCACGCTCCGCTGCCAGCGCTCTTCCAGCACCGTGAGTACACGCCACTGCATCTGCGGGGTCACGTGTTCGTAGATCCGCGCCATCCCGGGCAGGGTGTGCCCCAATCGTGCGGCCTTGGCCACCTCTGGGATGTTCTCATCGGCCAACCAGGTGCGTTGTGTGTGCCGTCCCGCCTCGTTGAAGGTGATCCCTCGCAACAATGCGCCCTGAAACCACTGCGGCTCGCTGGCGGGGGCACCGTCCCAGGCCGGTCGCCAGAACCTCTGCCGGAAGTTCCCTCGCCGCAGTAGCCCGCCCCGGGGGCCGGTGAACAGGTACTCGTGCTCACAGCCCTCGATCAGATGGGTGTAGAGCAGGTCCAGGAATGGCGGCAGCTGGACCCACCGCTTACCCGCTGGCGTCTTGGGCTTCTTAGCGGCCTCCAGTGCCCCGGCGACCTCACGCAGGGGCGTACGCACCGGGATGGCGTGGTTGACCTCGTCGTAGTCGTGCGGCTGGAGCACGACGAGTTCCGACCACCGGGCGCCGGTGTAGGAGTTCATCAGCCCCAACACCAGACCGGCCTGGCCGAAGCCGTGGTGCAGGCGCATCGCCGCCCGCAAAACCTGGGAGGGGGTGGCGACCTGACGCTCACCCACGTACTCCCCCGAGGTCACCCGTACACCTCGGGCCGGGTTGGCGGGGATCTTGCGTTCCTTGACCGCCACTTCCAGGATCCTGGAGAAGTAGGCGAAGACCGAGGCCACCGACGGTTCGGTGAGTTCCTCGTGCAGGTCCTTCACCCACCCCTCGATCTCCTGGTAGTCGTTGAAGATCGCGCCCAGCGGATAGTCCTACCACTGAGGCAGGATGTGTCGGTCCAGTTAGGAGCGGTACTTGGCGCGGGTGTTGATCGCCAATCGGGCCTTGACGAAGACCTGTTCGGCAAAGCTTCCGAACCTCTCCTCAGCGTGCTTGGGGTCGATCCAGGTACTCCTGCGGATGTCCGTCTCCTGGTCACGACCCCAAGCCAGTGCCGCCTTCTTGGTCTCGAACCCGGACTCCGAAGCCCAGGATCCGTTGGGTTTCTTGTACTTGACGCGCCAGGTCTTACCCCGGCTCTCTGCGTACGCCATGCGTACGAACTCCTTTCCTGGGGTTACTCGATTCTTCTCCGGGAGCGTCCGGCAGGTCCGGTTACGGGGTCGCGATGACCGTCACGGATGATCTGGGCCAGGTCCTCGGCGCTGAACCGCAGGTGCTTACCGATGAAGGTGCACGGCACTTGGCGCCCGGAGGCGCGCTTACGTAGCCAAGACTCGGGAACCTTGAGCTTTTCCGCGGCTTGGGCTGGAGTGAACAACTCCAGCGGTGCGGACTCCCCGGAGGAACTCGAAGCGTAGGTAGCGCTCAGCGGCTGAGGAACCCGCTCGCGGCGCCTGTTCTCAGGTCGCTGCCGTTCACTCACGCGGCACCGCCGTTCATGCCGCCAGTACCGCGGCAACACCACGGCATCCCCTCCCCAGCAGTCTCTGAACAGGAACGGCGCCCGGGGTGAACAGAGCCGTCGGGTAGGTCGAGTATTAGGCGCCGCACGGCAGTGGTCGCCTGTTGCGGCAACACCCCGTTGCCGAGTGTGCGGATCTGCGCCGAGTGCGGCATGCCGAGGTGCGGGTCGGTGACCCATCCGGAGGGGAGGCCCATCATCCACTCGACGAACGCGGCACTCAGCCGGGGTTGTCCTCGGGTTCCGGTCTCGGTGGGTGGGGGTGCCGTGGTGCCGAGCACCGTTTCCCAGTGCCGGATCGCGGGTTCGTAGTCTCCCCATCCGTACGCGAACGGGGTGGAGCATGGCCGTGGGTGTCGGTGGTCATAGCGATGGCCACGCAGGGCAGTGTGAGGCGCCCGTCTGAATCGTTCCGGTTGGAGATCCCCCTGGTTCCGTCGCTCGCGCAGGGCGTGGGCAACAGACGTTCGGACGAGCGCGTGCGGTGTCCGGTGGGGTGCGTCGTGTGGGCGGGTGCGTACGCGAGGGTGTGGGGTGGGTGGCACAGCACATCGACGAGCCGGATCTGTTGGCCGCGCTGGCGTCGTTCCTCGGGTGTGAGGCGACCACCGTTTCCGCCGCTGGCGCACGGGGTGGGCAGCAACGAACACTCGCTCACGTTTGTGGGGTGCTCCGACGTCGCCGGCGCGTACGCAGCACCAGCGTGCGTCATACCCCGTGCGGGCCAGGTCCGCGAGTACGCGGTCGAAGCCTCGGCCCCTCCAACGGAGGGCGGGAACGTTCTCCAGCACGAGTAGGTGTGGTCGAAGATGGCGAACGGCTTCCATGACGTGCATCCACACACTGGATCGGGTTCCTTTCTCGATACCGGCCCCTTTGCCGGCGGCGCTGATGTCCTGGCAGGGGAAGCCCGCAGTGATCACGTCGACCGGTGGCACGCGTGGCCAGTGCACGCAGGCGAGGTCACCGAGGTTGGGGACCGTGGGAAAACGGTCTGCCAGGAGCCTGATGACGTAGGGGTCGTTGTCAACGACCCAGGACAGGCGGGAGTTCCCCCCCAATGCCGCGGCCACACCCATGTCGAGCCCGGCATAGCCGGTGCACAGCGAACCGATCGACACCGAGCGCTCAAGGGCGGCTGTTCGCCCGGTGGTGATCACTGGGCACCACCGCCCTGTGCCGGTTCCTGGTCGGTATCGCCGCGGCAGGACCAGGGCGAGCACCCTTCCGGTTCGGGGCCGTTGTCGATGCCGAGGTCGACCTCCGCCAGGGGACGGCGGGAGGAGTGCAGATAGTAGGTGCCGCGCAGCGGCATGCCGCGCTTGGCCGCTGCCGGATGCCCGTGCCGGATCGCGGCATCGAAGTCGACCGCGTCGGCGAACGCGGCGGGTTCGGTTGCCGCGAGTTCGGCCCAGGTGGTGTTGGACCGGTAGGGGCAGCCGATACAGGCCGAGCGTGGGGTGGTGCCCCATCCGTGGGTGGTCAGGTACTCGCGGCAGTCCTGGCGGGTCCATCCCAAGTCCAGCAAGGGGAAGATGTTCTCGAGGTAGCGAACATCGGCGTCCTTGGCCCGGTGGACCTCATCGGCACTGATCCCGATCGCCTGGGTGGCGTACACCCCGGCCGGCACCCGGCTGGGGTGGGGGTAGCCCAGCAGGTGCCGGGCTTGGCGTTTGAGCGGGCGGACCTTGTACTCGCCCGTGCACTGCCGACGAGCCATCCCACGCCGGCCTTCAGGACCCCGTACGAAGAGCGGCATCGAAGCGAACCGGTGCCGCTCGTCCAAGGCGTCGTCGCGGATGTTGCCGTTGCTGACGCGGATGATGGGGATGCCCGCTTCAGTGGCGGTGTGCTCCAGTCGTTCTAGGTGGTCGTAGACCTGGCGGGGTTCCCATCCGGTGTCGGCGAACAGGGCGGCATCGAAGGGTTCGATGGTGCCTTGGGTTGCGAGCAGGAGCAGGGTGGTGGATTGGACCCCGGCGCCCAGGGAGAGCAGTCGCAGTGCGGGTTCGGTGGTCATCGCTCATCTCCGTCCACGTGGGTTTCGGTGGGTGGGTTATGAGCGCCGAAACGGCGCCAGGGCGCGCACGCGGACCGATCGGTGCCGCTGTCGGCTTCCAGGTCGGTTTGCGCTAGGGGGACCCGGCCGGGGTGAAGGTAGAACGCAGTGCCGGAGGGTGTACCGCGCAGTGCCGGATCGGGGTGTCCACGCCGAAGGGTGGCGTCCACCGCGACCGCCTCGACGAAGGCCTGCGGGGCTTTGTTTCGTACCCACCGCCAGTCGGTGTTGGTTCGCTGCGGGCAAGCGATGCAGGCCAGGTCCATCGTGGTGGGAAGGTCGTGGTGTGCCAGTAGAGCGGCGCAGTCGGCGTCGGTCCATCCAAGAGCGGTGAGCGGCCGGCGGAAGCGGATGTAGGTCGGCCCGGTGGGGTCTGGTGTAGCGGTGTGGTCGAGGGTTGCACCAATGGCACACGCAGCCACCACGCCTTCGGGCACGGCCTGAGGGCGAGGATGACCGAGTAGGCGGCGCACCGTGTTGGACAGGGCCACTCCTTGACGATGTGCGCACCTGTGGGGAAGGTACCCAGGAGTGCCATCGGCGGTCAGGGTGTGCAGCGGTAGTGGCATGAGCGGACCGTTCACCGTCTCGTGAGCGGTGTTGCTGGTGCGGGCGTGGGCCCATCTCGTGCCGGTGGCGGCAGCGACGTCGGCCAGTCGCTCTAGGTCGCGACGTGTGTGGGAGAGCATCCATCCGGTGTCGGGCACCAAGACAGCGTCGAAGGGCGGCAGGACTCGTTGGGAGGCCAGGAACAACAGGGCGGTGGCCCCAGGGGTGCCGTCGATGAGCAGCACCCGCGTGGTGGGGGGTGGGTGGTGGGTCATAGATGGGTGGTCGGCCGTGTATCGATCGCCTCACCCATCAAGAAGAACGAGGCACCGTTTTTCGCTCATTAACGAGTTGGTGTGTGATGGCGAGTGAGGCTTCGTTGGAGAGCCATGGCATTCCCTGGTCGTGACGACCAGGGCCAATCGCGCGGTCCTGACCCGCCCCTGGGAAATGGCCACCGAGGACCACCGGCATCGGTCCCAAGGTGGGGAGAAGAAGCGGGCTGCCGGGGCGGGCGCCTGGCACAGGCTGGTCTTCGCCGATCGGCTGGTGGTCACCCTGATCCACCTGCGTCACGACCTGCCGCACACCGTGCTGGGCCTGCTGTTCAGGGTCGGTCATTCCACCATCACCCGTGCCGTGGGTCAGGACCGGGGCCTTCGCGTGTCGCTGCGGGCCGCGCCGGGTTCCACCGTCCCGGAAGGTGTCCCCTTCCTCCCTCCTGCTACTCGTCGGGGCAGGCCCGCCTCATCTGAACGCGGGCAACTCCGGGCCTTGACCCTGGATCTTGGACACGCTGAACCCGACAGGTGTCGGGGGAAGCGAGAATCAGGGCATGGCCCGCAAGACCTACTCCGAGGAGTTCCGCCAGCAGGCGGTCGATCTCTACCTGAACACCCCGGGCGCCACCTTCAAGGCGATCGCAGCGGACCTTGGCATCTCCCGAGGCACCCTGCAGAACTGGGTCTACGCCCAGCACCCCGCGGGACGCCCCACCCCAGCACCCGCCACAGGTACAACGCCCAAGGGCGAGACCGCTGCCGCCAGGATCGCCCGCTTGGAGGCTGACCTGGCCACCGAACAAGCCGAACGCCACAAGCTTCAGACCGAACGCGACATCCTGCGCCAAGCGGCCAAGTATTTCGCCGGGGAGACGAACTGGTGAACCGCTTCCAGTTCGTCGCCGACCACCGACACACCTTCGAGGTGAAGCGGTTGTGCGAGGTCATCGGCCTGGCCCGGTCCTCGTTCTACGCCTGACTCAAGGCAGCCCCCGCCCGTGCGGCCCGCCAGGTGGCGGACGTGGTCCTGGCCGAGCGGATCCGCTCCTTGCAGGACCCGGAACAGGGCGGCGATGCCGCCTACGGAGCGCCCAGGATCACCGCCGACCTCAACGAGGGAGCAGCCGAGGATGCACGGATCAACCACAAGAAGATCGCCCGCGTGATGGGCGAGCACGACCTGGCCGGGATCCGGCTTCGCCGACGGGTGCGGACCACGGACACCGACCAAGGCGCTCGCAAACACCCCGACCTGCTGGGTCGGGACTTCACCGCCCACAACATCGGCGAGAAGTACGTCGGAGACATCACCTACCTGCCGCTGGCGGACGGGCGTAACCTCTACCTGGCCACGGTCATCGATCTGTGTTCTCGCAAGCTGGCTGGATGGGCGCTGGCCGACCACATGCGTACCGAACTCGTGGCAGACGCGCTGAGGGCGGCCGCCCGCGGCCGGGGCGCCCTTGTCGGGGCTCTGTTCCACTCCGACCACGGGTCGGTCTACACCTCCCGGGCCTACGGGGAGTTGTGTGCCGAGCTCGGCATCGTCCAGTCGATGGGGGTGATCGGGTCGAGCGCGGACAATGCCGCTGCGGAGAGCTTCAACGCCACACTCAAACGCGAGACCCTCGCCGGAGAGGCCGTGTACGCAAACGAGGCGGTGTTGCGGCGCACGGTGTTCCGGTGGGCTCACCGCTACAACACCCGTCGTCGTCACTCACACTGCCAGAACGTGTCTCCGAACGACTTCGAGGCCTCCAGAGCATCTATGCTGGCGGCCGCGGCGTAATCAACCATCCCCGTGTCCAACATCCGGGGTTAAGCCCCCGTTCCACCCATGGGCGCTGGGGCCCTGCATGAGCAGGGCGATGAGTTCGCGTTCCTGCTCGGGGGTGGCAGCAAGGTCTGGGCCCCTTGCCAGCCAGAGGTCAGCGCGTGGATACCGCCTTGGGTTCAGGCGTTGTGCCACAGGTGGACGGCCTGGCGGAAGACATCGAGCATGCGGGCGATGTGGGTTTGGGGATGCTCACCGGACCGAACAGGGCGGCGGCGAGCATGCGACGGTCGTGGCGTTCTTGCGGGGCTCGGGGCCCTCCATACCTTATGGCACGACAGGAATCCTCGCCCGTCAATACCCACCTCAAAGATCAGTAACCTATCGAACTATAACTTGAACCCTAGCAGCCTGATGTTCATCCACTCGAACTTCGAATATCCCAGAGGAGAAAAATTTTATACAGAAGGTATCCAGCGGATCAGAAACCACAAACCTTCCACTATTATTTCCAACCGACCCAGAGAATACAGGAATAGGCAGCAAGTCATCCGCTTGAACACCCTCAATAACTTGCAGACTTACCTCGCCCTCCATTGGAACTCGGACAGCAACAGCAAGAGATCCTGCAAGCAAATGCACAGCGTCGCTTTCCGAATCCCAGTCGCCGTGATCCGACCCCTCTCGAGCTTCCTCAGCTTCGATCAGAATATAGGCAAACTCAATTCTTTTTGAAATACTTCCGATAATGCATCCCGAATTGACCATTAAGACATTCCCCTATTCATCCATTCCTTGAGAAGATTTCTCACGGCATTTCCTTGCCTCCGGTAGCATGTGCCACAGTGCGGAAATGCTGTTTGTGGAGTCCCCGGAGAAACAAGAGAAGTTGGCGGCATATGATCCGGAACCCAATTCCCTGACTTCAGTCCGGATGTTCTTGCCCCGCACGTATGACATCCCCAACGATTCCCAGATTCATTCACCAGATCCCGCACCCCGGGAGCCTCAATATCACCATTTTCCAGAGCAACACCTTCATGCGCATTTGAGCCAGGAGTAAAAAATTCACATCTCTCTTGGGCATTATGATTGAGAACATCCAACGAACCCACAGTAACGTAGTAGGTATGGATTCCCTGTACTGTCAGGTTGTGGACCTTGGCCGTTTGTGTCCAGGCCTGGATACCGTTGACCTGTACCAGGGTGCCCTCAGAGGAAAGTAGCCACATACCCGGCACCAGGTCGATCGCGTCGACCCACGTCTCTGATTCTGGGGACCAGAAGGGGTGTTCGTCGGTGGCGATGATGACGTCACCGAGTACCGTCGGGCCTGGTAGGCCACTCACCTCATCCAGCGTGACTTGGTCGAGTTCGCTCACCTCAATCTGGGTGGTGGTATCCACAGTGATTTCAACCAGGGTCTTGATCCCGGAGCCGATGATCGTGGCCAGGACCTCGCGCGGGCCTTCCTCTCCCGTCTCGGGATCGGTGGCCAGAACCTGCTCGCCGGCTCGGATCTCTTCGATGGGTTTGCTGGTGCCATCGGACATCAGCACCAAGGCCCCTGGGGCAAAGCTATTACAGCTAGGGCCCTCACTGTTCCTACTACCTCCACCACGGCGGAGGTTCTTGATGAGATCCTTGATCTTGTCGCCGTTACGCAGAGCACGCATCGCACTACCTGCGGGGATGGGGCCGGTGGCCACCTCCACGGCGATGTCCACCGTCGTTTCACCGGCCTGGAAGGATCTGGAGTTGGAGTTGACCCCCACATTCGCCATGTGCTGGTCCCAGGTCCTCCCCACCCCGGTTTTACGCACCGCGTAATCACCCAACGCACGCATCGGGCTCCATGTCAGCGCGCTACCCACACCGGCGACGAAGTTGCGCGGCCGTTGAGGAACCCTGCGTACGGTTCGCTGTACAAAGTTGGCGTGACGCCGAGCCCGGTGGACCACGTTCCGGCGCACCGTGGAACGGATATTGCGTACCCGGGAGGAGTTCCACACCCGTCGCACCGAGGCACGTGCCCGGTTGCGCACCCGGCTGACGGTACGTCGGATTCGGTTCCAGGTCTTGCGCAGGAACAATCCGTCGGGGTCGGTGAAGCTGACCGGGTTGCTGTTGGCGTAGGCGTACCCGTGCATCTGTTGGGGGTCGGACACGTCCATGACCGGGTCGGGTGAGATGAACCTGCCCACCGCCGCGTCATAGGCACGGGCTCCGATCTGGGTCAGACCGGTGGAGGCATCGATGGTTCCGCCGACGAATCCATGTTCGCTGGGCCAGGCTCCCGACCCGATGCTGCGATCGGCGCCGAACGCTGTGAAGCGGCGTTGGGTGACCTCTCCCCCAACGGCCGTCACGGCCAGTTGTCCGGTGCCGTGGTGGTCGGCGAAAACCCAGGTGACGTTGCCATCGGCGTCGCGGACAGCGATGGTCTCGTCCTCGTGTTGGTAGAAACGCAGGGCTCGGGTGACCAGTGAGGAGCGCTCGTACTGGACCTCCATCCCTGGCAGGTAGAGGGTGGATGTGGTGGCGTCCCGGCGGATCAGTCGGCCACCATCGGCGTCGTAGGTGTAGGTGGTCTCTCCACTGGCCGCGTCATCGACCCGCACCAGCAGACCTTCGGCGTCCCACTCCAGACCTTGTTCGTGGGCGGGGGTCGTACGAGAGACCATGTTTCCGGCCTCGTCGTAGTCGTAGTGCTCCAGTCGCTCGCCCGCGGGTCCGGTCTCGTGCACCTGGGTCAGGGTGTGCGGCTGGTCCTGGCCCGCGTCGGGGTGGGTGTAGGTGCGTTCGGTAGCTCCCCCGATTCCGCCGTGTTGGGTTTCGGTGACCCGGTTGCCGACGGCGTCGTAGGTGTAGGAGTGCCAGTAGGGAGCCGGTCCGCCCAGTTCCCCCACCTGGGGTGCGGCCTGGCAGGCCTCGGCTCCGGTGGCGTCGGGGGTCCAGGCCTCGGTGAGCTGACGCATGTGGTCGTAGGCGAAGCACTGCACGTCAGCGGGGCGTTCGCTATCGCTGGGTTCATCGCGCAGGGACAGGATGTTACCGGCGTCGTCGTAGGCGAAGTGCAGGTGTTGCAGGGAGCCTGCGCCGAAACGGGGGGTGATCCAGGTTTCGTTGAGTCGGTTGGTGGCCGCGTCGTAGTCCCAGGCCTGCCAGTAGCGGTCGTTGCTGCTCGAGGTTCGGGCCAGGGTCCGCATGATGAGGTTGCCGACTTTGGAGTACTCGGCGGCGGTCACGTAGGAGCCTTCACCGGCGATGGCGGTGACCTTGCCGAGGTCGTCGTAGGTGTAGCTGATGTTCTCTTGACCGAGCCCACCGGCCGCAGGGGACATGTGGCTACGGATGCTGCCGTCGGGGTTGTAACGAGTGATGAACCGGTAGGTTCCGCCCAGACCGAGTTCTTCCTGCGGGACTGTGACGGTCGTGGCCACGGCCCGGTAGAGATCGTCGTAGGACAGAACCTGGTTGCTGTAGGCGAGTCCACCGTCATGGCGTGTGGTGGAGGTCAGTTGGCCCTTGGCCCGGGTGTCGTAGACCCATTCGGCGCGCAGGGGGCCATCGGTGGAGCCCTCGTGCAGGGCGGTCTTGCGGCCCAGGTCGTCATAGACGTGGGCCAGGGTCTGGTCGCGGGCGTCGGTGCTGGAGGTCACCCGGTCCAAGGCGTCGTAGGTGTAGGTGGTGGTACCGGTATCGGGGTCCGAGGTGGAGGTTCGGCGGCCGTTGATGTCGTAGGTGTAGCGCCATTCGTTGCCGTCGGTGTCGGTGACGGTCTCCAGTTCGTCACCATGGGTGTAGGTGTAGTGGATGGCGTCGTAGTCACCGGCCGGCTCGCGCCCGTGGTGGTGGCGCAGTTCGATGGTGTTGCCACGCGGGTCGGTGATGGTGGTGGTGCCGGTACCGCCTTCAGGCGGGGTCATCCGAGTCTGTTCGCCGGCGTATTCGGTACTGGTGCGGTACTGCTCTTGGCCCCGAGACATCTGGACCTGGTGCAGGGGGCGTTCGGCTCCGTCGTAGACGGTGTTGGTGTAACGGGGAATCTCATCGGTGTTGTTGACGACGAAGAGGTTTCCGCTGGGGGCGTCCTCGTTCGGGTAGGCGGAACGGGTCTGGGTCTGCAGGCCGCGGGAGTCGTGCAGGGTGTCGCTGATCAGGCGCCCGCCGCCCGAGGCGGGGCCTTGGGTCTGGCGTACGCGAAGCCAGCCATCGTGGATCTGGTAGCTGGTGATGTAGTCGCCGTGGGGGTTGAGCGCGCTGCTGGCGATGTAGGTGGGGGCGTCCTTGGACAGGTGGTAGGCGAACTTCATGCTCGGGGTGGCGTCACCCTTGGGCCGGTCCGCGAGCCAGATCTCGGTCAGACGACCTAGTGGGTCGTAGGCCAGGTCGGTGCGTTTGTTGTTGGCGTCGATCTCCGCGACGGTGAGCGAGCGTGCCGGGTCGATTTCGATGGAGCTGACGTGTCCGGCCGGGTTGGTCGTGGTGATCGTGGTGGCGTTACCACCGCCGGTGTGGTCGACGTATTCGGTGGTGGTGGTGTTTCCTTCGGCGTCGGTCTGGGTGAGCTGACGGCCGTACCGGTCGAAGGTGGAGATGTCGGTGACCTGGTAGCGGGGGGTGGTTCCGTCGTAGCCGACCAGGCGTTCCGATGAGGTCTGTACCCCTTGGGTCGGGGTCTGGCCGAAGGCCTTTCCGTCGTAATGGGTACGGGCGTCGGCGATCACGTCGTCAGGTCGGCTGGGGGTGGTGTCGCATCCCACGGACACCACTTCTTCCCTGGAGGACAACTCCAGCAGGTGAAGGCCGGCATTGCGCACGTACGTGGTGCGTGCGCACACCTCGTCTCCGCTCTTGGAGACGTCTCCGTGGTCGAAGACCTCGGTGGGCATACCGTGGTCGTCGTAGGTGGTGTCGGTGCGGTCTTGACGCCACCCGCCCTCGGCGAGAGGGGTGTAGCCGCGTACCGAGGCCACATCGACTTGGTGGGATTCCAACGTGCCCCAGGAGTAGGTACGTGAACCTGTCTTACGGCTCCAGGGCAGGGTGATCTCCTTCTCCACCACCTCGCCCTCGGGCCCGTTCCTGGTCAGTGTTTCCAGGGTTTGCCCGTTGTAGCGGTCGTGGTCGGTGTGCTCGCCGCCTTGAGTGTCGGTGACCTTCACACTGCGTGTGCCGCTCGGTTGGTGATCGCCGTGCATTCCCCGGAAGAACCGGTGTTCCTCTTCTGAGCGGGTACCGTCGGCGAGACCGGAGTTGACCCGCACGACCTCGTAGCCACGCCACTGGGACCAGGTGCGTTTATCGTCCTTGGTGAACCCGTCGGCGTCCATGTACCGCCAGGCAGCGCCGCCCCGGTAGTCGTAGGTGGTGACGACGTCGGGTTGGTCGGTGACCAGGTCGACCTCTAGGACCTGGGTGACCACGTACTTGTGGAACCAGTCGGTGATGTCGTCGTCACCACGACCGCTGGGCACCCATTTCACCGGATAGCACCGTTTGGTGTTGGTGTGCGGGGTGGGAGTGGAGCCGGCGGTGCAGTCGGGGTCGGAGTAGGAGATGTCGAGTTGGCCGCCGGTCTCGGTGTAGACGGCGGTGATACGCCACTTGTTGAGGGGTGCGACGCCGTCGCTGGTGGAGTCGACACGGTTGGGCATGGGTGTGCCTGCGAAGGTCAGCGCTGGGTTGGCCAGGGTGCCGCCCACATGGCCGGTGTGGGTGATGGAGTCCAGCCACAGAGTGGGGTCGGTGCCGTCTCCCGGTGCGGGAAAGCGGTGCGCGAACTTCCAGGAGTCGACGGTGGAGTAGGAGGAGCCGTCGTGGATCTGGGTGGTGACGCGTTCCAAGCGTTTGGTGCTGAAAAAGGTCGGGGAGAGCTTGTCGGTGCACTTGGCGTCGGCCTTGCAGTCCTGGTCCAGGGGAACGTCGGGCCAGTGCTTGGCGTTGGTCTTTTCCCGTTTTTCAGGTGCGCAGTCGAAGGAGTCGGTGGTCAAGCAGCGTTCGGCGACGGTGAAGTTCACGCGGGCCGGGGCGGTGGCGAATACGTCGTCCTTGTCCAGTCCGTATTCGATGCGACGTAGGTAGCCGCCCCGGTCATAGGAGGTGCCGTCGTCGGCCTTCCTGTTGCGGCCGTAGTGGTTCTTCTCCTTGGTGTAGTGCAGGGTCATGACGTTGCCCTGTACGTCGACGACGTAGTCCAGGTTCCAGCGCCAGGCCTGTTGGCACCAGGAATCGGCGAAGGAGGACTTGTGGCAGGGTTCGCCTGAGTCGTTGCCGAAGACGGGCATGTTCCAGGCCGAGTTGGTCTCCGGTTTTCCCGAGGACCAACCGGGAAGGCGGTTGCGGCCGAAGAAGTACTGGGTGCCGTCGGTGGTGGTGACCTTCCAGTACTCGCCGTCGTTATCTCCGTTGGTGGCGCCGGTCAGGCGTTCGATCTTGGAACCGTCGTCACTGCGCATCCTCCAGGTGCCGTCGGAGTCGAGCAGCAGTTCACTGGACATACCGTTCAAGGACAGGGTGGCGTTGTGCCGTTTCCAGCACATGTCTCCCGTCTTGTTCGGGTCTTTCTGGCCGTCTTCTCTACAGGGGATGTAGGTGCGTTCGATGAACCCGGGGTGGTAGTCGAACCCTTCACCAATCCATGAGGCCTGGTTGTTGGTGGAGGCGGTGCGTCCATCGACGGACCCGGAGGAGTAGGACAGGGCGATGTCAGGAGCTTGGTCACCGGCCACGTCCGGGACCTCCACTGGGTAGGTCCAGGAGAAGTCACCGGTTTGCAGGCTCACGTCCCATGAGGCCGAGGGCGACAGGTCGCTGGCCTGGTAGTCACCGTTACCGCCGTCCCCTCCCGCAGCAGCCATGAGCATGACCCCAGAGGTGGTGGCCGGGCTGATGACGCTCAGGGTCTTGGTCGCCGGGTCGTTGGTGGATCCCAGGTCGTAGGCCTGGGTGCACTCTTCCCCCTGGTCACCGTCACAGTCGGCCAGGGCCAGGAGACGAAGGCGAGAGCCGTAGTCGCCGCCGAAGGCGGAGGCGAACTCGGAGTAGTCGAGTACGACCTCGACCGGACCGGGGGCTTCGATGCCATCGGTGCGGGTCACCTCCAGCAGAAGGCCGTCCACTCCTGCTTGGGTGGCCTCGTCCTTGCTCAGGAGTGCCACCTGCGCCGACTCAACAGCCTGTGGGGTTTGGTCTTCGACAGGGTCGGCGACGGTACTCTCGTCTTCGGCTGCTTCGTCCCCGCCGTTCTCTTCGGGCAAGTCGGGCTCTTCAGCAGCGGGGTCTTCGTTCTGCTCGTCTTCGGCTTCGAGGTCTTCGGTAGGGTCTTCCGTCCTGGACTCATCCTCCGGCTCTCGGGGCGCCCTCCGCTCTTCACGACCGGACGACTCTTGCGAAACCTCCTCCTCCGGGAGTGGCATCTCCCAGGTATTCAGCAGCTCGTCGGGCACCGTACCGATGCCCACCACAGCCTTCCCGTCCTCCTCCATCAGGGAGAAGGCGTCAACGTCTTCGGACCCGTCGGCCTCGACCGTGAGGTCGACGATCTCCGGTTCGGGCCACTCCGCTGCTTCCAAAGTGGTGACGGACGCTTCCCGTGCCGCGCTATCCCCTTCGACGGCTTGGGCTACGACCTCATCACCCTCGACCCAAGGCTCATCCTCGACCTCCGGAGCCGAGTTCTGAGGGGTGGCCTGGGAGGAAGGTGCCGCCAGCAAGGTGGCCGTCACCGCCAAGATCAGGGTGTTGGTCATGCCACGACTCAACATGCGTCGAATTCGAGCACCACGAGGTTCGGCCTCTTCGGCTTCGTCCTGGGTGGGGGAAGGGCGTTCGGACACAGGGGCCTCCGTCCCGGCGGTCGTCGTTGCCGCCGGGTTCTGTGAACTGGGAAAAGGGTGTGGGGAGAGGAACCAGGTCAGGAAGAGCCTGTGGGGATCAGACCCTCATAGACGTTGTTGATGTCGGCTTGGGAGAGCACGCCTTGGTACAGGTGGACGTCATTGATGTCGCCGGACCAGGGATCGAAGAACTGCTGCTCGAACCGTGCGCCGCCGATGAGTAGCGGACCGTTCGCGTGCCAGGCTTCGGGGATCTCCACCGGGTCCTGGGCCACACCGTCGACGTAGAGCGTGGCCTGGCCCAGGGTGTGGTCGTAGGTGGCCGCCAGGTGGGTCCAGCGTCCGAACTCCGCGGTGCGATCGGACAAGGAACGATGCCACCCGCTCGTGCCGGTGCGATCTTCGGGCGGCAGCTTCATGACCCACTTGTCGTGCTCATAGGTGTGCTGGTAGCTCAGGTAGAACGCGCTGTGGTCATCACCGTTCTGAGCCACCGCGGTGGAGTTGTGGCCGACTTCATCGAGCCTGACCCAGGCCGCGACACTGTAACTCCGGTCCGTGCGAACAGCCGGTCCTGCGGCGGCCAGGTGTTCTTGTTCGGCGACGTTCAGGCTCACACCCGGAGCGAACGTGACCTCGTTGAGCGCCTGGTTCCACGCGGTCAGCGGGTCGGCGTGCAAAGTCGCGTCCAATCCGTGGTCGGAGGAGTCCGCCGCGAGCGTCCCTTTGGTCTCGTCCAACTTCCAGCGACCTTCGAGCGCGGCGGGCCGATTGGCCAACTCCCACACTTCAGATCGGGCTTCGTCGTCCTCGATGAACGGTTCATCGAAGAGGACCCGGTCCCACACTCGTACGTCGTCGATGCCGCCGGGCCAGAAGTCGTGGTGTGTCCCCCGGTACAGTGCCCCTCCGATCACGAAGGGGCCCTCCGCGTTCCACGCGCTCTGCTGAACATGGGTGCCCTGTTTGACACCGTCCACGTACAAAGCGAGCTCTCTGCTTTCGGGGTCATAGGTTCCCACCAGGTGGGTCCACACTCCGGTTTGTGCCTGTTCGGTGGAGAGCACTCGTTCGGAGATTGACGTGTCGTCCCCGTCGTAGGGGGCCTGTTTGAAGATCCACCGGCCGCCCTGGGTGTGCTGGTAGCCGAGGTAGAAACCGCTGTGCCGCTCGCCATTCTGGGCCACCGCGGTGTAGGCCCGGCTCGGGTCTTCGTCCAACCGCACCCACGCGGCCACCGAGAACGCCTCGTCGGTGACCACCACCGGGCCCTGAGTACTCAGCCGTTCGCCACTTGCGGTGTCCAGCCCCGTGTTCTCCAGCCGGTAGGTGTCTCCGTCTCGATGGCCCACACGGCCTCGGGTCCAATCCAAGTTGCCCGAGGCGGTCGCGATCCGTTCGGTGTCCATCGCGTCGGTGGCGCTGTCTCCCTGGCCCTCGTCCAAGGCGAAGTGGGAGATCGGCTCCGCGGGTGGGGCCACAGTGAATCGATAGACCAGGCCGCATTCGGAGGAGTTGCCGTAGGCGTCGCTGATACGGGCGTGAATCAGGTTGGGGCCGTCCCGGCGTGGGGTGATCGGTAGCGTCACGCTTGCGCCCGGTTCGTCGAGTTCGATCTCGGTGGAGCAGGAGGCGTCGTTGAGGCTGTAGTGGTAGGAGGTGGCCTGGTCGACCCCGTTGTTGGCGAAGGTGAACTCACCCGAACGGCCCGCCGAGCCGTGGACCTCGTCGCCGGCCGGGTAGTCGGTGGAGGTCACCTCGGGTCCGGAGTCGGGTTTGGTGGTGTCGATCTCCAGGTAGCACCATGAGGACCACGGTCCCCAGTTGGACTTGTCGTGGCCGCGCACGCGGTAGGCGATCGGTTCCTTTTCGGGGAGGTCACGGGCGGTCACCGGACGATAGGAACCCCCCGACCACTTGCCCACGGTCACGTAGGCGGAGTCCGCCGTACCCAGGGCGGTGTCATCTGCCACGCTCTTCCACTCGAACCGGGACTTGACCTGTTGGCCCACCCAGTAGGAGTCACGGTCGCGGAGTTGGGCGTTGAAGGTGACGGTGGTGTCGTTGATCAGCCGTGGCTTGTCCTGGTCGGTGCTGCACACCCCGCCGAGCGAGTCGGAGATGGTGGAGGTCACCGGTTTCGCCGGCGGATGGTTGTAGTTGACGACCAGTACCGGCGGCTTCTTCTTGAGTTCGATGCGACGCCAAGCGGCCGTGCCGGACTCATCACGCTCTTTCAAGCGTAGATAGATGTGGGAGGCCTTGTTGTCGACCCCCCACTTGTAGGCGGAGGTGGCGTCGAACTCCACTCCGCTGGATGAGGGACAGGTTGCCCATCCACCGCGCACGTTCTGTGTGTCCAGCACTCCACCTTGGGTGGAGGGCTGTTTGTTCCAGGTGGTGTTGCGGTTGAACGTGCTCACCCGCTGCAACTGGATGTAGGAGTTGCTGTTACAGCCGTAAGCCCAATCGACTTCGGCTCGCAGGGTGGCCGAGTTGATGATGGTGTTGGGGTGCATGGTGCGAGCCATCACTGTGAACTGGAAGAACGCTCGACGGGTGTAAGTGCCTTCAGGACCGGAGTAGCGTCCTACGCCCACTGGCTTGCTGCTCGAGGTGTTGAAGTAGGCCTGGTTCGGGTAGGTGCGATCGACGTAGGCCCGATTCGGGCGGCTAGCGCTCACCGACGGATCGATGTAGATCGGAAACTCGGTGGCCTCATCCACCAACATGCCCTGGTCGGGAACCAACCGGATGTGGTCGATCCCCAGAGTGGTCTCCACCGCCTCCACGCGAGAAGTCATCAATGGCCCCAGCGTGGGGTCCTCTTCCGCCACCGGCTCCGGCTCGGTGCTCGAGTCCCACATTGCTGGCGCCTGGGCAGAGAACACGCTCTGTCCGCCCGCTTCTCCGACCGCGTCCAGATTGCCGTACTCATCCACCGTCATGGTCACACCGACGGTGGACAGCGGTAGTTCCAACTCGGCGAGTTCAGGAAGTTGCGCGGCTTCAGGAGTGTGTACGACCAGGACCTGGGAGAAGCCCTCCACCCCAGCGGTCAGAACCAGGTCCACATCCGGCAGCACGTCGGAGTAAGTGGCTTGCTCTCCTTCGAGCGTTGGTTCAGGGAGGCCCTCGATCCAGCCCAAGGAAACACTGTTGGAGCCAATTCCGACGTGGGCCATGACGCTGTCCCCGCCACCAGAGAAAGCGATGTCCATCCCCGCCGCCTTGGGGCGGATCAGCCCATCCGCGCCCCGGACCAGGTCGGTGTCCACATCCATCCATCCTTGGGAGGAGCGCACCCGAACCGGCACTGCGGAGACCTCAGCGGTCAGCGACCCGTCTGGATTGGCGAAATGCTGAGTCTTCTCATCCGTCAGCCCTGGAATCTCCACCCGCTCACCAGACTGCTCGGCCAACGCCAAGGCGTCGAACTCCTGCCGTTGCTGCGAATCCGAACCCTCCGAAGCGTCGGGCTCCGCCCTCGCGGGCAACGTCGACATCAGGGAAACGACAAGCATGGTGGCGATGGAAGCCACCGTCGCACGGGCCAAGGGGCGACGCATGGGGGATGCCGTCCTAAGGAAGGAACTCCGATACCGGAGATTCAGTTATGAATGACTCAGAGCAAGCCAGAAAGTACGGGGTTCCAACTCGTCAGCGCAAGCTGTTGGAGGCGAACTTGCTGCCCCCACCACGTGGGGGCAGCAAAGAAACCCGCTCTGATCAGCAGACATAGAAGATGGCCACATTAGGCCATAGTGTCCTACATCACATACCTCTATGCGCGTGAACCTGGCACGCAGGCAACCTTGGGTGACGCCACCTGTGGGCGCCTCCCCTGGGGATGCGACGCATGCAGTCATAGAGCATGAAGATCCCCAGCCCCAAAAAGACACGCGAATACCTTTCTCAGCGCGTACGCAATTTGGACTCCACGCCAGCCTTCCCCCTTTGAACTCTGAAATACGCAATACGCACATGATGAGCAATAAGAAACATTATTCTACATTCTTGAGTTGCTAATATCTTGCGCATCCGATCGTGCTTCATAGGACTCCCCACCTACGTGAAGGGAGCCGATATGTCTCGCTCGGATCAGCCTCTCGATGTTCTGCGACGCTCGCTCACCCTCTTGACCACCGGACCGAATCAACCACACCTGCACGTGCCCCTGAACGACTCGGGGAGCGAGGAGTTGACCGCCAGCGAGGTTGTCGCACTGCTGCGCTACGGGCCCCGTCATGTCAGTGATCTGCTCTGGCACACCGTCTGTGCCCGCGCCCGTCAGGGGGAGGCGACCTGGACGGTGATCGCGGCCGGCGCGCTTTTGCCGCGCATGGTCACCGCGTGCACGCGGTACGCGCGCGGCCCCGGACAGCACATCGCGGACGTGGAGTCCGAGGTACTGACCACGGTCCTGGAACAGCTCCGATCTCTGCCTGAGAACGCTAATGACGTGGGGGAACGGTTGTGGGCGGCTGCGGCCAACACCGCTGTGCGGTCCGCCTACGTCCACACACGTGACCGGCGCTGGTCGGCCCGGTGGCGTCCGAACCAGGTCCCGCTCGACCCCGCGATGGCGGGGCGGGGGCCAGTCACAGTGGTGGCCGAGGCCGCACAGAGGGGGGTGCTGACTCAAGTGGAGGCCGACCTGATCACGCGCACCCGCCTGGAGCGCCACAAACTGGTTCGGGTCGCCCAGGAGATGGGCTTGACCTACATCACCGCGCGCCGGTGGCGGCGTGCCGCCGAGGATCGGTTGGTGTCCGTCCTGGTCAGAGAAGAATTGTGATTTCGATGAGCGAAAAACGGAATCTCGTTCTTCTTGATGGGTGAGGAGAGTTCCTCCTCCCCCGCCAAGGGAACACGCCGGGGCGAAGACGATCGCCTCATGAAGCGCCGTGACCAGAAAGGAGAAGTCGGCTCTTCGCCCCGGTCTCCGTTTCGTGATTCCCGCACTTTTTAGGCGGGGTGGATCCGAATCGAGGTGACGGCAATGGAGGCGATGAGAAAAAGTACCCGACTGAGGTTTTCTCAACGAAGATCATTTCCATCGCCGGTTGAGGACCAGAGTCGCACGGGCGATATCGCCGATCCGGCAGGGGCTCAGCGTGACGTGTTTGAGCGCACGCCAGCGCTCCTTGAGTTCGGCGGCGGTGCGTTCACCGAGAGCACGCACGTGCCGCAACAGTGCGTTGTACATCCGCGTGTCCGTGTGCAGAGCTCCTTCGCTCTTTCCGGTGGGGCGTTTGATGGGGGTGTGCACGCCGATACCGGCGCCCTGGTAGCCCTTGTCGGCCAGAACCGGTAGGCCCTGGGCTGCTGCCTTGTACAGGGCCGGTAGGGCGTGGATACGGGCGGCGGTGATGTCGGGGGTGGAGCCGGGCTCGGCATCGGAGACCCACAGTGGGGTGCCATCCGGCGCGGACAGGAACTGGAGGTTACCGCCGAAGGCCTTGTGTTTTTGGCTGAACCACAGGTCGTTGCCGTTCTCACGGACGCCTGTGATGCGGTCGGTGGTGATCAGTGTGCCGTCGAGGATGGTGTGCGCTATGCCTTGGTGCAGGCAGCGGTCGGGGCTTAACCCCGGATGTTGGACACGGGGGTGATTGATTACGCCGCGATCGCCAGCGTAGACGCTCTGGAGACCTCGAAGTCGTTCGGAGACACGTTCTGGCAGTGTGAGTGACGACGACGGGTGTTGTTCCGGTGGGCCCACCGGAACACCGTGCGCCGCAACACCGCCTCGTTTGCGTACACGGCCTCTCCGGCGAGGGTCTCGCGTTTGAGTGTGGCGTTGAAGCTCTCCGCGGCGGCGTTGTCCGCGCTCGACCCGATCGCCCCCATCGATTGGACGATGCCGAGCTCGGCACACAGATCCCCGTAGGCCCGGGAGGTGTAGACCGACCCGTGGTCGGAGTGGAACACGGCCCCGGCCAGGGTGCCCCTCTCGCGGGCGGCCGCCCTCAGCGCGTCTGCCACGAGTTCGGTGCGCATGTGGTCGGCCAGCGCCCATCCAGCCAGCTTGCGAGAACACAGATCGATGACCGTGGCCAGGTAGAGGTTACGCCCGCCTGCCAGCGGCAGGTAGGTGATGTCTCCGACGTACTTCTCGCCGATGTTGTGGGCGGTGAAGTCCCGACTCAGCAGGTCGGGGTGCTTGCGCTCGGACTGGTCGGAGGTGGTGGTCCGCACGCGCCGACGGAGCCGGATCCCGGCCAGGTCGTGCTCGCCCATCACGCGGGCGACCTTCTTGTGGTTGATGCGTTCATCCTCGTGTGCTCCGTCGTTGAGGTCAGCGGTGATCCTGGGTGCCCCATAGGCGGCATCGCCGCCCTGTTCCGGGTCCTGCAAGGAGCGGATCCGCTCGGCCAGGGCCACGTCCGCCACCTGGCGGGCCGCACGGGCGGGGGCTGCCTTGAGCCAGGCGTAGAACGAGGACCGGGCCAGGCCGATGACCTCGCACAACCGCTTCACCTCGAAGGTGTGTCGGTGGTCGGCGACGAACTGGAAGCGGTTCACCAGTTCGTCTCCCCGGCGAAATACTTGGCCGCCTGGCGCAGGATGTCGCGTTCGGTCTCGAGCTTGCGGCGTTCGGCTTGTTCGGCGGCCAGGGCGGACTCCAGACGGGCGATCCTGGCGGCAGCGGTCTCGCCCTTGGGCGGTGTAGCTGAGGCGGGCGTGGCGGGTGCTGGGGTGGGGCGTCCCGCGGGGTGCTGGGCGTAGACCCAGTTCTGCAGGGTGCCTCGGGAGATGCCCAGGTCCGCTGCGATCGCCTTGAAGGTGGCGCCCGGGGTGTTCAGGTAGAGATCGACCGCCTGTCGGCGGAACTCCTCGGAGTAGGTCTTACGGGCCATGCCCTGATTCTCGCTTCCCCCGACACCTGTCGGGTTCAGCGTGTCCAAGATCCAGGGTCAAGGCCCATCTTCGTCTCCTTCGGCGGCGACACGACCTCCCTGATCCCGCTGTACGCGGTCGGTGTGTTCCTGGCGTTCACGCTCTCGCAGGCGGGCATGGTGGTGCACTGGTGGCGCTCACGCGCACGGCACTGGCGCAAGAGCCTCGCGTTCAACGCCACGGGGGCCGTGATGTGCGCGGCGGTGTTCGTCACCGCCGCGATCGTCAAGTTCAGTGCGGGAGCGTGGGTGGCGCTCCTGGCCGTGGCCGTGTTCGTCATCGTGGCCGTGCGCGTGCGGGTCCACTACGACACCGTCGGGCGTGCGCTTCGTCTGCGCCCCCACGCGGCCTCCGCTCCGGGCGGCCCGATCAGTGTGGTCCGTCGTCCACCCGATGAGGGATCCCACACGATGACGGGTTCGAGCCGGGCAGGGAGGACAAGCGACCGGGAAGCCGAGGAGATCCACCACCTGTCGGTCGTGCCCGTCGAGACGCTGGATCTGGCCAACATCCGCGCCCTGGCCTACGCGGCGTCACTCCGACAACCGGTCCTCGCCGTCCACCTCAGCCCTTCCGAGGAAGAGGCGGAGAGGATGCGCGGGTACTGGCTGCAGTGGGGAGACCATCTGCCCCTGGAAGTGGTGGTCTGCCCCTACCGGACGATCATCGCGCCGTTGGTGAACTACGTCGAGGCGCTGCACGAACAACGGTCGGACATGACGATCACGGTGATCCTGGCCGAGGTGGTGCCCCTGCGCTGGTGGCACCGGCTACTCCACGACCGGATGGCCTTTCGACTCAGGCACGCCCTGCGTGAACGTCCCAAGATCGTCGTCACCACCGTGCCCTTCCACGTCTGAGCCATCATCGTGGCGGCCCATGGAATCGTCGGAGCCGTGGCCGGGGACACCGTCGGTTTCCTCATCGATCGTCGTCTGGGGCGGCGGCCGACCACCGGGAGATTCGAGTCCTGTATCGCCCACATGTAACACCGAAGGCCAGAACCCACGGTTCTGGCCTTCGGTGTTTCCCGGGCCTCCTTTGGGAGGTGCCTCAGGCCTCGTACTCGGTGATCGACTCGGCGATCCCGTCGACCATCTCGACCGAGGCCAGGATGACGGTCCCGTTCGCGAGGGTGGCGTCGAACTCGTCGAAGTCGCACCTCACCTCGCCGGTGTCGGGGTCCTGGACACCTTCGGCGCAGGCGTAGATCCCAGCGATGATCGTGGTGTCCTCGGCCACGTAGAACGCCGTGCCGTCGACGCGGTATTCGCCCGGGGCGATGTACTCCAGCTCTCCCGTGGCGGTCCCGGTGAACCCACCGGACTCCTCCGGGGCCTCGGGTTCGACGGAGTCGTAGTGGCTGTCGTTGTCGTACTCGGTGACCGACTCGGCGTTGCCCTCCTCGTTCACCTCGACCTCGGCGAAGACGGCCGTGTCCCCCTGGACGGTGGTTTCGAGCGTCTCCAGGTCGCACTCCACGATTCCGAAGCCGATCTCGTCGACACCGTCTTCGGCGGGGCAGACGTGATGGCCGCCCAGGATCCGTGTGTCCTCGGCGATATAGAAGGCCTGTCCGTCGATGATGAACTCGCCCGGGGCCAGGAACTCCAGCTCGCCCGCCAGAGTCTCCACCCCTTCGTCGACCTGGGAGTTCTCGCCCGTATGCGCGGGATCGACCGATGACACCGCGTCGACCATTCCCTGGGCCGAGCAGGCCGCGGAACCGACGACCACCAGACCAGAGGTCGCGAGGGCCAGGACGCTGGAACGGACATCGAGCTTCATGATGTTCCTTTCTTCCCAAGGAAGGACGTGGAAAATTGCGGACAGGTGGCTGTGATCAAGCCTGTGAAAGTGATTTCGGGGATGCGGAAATCGCGCTATGAGTGGAAATCGGTATTCGGGAAACCCCGTTCTTGTCAGTGGCCCTCATCGAGAGGTGGTGTGACCTCTCGGTTACGCCCCATCGGCTTCGGAAGCCGGTGCACCGGACGGGTTCCACCGTCGAGGCGACCCGACCTGGATCGACGACCGGTCGTCCGCGCCCGATGGGTTGGTCGCTCCTGCCGTCGCCCTACATGTGTCTGTGTCGGTTTCGGTGTCAGGGTCTGTGTCAGTGTGGCTGCTTTCTGTGTGTTCCGATGGCGGTCGGGACACTTGAGTTCTGTTGGGGGAGGATATTTTTCGGAGATCCGGCCGAGCCGCAGTCCTCCTGGGGAAAACTTCCTGGTCAGGCCGTCATGGCGTTCTCACGGGCTGTATCCGACCGCATGATGTACATCGACTCGCGATGGACCTTCGGTTCACGGTCGAGCGCGTCGATGTTCGCGAAAACCCTTGCGCACGGGGGTTTCTTGTTGCGCAGAGGGTCTGCGCGCGAGGAGAATGACCGATGGTTCCCGGATCGTCCGCCGGCCAGGAAGGCCCCCATGAACACCCCGCGTATCCCCCTGGACACGACCGTTCCCCACTCCGCACGGGTGATGAACTTCTGGTTGGGGGGCAAGGACCACTATCCGGTCGATCGCGCTCTGGGAGAACATGTCGAATCGGCCTTCCCCGAGATCGTCGAGGTGATGCGCGCCGATCGCCGGTTCCTCCTCCGCTCGGTCACCCATCTGGCCCGGGAAGAGGGCGTCCGCCAGTTCCTGGACATCGGGACCGGTCTTCCCACCGCGAACAACACCCACGAGGTCGCCCAGGCGGTCGCCCCCGAGTCCAAGATCGTCTACGTCGACAACGATCCCCTCGTCCTCACGCACGCCCGGGCTCTGCTGACCAGCGCCGAGGAGGGCAGCACCGACTACATCGACGCCGACCTGCTCGACCCGCGGGCACTACTGGCCCAGGCCCGCGAGCACCTGGACTTCACCCGACCGATCGGGTTGGTCATCATGGGTACGCTCGGCCACTTCCCCGCCGACGAGCGGACCTACGCCGTGGCGCGCGCCTACGTGGACGCCCTGCCCTCGGGGAGCTTCCTGGCCCTGTGCGACAGCACCGACACCAGCCCGCAGATCGTGGAGGCGGCCAAGGCCTGGAACGAGAACGCGGCCCAACCCATCCACCTGCGCACCCCGGAGCAGATCGGCGCCTTCTTCGAGGGGTTGGAGCTGTTGGATCCCGGCGTGGTCTCCGTCCCGTTCTGGCGACCCGAGGAGAGCCGGGTGGGCTCCGTCCGAGAGGTCGCCCAGTACGGCGGTGTCGCCCGCAAGCCCTGAGCCCGTATGGACGTCTCCGTTTCCCGTGCACGCCGGTGCCCCCGCATTGTCCGTGCGGGTGTTTCAATGAAATGACCAGGGAGGGAGTCGAGATGTCTGAGCGGTTCAGCGTGGGCGACCACGTGACCTGGAACTCGGAGGCGGGGCACGTCTCGGGCACGGTGACGAAGGTGCACACGAAGGACTTCGACTACAAGGGCCACACCCGCCGGGCGTCGAAGGACGATCCGCAGTACGAGATCAAGAGCGACAAGACCGACCACGTCGCCGCCCACAAGGGCAGCGCCTTGCGGCCGGTCGATGAATGAGCCGTTCTTCACGATCGGGCACTCCAACCGGACGCTCGGCGAGTTCGTCGAGCTGCTCCGGGAGCCCCACGTCGAGCTGATCGTCGATGTTCGGCGGCTTCCGGGTTCCACCCGGTATCCGTGGTTCGACCAGGACCCGCTCTCAGCCGCCCTCGGTGAGGTGGGGATCCGGTATCGGCGCGCCGAGGGGCTGACCGGGCGTCGTCCGGTGAGCAAGGACGTGCCGTTCGAGGTCAACGCCTGGTGGGAGAACCGCGGCTTCCACAACTACGCCGACCACGCGCTCTCGGACGAGTTCCGAAGTGCCCTCGCCGAGCTGCGGGAGTGGGGACGCACGCGACGCGCGGCCGTGATGTGTTCCGAGGCGGTGTGGTGGCGGTGCCACCGGAGGATCATCGCCGATCACCTCCTCGCCCACGCCGAGTACGTGCGGCACATCCTCGGCGTCGACCACATCGACGCGGCGCGGCCGAGTCCTGGTGCCGTCATCGATCCCCACCGCGACGTCACATATCCGGTCACCGGCTAGCGGCTCGCACGGTCAGGGGCCGGGACCGCGCGACGCGATCCCGGCCGCACCGGCTAGTAGTAGCGAGGGAAGCCCGACCAGTCGGGGCTGCGCTTCTCCAGGAACGCCGTCTTGCCCTCCACGGCCTCCTCGGTCATGTAGGCGAGCCGGGTCGCCTCTCCCGCGAACAGCTGCTGCCCGAGCATCCCGTCGTCGGGAAGGTTGAAGGCGTACTTGAGCATCCGGATCGCCTGCGGGGATTGGTCGGCGATGTCGGTGGCCATCCGCACCGCGGTGTCCTCCAGCTCGCCGTGGTCGGCCACGGTGTTGACCGCGCCCATCTCCTGCATCTCGGTGGCCGAGTACGGCCGGGCCAGGAAGAAGATCTCCCGCGCCCGCTTCTGGCCGACCTGACGGGCCAGCAGCGCGGAACCGTACCCACCGTCGAACGATCCGACCGTGGCGTCCGTCTGTTTGAAGAACCCGTGCTGTCGTGAGGCGACGGTCAGGTCGCACACCACGTGGAGCGAATGTCCGCCGCCGGCCGCCCAGCCGTTGACCACGGCGATGACGACCTTGGGCATGGAGCGGATCAACCGCTGGACCTCCAGGATGTGCAACCGGCCCTGGTCGGCCTTGCGCTGTTCGCCACCGTCCTCACCGCCCTCGTACAGGTAGCCGTCCCGACCGCGCACCCTCTGGTCCCCGCCGGAGCAGAAGGCCCAACCGCCGTCCTTGGCGGACGGCCCGTTCCCGGTGAGCAGGACGGTACCGATCGCCGTCCAGGAGCGCGCGTGCTCCATCGCCGTGTAGAGCTCGTCGACCGTGTGCGGCCGGAAGGCGTTGCGCACCTCCGGACGGTCGAAGGCGATACGCACCGCACCGATGTCCTTGCCCGCGCCACTACGCGCGGGTCCGACATAGCGGTGGTAGGTGATGTCGGTGAAGTCGAAGCCCTCGACCTTCCTCCATTCAGACTCTCTGAACGGCTGCTCGCTCGCCGACGTTTCCATCCCTTTTCCTCTTTTCCGTGACGCCATTGGGGGCTCAACGCTGTCGCGTGTCGATCAAGATCATCCCAGGTGGCGTCGAGCCCGCCGTCAGGTGCTCAGGCGGCGCAGGTGGGCGACCGTGGCGTCGGTGACGGGATGGTCCACTCCGAGTTCTTCCAGGTAGGCCCGGGCCGCTTCCATCTCGTGGACGCGGCGGCCGGCGTGCTGAAGTGTGCCATCGACGAGGCGGTCGACCAGGGCCGCACCGTTCTCACCGAACTCGGCGGCGATCTGGTCACGGAGGTCGCCGTCCGCTCCGACCGCGCTCGCGGCGTCGAGCGACTCGATGATCAACGCCGCGAGGCCCTTCATGAACACGCTGCGCAGCATCTTGCGGGCGGCGGCGTCACCGGCCTCTTCGGAGATCGCGCGCACGGGAGTGCCCAGGGGCGAGAGCGCGGCGGCGAAGGCTCGGGCTCCGCTGCCGGCGGCGAGCAGCGGTGTCCGACTGCCCGCCCGTGGGACGGGGGCCATGACCGCGACGTCGGCGAAGGGAACACCGGCGCCGGAGGCCAGGGACCCGAGCGCCTTCTTCTCCCCCGGGGAGAGGGTGTTCAGGTCCGCGTAGACCGCTGAGGCGGGCATCAGGGCCAGTACCCGCGTCGCGACCTTCTCCGCGGCGTCGGGGCCCACGAGGCTGATGACGATCTCCGCCTCGGCGAGCGCCTCCGCCGGCTCGGGATACTGCACGATGGGCGAGTCGGGCAACGCGACGAACGGATCGTAGCCCTGGACCCGGGCCCCGGCCTCGGCGAGTCCTTCGCCGATGAGCCTGCCGGCCTCTCCCAGGCCGACCATTGTGATGACGGTCATCGCGTCCTCCTGTACCAAGTGCCCTTCAGATGTGAACAACATTGTTTACAATAATGCACACCAAGATGAGCGAAAGGAAGACCATGACCCAGGAGGCAGTAGACCAGGGGGCCCGGGAGAGCGTCAGTGACGCCGACCGCGTGGCCTCGCGCCTTCGCCAGGCCATCGTCGCCGGCGACTTCGCCCCCCGACAGCGTCTGGTGGAGACCGACCTCATCGAGATGTTCGACGCCAGCCGGGGCGCGGTGCGCGCGGCCCTGGCGACCCTCACCGTGGAGGGCCTGGTGGAGAAGATCCGCAACCGGGGAGCCCGGGTGCGGGCCGTCGACCTGGACGAGGCGTTGGAGATCGTGGAGGTGCGCGCGGCCCTGGAATCGATGTGCGCGGCCCGCGCGGCCGAGCGCGTCGACGACGCGGGCATGGCGCGCCTACGCGACTTGGGCGAGGTGATGCGCGGGGCGGTGGACTCGGGCGACGGAGAGGCCTATTCGCAGGCCAACCGTGATCTGCACCAGGCCGTGATGGACATCAGCGGATCCAAGGTGGCACCCGACATCGTCCAGCGTCTGCGCGCCCAGAACGTGCGGTACCGAATCCAGTTGTCCATGCAGCCACATCGCCCGGCCACGTCGCTTCCCGAGCACCTGGAGATCGTGGAGGCGGTCTGCGCGAAGGACCCCGAACGCGCCGCGAACGCGATGCGGGCGCACCTGGAGAGCGTCTTCTCGGCGACGAAGGAGTACTTCGGAAACCGGAAGTAAAACCACAAAGCACGTGTTCTATGACACACCCCCCGGAGGCGACCCGCCCTGACCTGACGTTACGTGGGCATTGACGGATGTGACCAAGATCGTTAACAATGTCGCTCACTAGTTCGTTAGCGAAGGGGCGGCATGTCGCATCACCAAGAACCCACCGCACACGCCCGCCGGCTCGTCCAGGGTGCCTATGACATCCACGTCCACATCGCCCCCGATGTGATGAAGCGCAGGGTCGGCGATCTCGAACTCGCCCCCCGTTTCAAGCGGCACGGCCTGGCGGGCTTCGTGCTCAAGTCCCACTACACCCCCACCACCGAACGCGCCGAGGTCGTCCGCAACGTCCACCCGGACGTGGACGTACTCGGCGCCATCACCCTCAACGCCTCCGTGGGCGGTCTCAACCCCGTCGCGGTCGAGATCGCGGCACGGGGCGGAGCCCAGTTCGTCTGGCTCCCGACCGTGGACAGCGACAACCAGCGCAGCTGCCTCGCCGAGGCCCCCGAGGGCTCCACCCCTCCCATGTGGGCACAGATCCAGCAGGACCTGCGCGACGACGGGATCATCAGTCCCACCGTCGACGTGCTCGACGAGAACGGCGAGGTGGTCCTGGCCGCCCGCCAGGTCCTCGACGTCATCGCCAGGCACGACATGACGCTGGCCACCGGGCACCTGCACGGTGACGAGTCGTCCAAGGTCATCGCCTACGCCCGTGAACGCGGTGTGCGACGCATCGTCGTCACCCACCCCGAGTTCACCTCCCAGCGCATCCCCGCCGAGAACCAGAAGACGCTCGCCGAGCACGGCGCCTACCTGGAGCGCTGCCTGACCACCCCGCTGACCGGCAAGGTGTCCTGGCGGGTGTGGCTGGACAACATCCGCGCGGCCGGCCCCGAGTCCTCCGTCATCAGCTCGGACCTGGGCCAGCCCTTCAACCCACCGGTGGAGGACGGCCTCGCCCTGGCCGCGGACGTCCTGCTCAAGGACGGTTTCTCCGACCATGAGGTGCGCCTGATGGTCGTGCACAACTCGCGCCGGCTCGCGGGAGCCGACCCACTGCCCGACGCCCCGTCGGCCCACCACGAGGAAGAGGCGGTCACCACATGAGCGTCGTTCTGGAGGTCGAGCACCTCACCAAGGAGTTCCAACGCGACGACGTGGCCACGGTGGCCCTGCGGGACTTCAACCTCACCATCGAAGAGGGAACCTTCGTCACCATCCTGGGCCGATCCGGTTGCGGCAAGTCCACGATGTTGAACCTGCTCTCCGGGCTCTCCAAGCCCACCTCGGGCCAGGTGTTGCACCGGGGCAGGGCGCACACCGGCCCCACACCCGACATCGGCTACCTGACCCAGACCGACACGCTCATGCCCTGGCGGAGCGTACGGCGCAACGTCGAGATGCCCATGGAGATCGCGGGCGTGGACAAGGCAGAGCGCGAGGCCAAGGCCCTTGAGCTCGTCGCCACGGTCGGTCTGTCCGACTTCGCCGACAACTACCCGCGGGAGCTCTCCGGCGGTATGCGTCGCCGCGCGAGTCTGGCCCGCATGCTCGCCAACGGTGCCGAGACCATCCTGATGGACGAGCCCTTCGGCGCCCTGGACGCCCAGTTGCGCTCCGAACTCCAGGGCGAGCTACTGCGGCTGTGGTCCAAGACCGGGCACACCATCGTGTTCGTCACCCACGACATCGAGGAGGCCCTGCTGCTCGGCGACCGCGTCGTCGTCCTGGGCCCGCTCGGCACCATCCTGCTCGACCAGGAAGTGGACATCGAGCGCCCGCGCGACCCCGACGAGACCAAGGTGCGACCGCGGTTCGTGGAACTGCACTCCACGTTGACCGCCGCGCTGAAGAAAGGAGCGCGGTGATGACCACCGGATCGGTTTCCGCCACGCGGACCAACGACGGACTGAGCACGAGCGGCCCGGTCAAAGAGGACCGCCGCCGCAGTTGGTGGGACCGCCACGGCCGCACCACCCTGGTGTGGGGGCTGCGAGCGGGGGCCCTACTGCTCTTCCTCGTGCTCTGGCAGTTGGCCGGCGGCCTGGTCGCCAACCCCATGTTCGTCTCCGACCCGATCGCCGTCGGGGAGCAGCTGGTCGCCTGGATCCGGGACGGCACCCTGGGCACGCACACCTGGATCACCATCCAGGAAGTGGTGCTCGGTTACGTCATCGGTGCCCTCACCGGCGCGCTCGCCGGTTTCGTGCTCGCCTCGGTCCGTCTCGTCTACGACGTGTTCGAGCCGTTCATGATGGCGCTGTACTCGATCCCCAAGGTGGCGCTCGCCCCACTGTTCATCGTGTGGTTCGGCATCGGCCTGGACATGAAGGTCATCCTGGCGGCCGTCAGCGTGTTCTTCCTGGTCTTCCTCAACACCGCCGCCGGGGTCCGCGACGTGGACCGCGGCCTGATCGACGCCGTCCGGCTGATGGGCGGGTCGAACAAGGACGTCGCCTTCAAGGTCGTGCTGCCGGCCTCCATGTCCGGTCTGTTGACCGGTCTGAAGGTCTCCATTCCCTACGCGCTCATCGGCGCGGTGATCGGTGAACTCGTCGCCTCCAACCGCGGCCTGGGTTACCTCATCAACGACGCCGCCGCGCAGTTCAACACCGCTGGTGTGTTCGCCGCGGTCGTGGTCCTGACCGCGCTGGCCATGGTCCTCAACGCCCTCGTGAGCGTTCTGTCCTCCCGCGCCAACCGCTGGAAGCCGCTCGACTCCGAGTAGCGCCCCTCCCAACACTCGATCGAGAGCCACATCATGAAACTCAGCACCCACCTCAGGACGGCCGCCGCCATCGCGGCGACCGCGAGCCTCATCGCGACCTCGGGCTGCGCCGACGGCGGCGGCTCCGACCCGAACGTTCTCAACGTGGGCCAGATCAGCGACTCCGTCGCGTTCTTCCCGCTCCACGTCGCCGAGGAGAACGGCTACTTCGAGGAGGAGGGCGTCGAGCTCGGCGAGCGTCCTCGCCTGGGCACCGGCGCCAAGCTCGCGGCGGCCCTGACCTCGGGCTCCATCGACGTGGCCGCCGGGGTCCTCACCGACACGTTCAACCTCGCCGAGAACGACCCCGACACACGGCTCACCGGCTCGCTGGTCACCGAGTACTACGTGGACGTGGTGACGGCCCCGGACTTCGACGGGGACCCGGACGCGCCCCTGGAGGAGAAGATCCAGGCTCTGGAGGGCAAGAACATCGGCATCACCGGCCCGGGTTCGGGAACCGAGGCGCTGCTGATCTACCTGTTCGAGCAGGCGGGAATGGACGCCAACACCGACGCCACCCTGGTGAACCTGGGCGCCGTGTCGTCGTCGGCCATCGGTGCCCTGTCCTCGGGGCAGGTGGACGCCCTGGCCTTCTTCCAACCTGCCGGGCAGATGGCCGAGGCCGAGGGCGCCGGCGAGATCTACCTGTCGCCGCAGCGCGGCGACATCCCCGACATGTCCGGGGCGCTGCACGGAACGCTGTTCAGCACCTCCGACGTGATCGAGAACAAGAGCGAGCAGATCGAGGGCTTCAACCGCGCCATCAACCGCGCGCTGGAGTTCATCGAGTCCGACCCCGAGGGGACCGCGGAGCTGCTCTCGTCCTACATGGACGGCACCGACCCCGAGGCGGTCGAGGCGCTCACCGAGATCCTCCCGCAGGAGTTCGCCACCTCCACGCAGGTGGGGCGGGACGCCTTCGGTGTCGCGACCGACTTCCACGTGGAGTCCGGTCTGGTCGACGAGGCTCCCGACTACGACGAGCTGGTCTGGTCCGAGGTCCGGGAATAGCGCCGCGAGGATGAAGATGAGAGTTTCGAGCACACCATCGGTCCGCGGGGGCCGACGCGCGATCCCCTCCGTGCTGATGCGCGGCGGTACGTCCCGCGGGCCGTTCTTCGCCCGTGCCGACCTGCCCGACGACGACGAGACCCTCGCCCGGGTGTTGCGGTCCGCCCTCGGTTCCCCCCACCCGTTGCAGGTCGACGGGTTGGGGGGCGGGCACCCACTCACCTCCAAGGCGGGCATCGTCGGCCCGAGCACCGAGCCGGGGGCCGACCTCGACTTCCGGTTCGCCCAGCTCAGGCCGGACGACGACTCGGTGGACATGAATGCCAACTGCGGCAACCTGCTGGCCGCCGTGGTGCCCTTCGCCATCGAGACCGGGATGGTCGTGCCCGTCGAGGACACCACCACCGTGCGGGTGCGCACCCTCAACACCGGGGCCATCGCCCACATCTCGGTGCACACGCCCGAGCAGGGCGGCGTGCGGGGCGTGAAGTACGACGGCGACACCCGAATCGACGGCGTCCCGGGCACCTCCGCTCCGGTGACGATCGGGTTCCTCGACACCGCCGGGTCGATCGCCGGTTCCCTGCTGCCGACGGGGAACCGACGTGACGCTGTCGAGCTTCCCAGCGTGGGATCGATCGACGTCACCTGCGTCGACAACGGACAACCCCTCGTCATCGTGGACGCCTCCGCTCTGGGCGTGACCGGGCGGGAGAGCCCCGCCGAACTCACCGCGAACCCCGAGCTGCGCGAGCGGGTGGAGACGTTGCGCCTGATCTGCGGCGAGCTCATGGGACTGGGCGACGTCTCGGACCGCAACTATCCCAAGATGACGCTGGTCTCGCCGCCCGAGGACGGCGGCGCCCTGACCACCCGCAGCTTCATCCCTCGGGTGGTCCACGAATCCATCGGCGTGCTGGCCGCCGTCACCGCCGCCACCGCCTGCGTGCTACCGGGCACGGTCGCGCACGAATCGGCGACCCTCCCGGTCGCGAACGACACCGATACCACCCTGGCCATCGAACACCCGAGCGGCGCCTTCGAGGTGCGGCTCGGCCAGGACCCCGGGGATCCCACCCGCATCACCCGTTCGGCGCTCGTGCGCACCGCACGCGCGCTCATGGCCGGAGAGCTCTACGTCCCTCTGGGCATCTGGAATCCCTGAAGAAGGAAGCACACTGATGATCATCGACTGCCACGGGCACTTCACCACCGCACCCGCCGCGCTCGGCGACTGGCGTCAAGCTCAGATCGCCGCGCTCGACGGTGGTCCCCAGCCCGCTGATCCGAACATCGGCGACGAGGACCTGCGCGAGGCGATCGAGGGCAACCAGCTCCGCCTCATGGACGATCGCGGCATCGACCTGACCGTGTTCTCGCCCCGGGCCTCCTTCATGGCCCACCACGTCGGCGACGCGGCCACTTCCTCCCGATGGGCCGCGATCTGCAACGACCTCATCGCCCGGGTGTCTGAACTCTTCCCCGAGCGCTTCGCCACCGCCGCCATGCTGCCGCAGTCCCCCGGCGTGGACCCGGCCGAGTGCCTGCCCGAGCTGCGTCGCGCCGTGGAGGAACTCGACGCGGTGGCGATCAACCTCAACCCGGACCCCTCCGGTGGGCTGTGGGACTCGCCCCCGCTCACCGATCGGTCCTGGTACCCCATCTACGAGGCGATGTGCGAGTACGACATCCCCGCGATGGTGCACGTGTCCACCAGCGTCAACCCGGCCTTCCACACCACCGGGGCGCACTACCTCAACGCCGACACCACGGCCTTCATGCAGCTGGTCCAGGGCGACCTGTTCGCCGACTTCCCGGACCTGAAGCTGATCATCCCGCACGGCGGCGGCGCGGCCCCCTACCACTGGGGCCGCTTCCGCGGGCTGGCGATGGCGCTGGGCAAGCCGGAGCTGGAGGAACACGTGATGCGCAACGTCTACTTCGACACCTGCGTGTACCACCAGCCCGGCATCGACCTGCTGTTCGACGTCGTCCCGAACGAGAACATCCTCTTCGCCTCGGAGATGATCGGCGCCGTCCGCGACGTCGACCCGTGCTCGGGCCACTACTTCGACGACACCGGCCGCTACATCGAGGGCGTGAAGCTGCCCGACGCCGAACGCGAGGCGATCTTGGAAGGCAACGTCCGCCGCGTCTACCCGCGCCTGGACGCCAGGTTGAAGCGCCAGGGCCGCTGAGTACCACTCCACATCCCGTCCACCCACTCACGAGGAGAGTCATGACCGAGCTCGGAGTCGTCCACCGTTCCATCGAGCGCGCCGCCCCGGAGGCGGTCGAGGCGCTGTCCCACTTCGGGGTCGCCACCGTGCACGAGGCGCAGGGCCGCACCGGCCTGCTGCGGCCCTACGTCCGACCGATCTACCCGGAGGCGAAGCTGTGCGGGACGGCCGTCACCGTGCTGCTCCAGCCCGGGGACAACTGGATGTTCCACGTCGCCGCCGAACAGATCCGACCCGGTGACGTGGTCGTGGCCGGCTGCACCACCGAGTCCGAGGACGGGTTCTTCGGTGAGCTGCTGGCGACCTCCTTCCGGGCCAGGGGCGCGGCCGGCCTGATCATCGACGGCGGCTGCCGCGACGTCGCCGAGCTCTCCGAGATGGACTTCCCGGTGTTCAGCCGCTCCATCAACGCCAAGGGCACCGTGAAGGCGACGCTGGGATCGGTCAACGTGCCCGTCACCGTGGCCAACGCCCTGGTCGAGCCGGGTGACGTCGTCGTCGCGGACGCCGACGGTGTCGTGGTGGTGCCGCGCGAGTCCGCCGCTCAGGTGGCCGAGGCGTCTCGACTCCGTGAGGAGAACGAGGAGTCCAAGCGTGCCCGGTTCCGCGACGGCGAGCTGGGGCTGGACATGTACAAGATGCGCGAGAAGCTGGCCACGGCCGGCCTGCGCTACGTCGACTGATCGGCGCCTCGCCTCCCGGGTGAAGGGCACCTCGACGGCATCCACCGGATGGTGGGTGCCGTCGTCGTTCGAGCGCGCTTCCTCGGTGGATCACCGCCGGGGCGGCCGGGGTCGGCGAGACGTCACCGACCCCGCACCGGGCGCACACCGGGTCCGGACGGGCCCCTTTCCTGGCCGTGCGGGGATTCACATCAACCTCCGGGTCCCGTAGCCTCTCCTTTACTCGTCAGTAACTTTTTCGTTCCAGGCGGAGAGGACACGACTCGTGAAGGTGCCCCCAATGCCCACGAAGGGTCGGCCCCGGGGCGGTACCAATCCCCTGGCCGATGTCCCCGTGGAGTTCGCCGACCACTTCCGCGCCCACGTCGAACCCCTCATCGACGTGGTGGTGGCCCGGATCCACGAGAGCGTGCCCGAATACCTGCGGCCCGGCAACGAGGTGTACGCCGCCGCCACCCGCACCGCGGTCCGTGAGGCCCTGACCGTGTTCCTGGACCGGGTGGGGGTGGCCGATCCGCCCGAGCACCGACTCTGGGAGCGATTCCGCATGCTCGGCGAGGCCGAGGTCCACGAGGGCCGCAGCCTCGACGACCTCCAGACCGCGATGCGCACCGCCCTGGTCATCATGTGGCGCGAACTCCTGAAGGTTCAGGAACAGCGCCCCGAACTCCTGCCCCAGCGGCACATCGGCCCGGTCGCCGAGGCCGCGTTCCTGTTCCTGGAGGAGATGGCCTCCGCCGCCTCCGAGGGCTACAACCAGGCGCGGGCCCGGGCATCGGGAGAACTCCAACGACGTCGGGGGCGCCTGGTCGACCTGTTGTTGTCCGACCCGGCCCCCTCGCCCCGGGCCATCGCCGACCTGGCCTCCTCCGCCCAGTGGCGCGTCCCCGACAAGGTGGCGGTGATCGTCCTCCAAGGAGACGGGAAGGAGACGGCCCCGCCCACTCTGCCCTCCGACGTGCTGCACGACTTCCACCGGTCCGACCCCTGTCTCGTGCTCCCCGATCCGGAAGGGCCCGGCAGGATGCGGACCCTGGAACGCCTGTTGCGCGGCCGGCACGCCGCGGCGGGTCCGGCCGTGGACGTCACCGAGACGGCCCTCTCCCTGAACCACGCGCGCGAGACCCTCGAACTGGTCGAGTCGGGGGTGGTGCCCGCCGACGGGATCTCCCTGTGGAGCGAACACCTCACGCCGCTCCTGCTGTTGCGGGACCGGGATCTGATGCGGGAGATGACCATCTCCCGGTTGGCCCCCATGCGGGAGCTGTCCGACGGGCAACGCGAGCGCCTGTCCGAGACCCTCCTGCTCTGGTTGCAGCACGGGTACAACGCCAAGCGGGTGGCCGAGGTACAGCACCTCCACCCGCAGACGGTGCGGTATCGCCTGCGCCGACTGACGGAGCTGTTCGGCGATCGGCTGGACGAGCCCGATCCGCGTTTCGAGCTGGAGATGGCGCTGCGGGTGGAGCGATTGCTCCGGTCGACCCCGCCCACATGAGAACGGCCGCCGGGACGAGGTTCCCGGCGACCGTGTCACTCCATCCGTGTCACTGGTGTCAGCAGGTGCTGGAGTCCGGTTCCCCGACCAACCGCCCGCTGAGCCAGTCCTGGGCACGTTGGGTGTCCAGGAAGAAGCTCGTCAGGTGCGGCCCGGAGAAGGTCCGTCGCCACTCCACCGAAGCGCCCCCGGCGCAGTAGGCGTCGCGCAACTCCTCGCCCTGCTCGATCGGGATGACGTCATCGCCCGAGGAGTGGTAGAGGTACAGCGGCGCCTCCGGCACGGTCTCGCCGGGCTTGTTCTCCTGAAGCCGGGCCTGCCACTCGGGACTGTTGATGAGGTCGACGTCGACCGTCTCGTCCATGGTCATGCCGGCACCGGAGGTCAGCGCCTCGATCATGCAGCCGTCGACCGAGGCGTCCAGGAGCCGCTGCCCCTTCTCGGTGAGGTGCTCCTCGAAGGACAGCTCGGGATAGGCCGCCGCGAAACCGTAGGCGGTGAAGCCCACGAAGGCGAAGTAGAGACTGCCGTCCAACTGGTCGGCGACCTGCGTCAGGTCCGCCGGAACACCCCCGGCGGCCACACCGGCCAGCGGCAGTTCGGGGGCGTAGTCGGGCTGCATCTGACCGGCCCACACCGAGGCCCCGCCGCCCTGGGAGAATCCGCTGACGCCCATCGGTGCCTCGGCGGAGATGTCGAGTTCGTCCATGCGGGTCGCGGCGCGCAGGCCGTCCAGCACGGCCGCGCCCTGGGAGTGGCCCACCATGTAGGTGTGCGGTGAGGGCGTGCCCAGCCCCTCGTAGTCGGTGACCACCAGCGCGTGCCCCTGGTCGATGACGTTCTTCATCATCGAGGCCTCGTAGTCCAGGCCCTGTTCGAGGCCGATCGAGGGGGCACAGTGAGAGCCGAGGCCGTGGGTGCCGATGGCGTAGGAGACCAGGGGCCGCTCGCCCTCACCCTCCCATTCCGCATCGGGGACCATGACGGTGCCGGTGACCGCCATGGGTTCGCCCATGGCGTTCGTGGACAGGTACATCACCCGCCACACGTCGGCGTCGAACTGGCCGACGCCCAGGGGCGCGGTGTAGGCCTCGGAGGGTTCGGCCCGGATGACGTCGCCGGGCTCTCCCTGGGGCAGGGGGTCCGGGGGAAGGTAGAAGTCGTTGCGGGCTTCGGGGGAATCGGCTTCGGGCTGGTCGAGCTCCTCCCAGTCCTCAAGCGCTTCGGCGACCTCGACGTCCGTGGGCTCTTGGGTCACGGACGGTTCCATGTCGGCCACCGCTGCCACCGGTTGCAGTGCCAGCACGGCGCCGAGCGCGCCGGCGGTGCAGGCCACCGCGGCGGTCCTTCGCAGACCGGGTGTGCGGGGTTGGTGTTCCACGACTTGCTCCAGATCTCCTGTGCGAATCGCGCGTGACGCGCGACACATAGACCTTGTCGCGGAAACGACACGTGGCACTACGCACCGTGCTGCGTGTGCCGCGAAGGGTTTCACTCACCCCGAGACACTCAGGGCTCGGTGGGGCCCGTGGGGTCGGGGGGCGGTGGGCTCGGTTGGTCCGAGACTTCCAGCCAGAGGGAGGCAGCGGAGCCCGGTATTGGGGGCTGGTTCTCCCCTGAGTTATCCACAGGCGGGAGAGTTCGGGGTGGTGAACCGTTCCGCCTACGTGATCCCAT
>NZ_JBSHCT010000010.1:0-107047 GCF_053615935.1 Nocardiopsis sp. NPDC055879
ACTGCCCGTGGTGGGGGTGACACCGGTAGGGCGAGCGGTCGTAGTAGGGGCCGGTGTCGGCACCTGTGCTGCCCACACCCCCAACGGGAGCCACTTCTGTCCCGGGATGTGGCTCTGGGTGGGGGGTTCGGGGTGGGGGCATGCTGATATCCCCACAGGGCACGGGCCCTTGGGGTCTGACACCCACTCGGGGGTGTTCTCGCGGGGGTGGTGTTCCACCTGGCGGAAACGCATGGTCGTGGAAGCGGATGGTGGTCAGGGGGCGGTGGCTGGGGCTGGCTCCCCCTCCCCATCCCCGGACCCGGCTTCCTTGCCTTCTTCTTGGCGGTTCTGGGCGTGGTGGTGTTCCCAGATCTGCCGGTTCACCTTCGCCTGCAACCGGTGCTTAAGCCGGTTATGGGTCGAGCACAACACCTGCATGTTGTCCGCGCTCGTGACCCCGCCGTGAGAGAACGGGACGATGTGGTCGTACTGCGACCAGCTACGCGGCACGTCACAGCCTTCGTGCCACTCGCAGTAGGGCTTCTTGAACCCCGCCGCCTGGCGCACCGGGTCCGGGGCGCACCGCTGCTTTCGCCCCACATCCAACAGAGTCCGACCCTGGGCGTCGGTCACGAACCGGCGCAGCCAACTTTCGGGGGTCAGGCGGGCCACCATCTGGTCGGGGATGACCACACCATCCTCGGTGGTGGCGGGCTCTGCGGCGCCGTCTCCGAGGAAGCGTGTGAGGGGGACGGTGATGTTCAACGTGGCCAACGGTTGGCGGCTCAGGCTGGAGCAACCCCGGTGGGTCAGAGCGGTCTCGAAGATGCGCATCATCGCGTCATAGGTGCGCTGATGCTTCGGGACGGCGGCGTTATCGGGCCCGTACGGTTCGGTGTAAGCCTGCAGGGCGGCCTGGATCAGTTCGTTGTCGGCCCCCGGCCCCCACATCCGCAGCAAAAACCCGGACTCGAACGTGGGTGAGAATTGGGCGCCCCGGTTCTCGAACGTTTCATCGTAGTCCCGGTCGGCCTTATCCGGGTCCAGGCGGGCGACGAACCATTTCGCCGCGTCCCGCAACTGGCGCACCGAAGCCTGCGGGCACTCGGCCTTGAAACCGATCAGCCCGAATTCCAACCGGGCCCGAAACCCTTCCACCGAAGGACGCTGGGCACGGAATTCCTCATCCGCTGTTTCGAGGACCTTCGCCCACTCGGTAGTCGCTTTTTCCGTGGAGGTCGCGATGGCGCACGCTTCACCCAAGGACAGGGCGCTGGTCTGGAAGGCTTCTTCTACGAGGGGGAGCTGCTGGCGGTGTAGGGCGCGGGCGAGGGTGGCAAGGCTCTTGGCCTCGGCCGGAGAGGTGCCCCACTGGTGGGTGATCCACGCCTGGATACTGCGCTGGCCACCCTCTTCCAACAGGGCACCGGTGGCCTCCATACGGGCCAGGGCGGGCAACATCCCGTAGCGGATCCGGTCTGTTTCCTGGTTGAGCCGGCGAAACTGGGCGAGCACATCGCCCTCGCACCCGAACGGGATATCCCGGCCGGAGAATTCCACCGCCATCTCCCGCGCACCCGCCATCGCCTGATCAACCGGGGTGTTCCCGGTCGGGCGCGGTGCACTGGGAGGAAAGCTCATACTCTGATTATATGAGAACACCCCAGGAAATGGCAGGCTTACCGGCGGGTATATTCAACCTATTTCCATGTCGGTGAATGTGCCTACCATAGATGGGGTGGCCATTCTGGGTTATCCACAACCCCTTCCCCTATGACCGGATCCACCTATCACGGAGATGCTCCTAGCGACTTCGAGGGAAGGGGCTCTGAAGAGAAACGATCTTGTCCGTAGCGCCATGTTGGGCGCCCAAATGGGCGCTACGAGCAAGATCATCGCTGTGAAGACCAGAGCCGGCCACCGCAGGGACGCGCCCCGCCATCCGCCCTACCTGTAGCGGGTACTTCGTTACCCCACCGGTCACGTAGTGGCGACGCGGCCCACGAGGACACCAGACGGAGGGGAAGGCATCCGGCCGGCCACGGCCGGAGTGGGCCGCAGGCCCACAGGGCCGTTGGGACCTCAACCACTCTCCCCCCTTCCCCGATAGCCGCCAAACCGCCGCCCGCACCGCACGAGTCAAGGCCACCCACCCCGCTGCCAGAGCACACAACATTGCCTTGACGCGTGCGGTGCGGGCGGCAACAATCACGCGGCGGGGAAGGAGGGAGAACCCACCCCCACCCCGCACAACAACCGGAAGGTTCTCTACCTGAGGCGCCCCACCAACCACCCGACAGCCGCCAAACCAGCGTGGAGGTTATCGCCAGGGGCGTCCTGAAGTGTTGCAGCGTTCACCTCCCACCCACCTCCCACCCCTGGTCCAAAGCGAGTTCGGGCAGCACGAAGTCGGGAGAAAACAGGCTCCCCCAAATCGACGTTACGGGGGTAAGTGCTCGGTCGCCAGGGCGTATCCACAGCCTGTGGATAACCGCCTTCGAGGGATCTCGGGACAAGGCGAGGGGTCTGAGCCTGGGCTTGGGGCAACTTGAGGTCGGGTGCCGACCACGGCACCGGGTGGAGGCACTGATGGAATCGGCGAGGACAGGGCGGGGACGCATCTGGGATGCACCGGGGCACAGAGGTCTTACACCGGCTGAGGTCGGCGGTGATCCTCCGCTCGGCCTTTCTATAACCCGTCCACCTGCCCCCACAGTCCGACACGCGCCACGACTCCCTCAGAGGTGTTCGGACACACGTCGGCCCCGGAAGCCTTCGGGGCTCCGGGGCCGGTCGGGTCAGTGATCCTCGGGCGGTAGCGGCTCGCTGCGCACCCTTCGGGAGGGTGGGCCCGAAGCGAAATCGGGCATGGGCGGCCTCGGGGGCTTGAGCACCATGGGGCGCTTGCTCACCGGCTCGCCGGGGCGTGGCCGCGGAGCGGGCTCCGGGGCCCGATCGATCTCCTCGGCGGTGGGTTCCTCCACTACCTCGGGTTCCGGTTCGAGGAGGGGTTCGGGTTCGGGGTCCGGCTCGGGGCGTGCGGCACCCGGTGGCATGGAACCCAACCGGAAGGCGGCGCGCACCTCGGGTCCGGTGTCATGGTCCAGGGCGAGGTCGGCGGTCGATCCGGTGCGCTGGGCGACGGAGTCGAGTGACGGCAGGGGCTCAGGTTCCGGGGAGTCCTCCTCGGGTGGCGTCCACACCGGCGGTACGTAGTCGTCCAGCGCGGAGGCCTCGGTTCGGTCGGTCGGGGGTTCCCATAGGGGGGCGTCTTCGTCCGAAGGCTCGTCTGCGGTGGTCGCCCCGGGCTCTTCCGGCTCTTCGGGTTCCGTGGGCTCAAGGACTTCGTCGGTGTGTTCGGGGAAGAACAGGCGAACGCCGGGCAGCTTCTGCGCAGGCTCGGCGGGGTCGGGTTCCTCGTCCCAAGGCTCCGTGTCGGGTTCGTCCTGCTCGCCTGAATCGGGGGTCACCGGCGGGAGTGGTGGGGCCTCGGACTCGTCCGAACTGGGGTCGCCGGCCTCGGGTTCGTGCACGAACCCCTCGTCTCGTTCATCGGTCGACACCTCCCACGTCACCGGGTGGAAGTCCTCGGTGCCGTCGGTGTCACCGATGTCGGCCGGTTCCGGCTCGGGGGCTTCGGCCCCCGGCACCACCGGTGCTTCGGCGGCGGCCCGCTTGATCGGATTGTCGCCGGTGCGGGCGCGTCGCGGTAGCCGGATCGTGGGGACGGAGGGCTCGGGTTCCGAAGGCTCGGGTTCCGACAGCTCGGCTTCGGGCAGTCCGGCTTCCGGCGGCTCGGTCTCTTCCCGGGTCTCTTCCTCCGTCTCCCCTTCCTCGACCTCGGCTTCCTCGGCCTTCACTTCCGCGACGTGTGGGATCGGCTCGGTGGGCGCCTCGTGACCACTCGCCCGAGCCTCGATCTCCGGCTCGATCTCCGGCTCGGTCTTCGCCGGTTCCTCAAGCTTCTCGGGCCTCTCGGGCCCTTCAAGGTCCTCCGGCTCGCCGCCCAGACGCAGCAGTCGCGTCTTGAGGGCCTCGGGCGCGTCCTCCCGGGTGTCGGTCCGGGGCTTGGGCGAACCTCGCAGGACGGTGGTGCGGTCGTCGCTGGGCTTGGGGCGGGGGCGTGCCCGTGCGTTCCGTCGTCGCACGTGCGCCCGCACGGCGATCCACAGCAGGAAGGCGACCATCAGCGCGGCCAACGGCGCCACCGCCACCACCACGGTGAGACCGCGGGGGAGGGTGTCGCCCAGTTCGGCGAACCAGGTGGTCCTGGTCAGCACCATGGGTACCGCTGCGCTGAGGATCAGCAGTGGGATCAGACCGATGTCGATCCACAGGCGTTCGCGTGGCGGGGCCGCGCGCAACGCATAGCTGACCCAGAAGGCCATGAGGACCAGCAGGGTGAAGGTCACCGGGAACACGTGGGCCAGCGGGAGGGCGCTGTCGGCGTGCACGATCGCGGCGAGGCGGTAGATGCCCTCATAAGCGATGAAGAGTGTGCACACGGCGATGACGCCGACGAACAGCGCGCCGAAGACGAGAGCACCGGCTCCCGCGCCGCGATCCGCGCTACGACCGTTACGTGTCCCTGTCTCGGGGGCGTTGTTGTAAGGGGCCATCGTCAACGCAGCGTAGTCCAGCGGATGGCGCTAACACGAGATTCCGGCCGATTCCGGTTGCTTCCCGACGCCTAGAGAAGGGGAGGCTATGTCCGTTCTTGGGGGAATTGACGGAGGGTGTTCGGTCGTGGCCAGGGTGAGTCGTCCCTTGTGAAGGGGGCAAGTCACATCCGAACCGGGCGAATACGGTTCACCACTTATAAGTGCTCGGGGCTGTCCGGAGAGCGAAGGGGGTGGTGGATCTTAGAGGTTTGTGACGCATGCGCGAGGGGAAAGCGGATACGCTTGACCGTGTGAGTCTGCGCTTCTATGACACCAGTGCCCGACAGGTTCGAGAGTTCACCCCGATTCGCGAAGGGTGTGCCTCCCTGTACCTGTGTGGTGCCACGGTGCAGGCGCCTCCCCACATCGGCCACATCAGGTCGGGAGTCAACTTCGACATCCTGCGCCGGTGGCTGACCCACCTCGGGTACGAGGTCACCTTCTGCCGCAACGTCACCGACATCGACGACAAGATCATCAAGGTCGCCGCGGAAGAGGGCGTTCCGTGGTGGCAGGTGAGCGAGCGCAACCAGCGTGCCTTCACCTGGGCCTACGACAGTCTGGGCTGCCTGCCGCCCACGGTCGAGCCGCGTGCCACCGGCCACGTGCCGGAGATGATCGAGCTCATGCGGCGCCTCATCGACGCCGGTCACGCCTACCCGTCCGAGGACGGCTGCGGCGACGTCTACTTCAACGTGGGTTCCTACCCGGCCTACGGGGAGCTGTCCAACCAGCGCCCGGACCAGCTGGTCGAGGCCGCGGACACCGACCCGGACCGGGACAAGCGCGACCCCCGCGACTTCGCCCTGTGGAAGGGCGCCAAACCGGGTGAGCCCACGTGGGACACCCCTTGGGGTCGGGGTCGCCCGGGTTGGCACCTGGAGTGCTCGGCCATGGCGACCAAGTACCTGGGCCCCAGCTTCGACATCCATGGCGGCGGTCTGGACCTGGTCTTCCCTCACCACGAGAACGAGCAGGCCCAGTCCCGGGCCGCGGGTGACGGGTTCGCCCGGTACTGGCTGCACAACGGTCTGTTGGCCGTGGGCGGCGAGAAGATGAGCAAGTCGCTCGGCAACTCGCTGCGCATCCCACAGATGCTGGAGAAGGTGCGGGCCGTCGAGCTGCGCTACTACCTGGGACAGGCGCACTACCGGTCCACCATCGACTACTCCGACGCCGCGTTGCAGGAGGCCGCCGTGGCCTACCAGCGCATCGAGGGTTTCCTCACCCGCGCCGTCGAGGTGCTGGGCTCCGTCGAGCACGCTTTGGACGTCCCCAAGGAGTTCGCCGAGGCGCTCAACGACGACCTCGGGGTCTCGCAAGCCTTGGCGGTGGTTCACGGGCACGTGCGCGAGGGCAACACCGCGCTGGCCTCCGGCGCCAAGGAACGGGCCGCGGAGCTGGCCAACGAGCTGCGCACCATGCTCGACGTGCTCGGGCTGGACCCGTTGAGCCCGCAGTGGGCCTCCGGCGACCAGGGGCTGAGCGAGATCGTGGACGCGCTCGTGGTGGTCGCACTCGAACAGCGCAAGGCCGCTCGGGGGCGTAAGGACTACGCCGCCGCCGACGCCATCCGTGACCAGCTGGCCGATGCCGGTGTGGTGGTCGAGGACACCCCGCAGGGGCCGCGCTGGGACCTGCGCCGGGGCTGACCCGACCGATCCCGAATCGACGCGTGTGGTCACGCGTCCCCACTAGGCTGGGAGTTTGCCGCCGCCCATCGGCGAGACGGCGACCCATCGGCCGGAAGTGCTCTTCCGGCATGCTCGCGACACGTATTTGGAGGCGGCGATCATGCCGGCGAAGAAGAACAAGAAGGGCCCGACCAAGGGCAGCGGCGGCAAGGGACGTCGGTCCCTCGAAGCCAAGAGCGGGACTCTGCCCGCCGAGCAACGGCACTGGTACGAGGGCAAGCAGCGGCACAAGGCGAACAAGAACGCCACGCGTTCCGGTGGTTCCGCCGGTCAGGGTGGCGGCCCCGAGCGTTCGCCCAACCGTCCGGACAACTCCGACCTGCTGATCGGTCGCAACCCGGTCGTCGAGGCACTGCGTGCCGGCATGCCCGCCACCCGCCTGTTCCTGTCCAACAGCCTGGACCCGGACGAGCGCGTCAACGAGGCCGCCAAGTCGGCCGGTGCGCAGGGCGTGGACGTGGTCGAGGTGACCCGCTCGGAGCTGGACCGTCGTTGTGAGAGCAACGGCCTGCCCGGCGCGGCCCACCAGGGCATGGTGCTGCAGGTGCGGCCCTACCAGTACTGGGCGTCCGAGGGGCTGCTGGACAAGGCGCTGGACTCGGAGACTCCGGCGCTGATCGTGGCCCTGGACGGGGTGACCGACCCGCACAACCTGGGCGCCATCGCCCGTTCCGCCACCGCCTTCGGCGCTCACGGCCTGCTCATCCCCGAGCGTCGCGCCGCCGGGGTGACCATGGCTTCCTGGAAGACCTCCGCGGGCACGTTGGCCAAGCTGCCCGTCGCTCAGGCCACCAACCTGACCCGGGCCCTGGAGGCCTACAAGAAGGCGGGGCTGTTCGTCGTCGGTCTCGACGCGGGTGGGGACACGCAGCTGCCCGACCTGGAGCTGGCCACCGGCCCGCTCGTCATCGTCGTGGGTGCCGAGGGCAAGGGCTTGTCCCGTCTGGTCCGTGAGACCTGCGACGTGGTCGCGAGCATCCCGATCAGTGGCGCCGAGTCCCTGAACGCCTCGGTCGCCGCGGGTGTGTCCCTCTACGAGGTGGCACGTCGCCGGGGCGCTCAGGCATAATCGCAGGTCGGAGGCGATGGGATGGCGCCGAGTAGGCCACCTGTCGCCGGACCCGGTACCATGCGGGTGGACACCAGAGGCCGTGAGCCTCGGTGGCCGGCCGACGTAGCTCAATTGGCAGAGCAATCGCCTTGTAAGCGATAGGTTAGGGGTTCAAGTCCCCTCGTCGGCTCTGATCTTTCTCTGGCCCGGTCCTTCCCGACCGGGCCAGAGTCGTTTCCGGGCTCGGTGGGCAGACCGAGGGGACGGAGCACCCGGCCGGAAGAGCGGAGCAGTGACAGCGAACCCGAGCCCTGAGCAGTGGCGGGACCGGATGGTGGAGGCCCTACTCCGACCCGGAGTGGTGGGAGGGGAGTTCCTTTCCCCACGGATCGAACGGGCGTTGCGTAAGGTGCCGCGTCATCTCTTCATCCCCGAGGCGGATCTGGAACAGGCCTACGACCCCTTCAGTCCGGTGATGACCAAGCGCGACGAAGAACAGGGCTTTGTCAGCTCGGTCTCCGCGCCGCAGATCCAGGCGATGATGCTCGGCCAGGCCGAACTGCGGCCCGGGCAGCGTGTTCTGGAGGTCGGCTCTGGTGGCTACAACGCGGCTCTGATCGCCGAGATGGTCGGGCCGGAGGGTGAGGTCACCACCGTCGACATCGACCCGGACATCACCGCTCGTGCCCGAGACCTGTTGGAGGCCAACGGTTACGCGCGGGTTCGGGTGGTCACCGCCGACGCCGCTCGGGGGGTCGAGGAGGGTGCGCCCTACGACGCCATCATCGTCACCGCCGGGGCCTGGGACATTCCGCCCGCCTGGATCGGGCAGTTGACCGAGGGCGGTCGGTTGGTGGTTCCGTTCCGGGTCCATGGCCTGACCCGATCGATCGGGTTCGTTGAACACGATGGGATTCTGCACTCGACTTCGGCGCTGATCTGCGGGTTCGTGTCCATGCGGGGCGAGGACGAGCATCGGGGGATCCTACTTCGGCTCAGGGGGACCGAGGGGATCGTCCTGCGCTTCGATGAGAGGGTTCCCGAGGATCCGCACCTGTTGGACGACGTCGCGCGTACTCCCAGGGTGGAACGGTGGACGGGGGTGATGGTGACTCTCCGGGAAACGATCGACACCTTGCAGTCGTACCTGGCCACCACCCTGCCGGGTTTCTGCGTCATGACGGTCGACCCCGCACTGGATACGGGGACGGTGGCGCCGAACAGCACTCGCTTCTCCATGGCCGCGGTCGAGGGCGGTGACTTCGCCTACCTGGTCACGCGAGGGGTCCCGGGGCAGGGGGCGGTCGCATACGGGGTGCACGCCTTCGGACCGACGGCGGCGGAGTTCGCGGAACGGGTGGGGTCACGGGTCCGCGAGTGGGATCGGGGTCGGCGTTATGGGCCGGGGCCCGAGATCCGGGTGTATCCGATCTCCGTTCCGGTCGATCGGTTGTCGCAGGACCTGGTGGTCACCAAGCGGCACACCCATGTCACGTTCTCCTGGCCGACTTCCTGAACGTCGCGTCGGCCATGTGGTCTCGGGGTCTGCGTCAGCGTCGAAGAGTGTTCAACAGGCCGGACCATTCGTGGCGGTCGAAGGTGAGGTGGCCGTGTTCGCGGTTCTTGGTGTCGCGAACCAGGACGCTCGGTCCCCCGGCTACTTCGATGCACTCTCCGCCGTTGGTGCTGTAGCTGCTCTTGTGCCACTTCATCGGCTATCCCCATGAGCGCCGGGTATCTCGGTCGGTGCCGAGATACCCGATCGTGTCAGCGCCTAAGAGCATTCAAGAGGTTGGTCCACTCAGGGCCTTGGAAGGAAAGGTGCCCGAGCTCTCGGTACTGGGTGTCCCTGACCAAGACCTTCTCTCCCCCAGCGACCTCAACACAGTTGCCACCTCCGCTACCGGAGTAGCTGGACTTATGCCAGACCACTTTTTCGGCCTTGTCGAAAGCCACTTTGTACCTCATCCCTCAAATCGTTCACTACGGATGCGCAGGATGCGCTGGACGGATTCCTCCTGGTCGAGTGCCTGACTCTGAAGACGCTGGAAGATACGTGAGAAGAGGTCGACTTCCTGCTCCTTCTCCAAGTAGAGAGCGCCTGTTCGGTACTCGATGAGCACGACCTCCCCGAAGCTGACGTCATCCAACAGCTCCGGGAACTGCATGAGGGCGAAATTGCTTCCCGTTACCGGGTGAGCTCCTGCCTCGAACGGAAGCACTCGCAGGTCAATGTTGGGCGACTCGGCGCGCTCCAGGAGCGAAGCAAGCTGCTCACGCATGACTTCTGTATCGCCAACGGATCGGTAGAGCGCGCTTTCGTTGAAGACCGCCTTGAACTGAAGGGGTGAATCTCCGGTGAGCCGCTTCTGACGCTGCATGCGTACGGTGACGTGGCCCTCGACCTGATCGTCCGAGCCGGCATCGATATCAGCGGCGAGGATGGCACGTGCGTAGTCCTCGGTCTGAAGCAGACCTGGGATGACGCCGTCTTCATAGTTGAGCACGGCCTCAGCCTCGGATTCAAAGGCCACAAAAGGGGCGAACCAATCGGGGATCTCCCGGTGGTTCTGCCACCAGCCCAGTTCCTTCTGGCTCGCCAACTCGACAAGGCTGTCCCGTACATGCGAGTCAAGCCCGTAGTAGTCGGCGAGGCGATACACGACGGCTTTGGGGAAGGGGTTCTCCGCCCGCTCGTACTTGGTCAGAGTCCCCTGAGTGAACCCTGCGACCGAGGCGGCGTGAGTGACCGTTGCTCCATGTCGGATGCGAGCATCGCGCATCACCTTGGCCACCATCCGGCGCGCAACTGATGCTGTGGGTTGACCCACTGGACCACTCTCCTGACAGCCGATACCTCTTCAGTCTGGCGCACAGCAGTCCCACGGGCCAACTTTTCGCATGCTCGGCTAGGGAATAATTCCCTAGAAGAGATTGTGCATGGGAATCATTCCATGCACACTGATTCCAGAAGCTTCGACTCCTCAGAGCATCGGGTCGAACACGCTTCGAAGCAATGCGACAGCTATGCCTTGAAGGAGGCGCTATGGGCAAGGAGCGGATACCGGGACCGCGGCGGCCTGATGGTGGTGGGGTGGGTTGGCCGTCCGCACGCTGGTCCTACTTCGGAGGGACGCTCTCCGACGTGCGCCGTCTGCGTGACTGGTGTGGGAGTGAGCCGGGCCTACAAAACCACCGTGGGGACTGGGTGCGGCTGGTGGCCAGCGAACTCGCCACCAACGCCGTCCTGCACACCGCGACCGGCGAGAAGTACGGCCGCATGGGCGCTTCCATCGAGGTCCTCGACGACCGGGCCATCCTCTGCGTGCTCGACCAGGGAGCCAAGGCAGGCAAGCTCGCGTCGGTGCCGCGAGTGCGTCAGCAGGGACCGAACGTCCTCTGCGCCGGCGGCCGGGGGTTGTGGCTGGTGGATCGGATCGCCGAGCACTGGTGGTGGGAGGGACAACACGGCTTCCCCCTGGAACTCTGGGCGACCATCCCGCTGGACCGGGATCCGAGCGCGTAAAACCCCCAGAAAAACGAACACCCCGGACGGTGGGTGCAACCGCCGTCCGGGGCTGATCAACCACCTGAAACCAGCAGGAGGATGACTGTGCAGCACCCTATCGGCCGGCACCACCGGCGATGCCGAAGTCTCACCGAACACCTCTGGGCCTTGTTCGCCCTCGCCCTGGCGGCGGCGCTGACCTACGTGTTCATCCCGAAGGCACGAGAACGCGCGGCGATCGCTCCCGCCCCGAAAAGGGCGGAGATTGCGACCCCGGAACCGAGCCCGCCGTCCCCGGAGGACGACTACCGCCACCCGGACGATTACGCGGGCGCGCTGGTCCGCCCGTACCTGGCCTCTCCAGCCCCGCCGACCCCGCTGATCCCGCGCCCCCGAGTACCGGTAGGGGACCTACTGGCCGAACCCGAACCCGAACCGGCACCCGCCGACGACCTCACGGACCTTGCGGAAGCCATACGTACCTACCTGCGGGTATGCGGCTGACCCCCGACCAACGACGGGGCGTGCGGGGGTTTGTCCCCCGGGAGAGCCACAACCAGGTGTCCACCACATGGTGACGACCGGAAACCGCCGAATCCGTAGCGTTTCCCTCAGTCGCGAAGTTCCGCGCTCTCGACCCCCGCACCCCTTCCTGGAGATCGACATGTTCCGCACCGCCCGGACCGCCACCGTCACCGCCCTGATCGCCATCCTGGGCGCGGGTCTGACCGGATGCGGAGCGCTCTCCGACGTGGAGGACGGCCTGCGGGAAGCCGAAGGCGACCTGGAGACCGCCGCCGAGGAGATCGCGAACGACGGCGAACTCTTCACCGGCACGAAGACGCTCGACGTGAACGGCGCGTCGGTGAACCTCTCCTGCTCCGGTGACCCGGCCGTCGACAGCCCGGTCATCCTCCTCATGGCCGGGATGGGCGACGGCCTCGACACCATGGCCGACCTCCAGGAGACCCTGAGTGAACAGGACCGGGTCTGCTCCTACGACCGTCTCGGCGAGGGCGAGAGCGACCAGCCGGAAGGCCCGCAGAGCATCGCCGACAGCGGCGAGATCCTGTCGGCGGTCCTCGACGACGTCTCCGACGGCCCGGTCGTCCTGGCCGGCCACTCGCTGGGCGGCCTGATCGCCGCCCGCTACGCCCCCGACGACACCGAACGCGTCAAGGGTCTGGTCCTGATGGACGCCACCTCCCCGACCATGCTCGACGACATCACCGAGGTGATCCCCGAATCCGCCACCGGTGACGGCGCCGAGGTTCGGGCACAGAACATCGCCATGTTCGAGGGTGAGAACCCGGAGATGATCACCATCGAGAGCGACCCGGAGGTCCGCTCGGCCGGTGACATCCCGACGGAGGTCATCCAGCACGGCGTCCCTTACCTGGGTGAGATCCCCGAGTACGGCGACGAGCTGGAGCGCGTGTGGAGCGAGGGCCAGGAGAAGTGGCTGGCGGTCTCCGGAGCCAGTGAACTGAGCACCGCCGAGGAGGCCGGTCACTACATCCACGTCGACCAGCCCGAGGTCGCCGTCGAGGCCATCCGACGAGTGGTGGGTCAGGTCGCCGAGTAGGGGCGAGGACCGATCGCGGGGCTCAGCGCAGGGCGGCCTTCGGTGGCTTCTCGCGCAGGGCCCCGTAAGCCAACAGGTACGGCGGAATCCGCCTGGCCCACGGCACCTGCTCGACCACCCGCAACGGCAACGGCGGGGTCTCACGCCCCAGGTCGATACGCCCCTCCAACGCGGGCAGGATCGCGCGGCGGTGGGCCAGGCGCTGGAGGTTCTGGGTCAGCATCGTGACGGGCATCCGGCGCCGCTGCACGGCGGCCACGTCGGCCAGAGTCACCCGTCCACGGCGGAGAGGCTCCTCCAGATAACGGGCGGCGGCGACCGCGTCCTGCACGGCGAGGTTGATACCGATCCCTCCGACGGGCGACATCGCGTGCGCCGCGTCGCCGATGCACAACAGGCCCGGGGTGTGCCACCGCCGCATCCGGTCGACCCGGACGTCCAACAGCTTCACGTCGTCCCACTCGGCCACCAGCCGGCGCCCCTCGAACCAGGGGAACTGCCGCACCAACGCCTCGTTGAACTCCTCCAACGACCGTGCCCGGTTCCGCGCGTCGGCGCCCTTGGGGATGATCGCCGCGGCCTGGTAGTAGTCCCCGCGATCGATCAGGATGCTGAACCTGCCCTCCCCGAACTGCCCGATCCCGCCCGCAGGGTCGTCGGTAGCACGGGGCAGCCGGAACCACTGCACGTCCATCGGCGCGGAGAAGTCCCGCAGCTCCAGCCGGGACAGCTCACGGGCCAGGGAATCGCGGCCGTCACAGGCCACCGTGACCATGGCCCGAACCTCGCCGGTCTCCCCGTCACGGGTTCGATACCGCACCCCGTTGATCCGCCCGCCCTCCTCGATGAAGGAGGTCGCCTTGGTGTTCATCCGCAGCGTGAAGCCGGGCTCCTCGGAGGCGGAGGCGACGAGCAGGTCCAACAGGTCCCACTGAGGGACCATCGCGATGTAGTTGTAGTCGCTGTGCATCGGGGTGAAGTCCGCCAGGGTCACCATCCGCCCATCCGGCCCGGTGGGCAACCGGACTTGATCCACGCGGCGTTGGGGCAGTCGCGCGAACCGTTCGGCCAGGCCGAGGTCGTCCAGCAACTCCATGGTGGAGGGGTGGACGGTGTCGCCGCGAAAGTCCCGTAGGAAGTCGCCGTGTTTCTCCAACACGGTGACCTCGACACCGCAGCGGGCGAGGAGCAGACCGAGGACGATGCCGGCCGGGCCGCCCCCGACCACACAACACGTCGTTCTGGACATGTGACCACCTCTGTGACGGGTCGGGTGCCCTCAACCTACAGAGCGAGTGAACCCCTGTACAGGAAGGGTCCGGGGGTCGTGTTGCATGGAGCCGTGTCCCCGCCTGTCTGAGGAGGAGTGCGCATGCGCTGGACCGTCCACTCGGAGAAACCGCTCTACACCGACCGCTGGCTCGACATTCGGGTCGCCGATGTGGAGGTGGGCGAGGGCCGGAGGTTGGAGCATCGGCTGATCCGCTCCGCTCCGGGAGCGGGTGCCGTCCTGTTGGACGGTCGAGGGAACGTGCTGTTGATCTGGCGCCACCGCTTCATCACCGACACCTGGGGTTATGAGATCCCCATGGGAGGGGTGGAGGAGGGGGAGACACCGATCGAGGCCGCGGCGCGGGAGGCGGAGGAGGAGACGGGGTGGCGTCCGGGCCCGTTGCGGCCGCTGCTGTACACCCAACCGTCGGCGGGCATCTCTGACAGCGCGCACCACGTGTTCGTCGCCGAGGGGGCCGAACACGTCGGTGAGCCCGTGGACGGCTGGGAGTCCGAACGGGTGGAGTGGGTTCCGGTGGAGCGGGTTCCCGAGCTCGTACGGGACCGGAGGGTGGTCAGCGGCAGCACCATGAACGCGCTCCTGTACGTGTACGCGACGGGGTGAGCCGAAACCCATTGGTGTCCGGCCCCAGGCCTTCGTTAGGTTGCTGTCCCATGGACACCTCCACTCCGCGGGACTGGCTCACGACCAATCGTGCCAACTGGGACGAACGCGTCCCCCTGCACGTCGCCAGTGACTTCTACGACCTGGACGGTTTTCGCGCCGGGGACGAGGCACTGCGCGACTTCGAGTTGGCCGAGGTCGGCGACGTCACCGGCAGGTCCCTGCTGCACCTGCAGTGCCACATCGGGCTGGACACGCTCTCCTGGGCGCGGCACGGGGCACGGCGGGTGGTGGGGCTGGACTTCTCCGGACCGGCGGTCGAGGCGGCCCGGGGGATCGCCGCGCAGATCGGGATGTCGCGGGAACGGGCGAGCTTCGTCGAGTCCGACGTGTACGCCGCCGCCGACGTGGTGCCGGAGGAGTCGTACGACATCGTCTACACGGGTGTGGGCGCCCTCTGCTGGCTCCCCGACATCCGGCGGTGGGCCGAGGTCGCCGCCTCGCTGGTGGCACCCGGCGGATTCCTGTACCTGGCCGAGTTCCACCCGATCACGGACGTGCTCGACGACGAGACCGGAACGAAGGTCGTCCACGACTACTTCGCGCGCGAGGCCAAGGTGTACGAGGCCACAGGGACGTACGCGGACCTGGAGGCCCGTACCGAGAACAACCGTGCCGTCGAGTGGCAGCACCCGATCGGGGACGTGGTGTCGGCACTGGCGGCCGAGGGACTGCGACTGGAGTTCCTGCACGAACACGACGTGTCGCTCTTCCCACGGTTCGGCTCCTTCCAGCGCGACGACAAGGGTTACCACCGCTTCCCTGAGAGTTCACCGAGAATTCCCCTGATGTACTCCCTGCGTGCGAGCAAACCCGCGCGTTAGGGGACCGGTGTCGCAAGGGCCCGGAGTGGGTGCAAGATCGACAAAAGGGCCTATTGGTACCGGGTTCGGGGGTTCGGGAGAAGAATTTTCAGGAACTTCCCGCACACGCGGGAACGGGTTGGAAACGCTGTGAACTGTGCGAACGCCGGGGGTCTCTAGGTAAGTGGGGGACCGAACCCTCTCCTATTGGGTTGTTTCGCTTCCCGAGTGCTCCGGTTGATGGCAAAATGACCAGCTGAGGGAGCCTCCCGGCCGGATTCGTCCATGGACCGCCGTGCCCGCAGTCTTCCTCTCGAACCCCGCTGACACCAACCTGGGTCGGCCCTCGCGGCGAGTCCGCACACCCACGGCGGATCTCCCATCGCGAAGACCTCCTGGAATCCCCCGCAGTCCGTGCACGACGGCTGAACCACGAACCTTCTTCACCCGCATCCCCGGACCAACTCTCTGTGTCCTTCGACGTCCCTTCCCCGGCCCGTTCTCGAAGTGAATCGACCAAGGCATGCTGCTGACAGACACAGCGGTTCCAGTGGAGTCCGCCCCCACACAGATCTGGCTGTGGGTACTGGCGGCGAGCACGATCGTGCTCCTGGCCGCGATGGTTTACACGACCCTGCGACTGCGGGAGGCCCGGCGAAGCGCGACCGAATCGGCGCGCCGTGACGCCGGGTTGATCGAAGAGGCCCGGGCCGCGGCGGCCCGCGCCGAGGCCCGGGCCGACCGACTTCAGTCGGCACTGGCCCAACGCGACCGCACCGCCCGCACCGTGACCGAGGACCTGTTCCCACAGGTGACGCGGCGAATCCGAGAAGGAGCCTCGACCGACACCGTCCTCGCCGAGGTCGACTCCGCGGACGGCCCCGACCCCGCCACCAGACCACTGGTGGAGGCGGTCACCCGTTCGCTCTGGCGTGGGCACCAACAGCGCCGAAGACTCCTCAGCGTGGTCAAGGGCTGTGCCGACCGCGCCCGCGCCGGTGTCGCACAGCTGCGCGCCGACGTGCAACAACGCAGCGCACCCTATTGGAAGTCCCTCGACTCCACCGGGGCCAGTGAGCGGATGCGTGAGGACTTCATGGTCGTGGAGGCCGGTCTCTCCCGCCTGGAGATGCTCATCCAGCGCCTGCTCACCGTGGCCGAGGCCGACCGGATCGGCCGCAACTGGACCCAACCCCTGCGCGTCGAACGACTGGTCCGCGCGGCGGTCGGCAGTGTCCCCGACTACGCCCGCGTGCAGATGAACATGCCCACCACCCCGGTGGTGGTCGAGGGCCGCGCCGTCAACTCGATCATCCAGATCATGGCCGAACTGATCGACAACGCCACCGCCTTCTCCGCACCCTCCGAGGCCGTCGTGGTGCACTTCGAGAACACCGCCATGCGGCTCGGCGTGCACATCGACGACAGCGGTCTGGCCATGACCGAGGAACAGTTGGCCGAGGTGCGTCGTCGCCTCGACCCGAAACGGCCCCCGGACATCTCCGAGCTCTCCGCCAACCAGTTGGGTCTGCTGGTGGTCCGTCGGGCCGCCGACCCCCTGGGCATTCGGGTCGACATCTCCCCGTCGCCCCGCGGCGGCACCCGTGCGACCGTGTGGATCCCGCGCAATGGGCTCCTGCGCACCGACGACGCCGCCGTGTCCGTGGTCCCTCCGGCTCCCGCGGTGTCCTCCTCCGCTCCGACGGTGCCGGTCCAGGCCCCCGCGGAGCCGGTCGCCGACCCCGCCGCCACCGAACCGCTCTCCACCCTCCCGACCCGTGGTTACCAGGCCCCGGTCGAGCCTTCCGCCGAGCCCTCTTCGGAACCTTCCGCCGAGCGTCCCCGGCAACTGCCCCGGCGGCGTCGCGGAGCCACCCTCCCCGACGAGGCGGCCGCCCCCAAGACCGTCGAGCCACCCCGGGACCGGGTGGCGACCAGCCTTCGGATCGCCCAGTGGCACGCCCACACACGGCCGACACCGAACCCTGCCGCCGAGAATCGTGAGGACTCCTGATGCTGACCAACCTGACCTGGCTCATGGACAAGCTGCGCGAGCTTCCCGGAGTGCGTCACGTGCTCCTGCTGTCCACCGACGGTCTGGTCCGTTCGGCCGACAGCACTTTGGGCAGAGACGAGGCCGATGGCCTGGCCGCCTCCGCCTGTGGGCTTTTGGCCACGGGTGGTCAGGTCAACTCCGTGTTCGGCATCACCGACCCGGTCCGCACCGTCGCGGTGGATCTGGATCCCCACCACCTGCTGGTGATGGGGGCCGGCTCGGGGTCGGCGCTGGCCGTGCTCACCGACCTGACGAGCCCCTCCTCCGACCTGGGCGTGGTCGCCACGGAGATGGGCCGACTGGTCGAGCGCCTGCCGGAGCAGCTCGCCACGCCGAGCAGGCACGGTGGCGAGGCGGGTCTGTCGTGATGGATCCCGACGTTCCCGATGGCCTGTTCATGGTGGTCGGTGGGCGCAGCGGTACCACTCTGAGGCTGGATCCCTTCGCACTGGTGGTCACCGAACGCTCCGACACGGCAGGCCTGTCCCTCGAACAGGCCGACATCGTGCGGATATGCGACCGGCCGATCGCCCCCGCCGAGCTCGGTGCGCGGCTGGGGATCCCGTTGGGCGCGGTCACCATCCTGCTGGCCGACCTCGTCGATCGCGGGCACATCGTGATCCGTTCCGCCGGTGGAGCCGCAGACCGGTCCACTTCGGCGTTCGCCTCCCCGGCCGACGACCGTCAACTCTTGGAGAAACTGCGTGTTGGGCTCATCAACCTCCCCCTATGAACCCCTGGCGCCGTCCGCCGCGATCTCGATGAAGATCCTCGTCACCGGCGGTTTCGGGGTGGGAAAGACCACGATGGTGGGTGCGATCAGCGAGATCAAGCCGCTGACCACCGAAGCCGAGATGACCCAGGCCGGGGCAGGTGTGGACGAGGGCCTGGAACTGCGCCCGGACAAGACGACCACCACGGTCGCCTTCGACTTCGGTCGGATCAGCATCGACGACCAGATCGTGCTGTACCTGTTCGGCGCCCCCGGACAGAAGCGGTTCCACGCGCTCTGGGAACGGCTCTGCCAGGGCGCGGTGGGCGCGATCGTGCTCGTCGACACCCGTGACGTGGAGGGTTCGTTCGCCGCGCTCGACCGGGTCGAACGAGCGGGCCTGCCCTACCTGGTGGTCCACAATCCCTTCGCGGACGAGGCCGAGGAGTGGAGTCTGGAGGAGATCCGGACCAGCCTGGACATCGACCCGGGTACGCCGCTCGTGCGCTGCGACGCTCGCGACCCCCAACAGGTTCGCACGGCCCTCGCCGAACTGGTCGTGCACCGTCAGCAGATCCTGGAACAGGAGCCGGCCCGATGACCGAAGCGAACACCGAGATCGAACACCCGCGCCTGCCGCCGCTTCCGGAGACGCACCGGAACGCGTTGAGCCTGCTCGATGAGCGGTACCAGCGGGACTCGCCCGGACTGTTCGCCGAGATGCGTCGGCGTCACGGACCCGTGGTCCCCGTCCTGATGGCCTGGGACGTGCCGGCCTGGCTGGTGGTCGGTTACTCGGAGCTGCTCCAGGTGACCTCCGACTCCGACCTGTTCGCCCGGTCCTACACCCGGTGGAACATGGGGGAGTACCTGCCACCCGAATGGCCGATGTGGCCGCTGGTCGGTGGCGGTTTCGCCACGAAGTCGATGCTCTACACCGAGGGTGCGGAGCATCGGCGTCGTTCGGCGGTGCTGAGCGACGGGTTCGCCCGCATCGACCAGTGGGAGTTCGAGGAGTTCTGCCGCAGGTCCTCGCAACGACTGATCGAGGAGTTCGCCCAGGAGGGCGAGGCCGAGTTGATCCTCGCCTACGCGCAACGGTTGCCGGTCATGGCCCTGGGGTGGGCGGTCGGCGCCCCGGAGGAGTTCCACGATGACCTGGTCACCGGTTTCCTCCAGCTCATGGGGGCGGTCGGCGGAGACCCCAACGAGGGGATGCGCAAGGTTCAGGCCGTCACCGACGAACTGGCCGACCGCGCCATGCGCGAACCCGGTCCCCATATCGCCGCACACCTGGCGCACAGCGGGCTGGGGCTGACCCGGGAACAGCTCAGCGCGGACATCTTCGTGTCCATCATCGCCGGTCACCAGACCAGTGCGAACTGGATCGGCAACACCATCAGGCTGATGTTGACCGACCAGACGCACACCAACGCGCTCACGCGTGGTCGTCGTTCGGTGACCGACGCGGCCCGTGACGTCCTCAAGGACGACAGCCCCACGCAGATCTTCGCCGGCCGTTGGGCGGTTCGTACGACCCAGTTGGCGGGTACGACGATCCAGAGCGGTGATCTGGTGCTGCTCGGCTTGGCGGCCACCCACCAGGATCCGCTGTTCCGTCCGCCCGGCCAGGAACGCCACCACAGCCGGGCCTACCTGTCCTTTTCACACGGCCCCCACGGCTGCCCCCACGCGGCCCGAACCCTGTCCGAGATCATCACGGTCACCGGCATCGAAACCCTTCTCACCCACCTCCCCGATCTGCATCTGGCCGTCCCCGCCGACCAGTTGCGCTGGCAGCCCCAGGTCCTGATCCGGGCCCTGGAATCGCTGCCGGTCCGTTTCACCCCGCCTGTCACCTCAGCTGATCCCCTAGGAGACTCTCTGTGGCTCTGAGCCTGTCCAGACCGGTCCACCAGCTCGATCCCCTCAGCCCCGACCTGCACGAAGACGCCGTGAAGATGCGCGAGCACGGCCCCATCGTGCCGATCGCACTTCCCGGCGGCGTCCCCATGTGGGGCGTCGCCGGCGACGCAGCAGGGCGCAACCTCCTCAAGGACAACGTCCGCTTCACCAAGGACCCCGGGTACTGGAGGGCCCTCAACGAGGGGGAGATCCCCGATGACTGGCCGCTGATCAGCATCGCGGCGCCCTCCGGGCACTCGGTCGTGAACACCGACGGCGCCGATCACCGGAAGCTGCGCCGTCCCCTGGCGCAGGCGTTGACGGCCCGCCGGGTCGAGGCGTTGACCCCCCTGGTCACCTCCCTGGTGGAGCGCCTCGTGGGCGAGATGGAGAAGGCGGCGGACGAGGCCGAGGACGGGGTGATCGACTTCCGGGGGCGGTTCGCCTGGCCGCTGCCGATGGGCGTGATCGGTTACCTGCTCGGAGTGGACGAGGCCGACCACGACGAACTGGGTCGGCTGTACAACGCCCTGTTCGACGACACGGTGAGCGAGGGGCGAAGCGCCGAACTGAGCCTGCACGCCTGGTTGGACGCCCACGTGGCCAAGCTCGAACGCGAGCCCGGCGACGACCTGGTCAGCGCCATGTTGGCACTGCCGGAGGAGGACCGCCTTCCCCGCGAGGACCTGGTCGTGACCCTGTACGTGGTGCTGGCGGCCGGTCACGAGACCACCACCCACCTGCTGCTCAACGCCGTGCACGCGCTCAGCGCCCGCCCCGAGCAGCTCCGTCTCCTGCTCTCGGGCGAGGTGCCCTGGGAGAACGCGGTGGAGGAGACCATGCGCTGGGACTCGCCCACCGCGAACTTCTTCACCCGCTTCGCCACCGAGGACGTGGACGGGGCGGACATCCACCCGGCCGCGGCGGGGGTGAAGATCGCCAAGGGCGATCCGGTGTTCGTCTCCTACATCTCGATGGGGCGTGACCCCGAGCGCTTCGGTCCCACCGCCGGTGAGTTCGACATCCAGCGTGAGGGCGCGGCCCACAGCAACTTCGGGTACGGCGCGCACTTCTGTATCGGCGCGCCCCTGGCCCGTATGGAGGCGGGTATCGCCCTGAAGACGATCTTCGCCCGCTGGCCCGAGCTGTCGGTGGTCGGTGACGTGCCGCGCTCACCCACGATCGTGGTCAACTCGCGAACCCACCTGAACGTGCGCCTGAAATAACACGCGCCTGAAGTAGGGCCGGTTCGGTCGGACCGCCGGTCCGTCGTGGTCGATGACCATCGACGAGCCCGGCGGCCCACCCCGGGTGGTACGGTCAGTCCTCCGGCTCCCGTGGACGGACCACGGTCTCCGGGCCCGGGTAGATGACCCGTTCCTCGCCGTCGGCGAACCGCACCAGGTAGGGCGGGCCGTTGCCGGCCCCGCGCACCTCGATGATCTCCGCCTCCCGCTCGCCTCGGGAACTGGCGACACCGTGCGTGTGCAGATGGTCCCCGACCGTCGCTCGCATGGTTCCTCCCGTAACGATGATTCGGTTGAGCCCTAGGATGTCCGGGTGAACAAGGTCCTCCCCGTCATCGCCTTCGTCGTCTTCGTGCTCGTCTTCGTCGTCACGAGGACCCCCGTCCGGAACTTCCTGGAATCGTGGGTGGCCCTCGAAGGTGTCGTCCTCGGTCTGGCCTCGATGGTCGCCTCGGCGGCGTTGGCCGCTCTGGTCGCGGGTGCCATCCTGTACGTGAGTCGGCTCCTCGAATGATGGCCGAACGGTCCGCGACGAGCGTTCACCCGGTGCCGAGGTAGCCGTTCGGGTCGAGCACGTACTTGCTCGCGGCCCCCTGGTCGAAGGACCGGTAGCCCTCCGGGGCCTCCTCCAACGAGATCGCCACCGCGTTGACCGCCTTCGCGATCTGCACGCGGTCGTTGAGGATCGCCATCATCAGTTGCCGGTGGTACTTCATCACCGGGCATTGGCCCGTGAAGAAGGCGTGCGACTTCGACCAGCCCAGCCCGAAGCGGATCGACAGCGAACCCACCTTGGCGGCCTCGTCCGACGCGCCCGGGTCACCGGTCACGTACAGACCCGGGATGCCGATGGAACCGCCGGCCTTGGTGACGTCCATGGCGTCGTTCAGGACGCTCGCGGGCGCCTCCTCACCGGCCTTGTCCCCGCTTCCATGGGCCTCGAAGCCGACCGCGTCCACCGCGCAGTCCACCTGCGGTGCGCCCAGGACCTGTTCGATGAGGTCGCCGGGATCGCCCTCGGAGATGTCGATGGTCTCGCAGCCGAACCCGCGCGCCTGGGCCAGACGCTCCTTCTTGGAGTCGCCGACGATCACCACCGCCGCGCCCAAGAGCTGTGCGGAGGCCGCCGCGGCGAGACCGACCGGTCCGGCGCCCGCGATGTACACGGTCGACCCCACGGTGACCCCGGCGGTCACACAACCGTGGAAGCCGGTGGGGAAGATGTCGGAGAGCATCGTCAGGTCGAGCATCTTCTCCATGGCCTGGTCCCTGTCGGGGAACCTCAGCAGGTTCCAGTCCGCGTAGGGAACCAGCGCGTACTGCGCCTGGCCACCGACCCATCCGCCCATGTCGACGTAGCCGTAGGCCGACCCCGGGCGGTCGGGGTTGACGTTCAGGCAGATCTCGGTGCGCCTGGCCTTGCAGTTCACACATCGTCCACAGGAGATGTTGAACGGTACCGAGACCAGGTCGCCGACCTTGACGAACTCGACGTCGGGTCCGGTCTCGACCACCTCTCCGGTGATCTCGTGTCCCAGCACCATCCCTTCCGGGGCGGTGGTGCGGCCCCGGACCATGTGCTGGTCGCTGCCGCAGATGTTGGTCGCCACGACCTTCAGGATCGCCCCGTGGGGGATCTTGCGCCCCACGTTCGCGGGGTTCACGCCCGGGCCGTCCTTGAGCTCGAACTCCGGGTAGGCGATGTCCCGCACCTCGACCCGCCCGGAGCCTTGGTAGACCACTCCTCTGTTGCCGGTCATCTTCCCTTCCACCTCTCTGCCGCCACGCGGCGAGGACCAACGTTCGTGGCACGCCCTCGTGTTCGGAGGGCGTGCCTGAGTCGTTTCCTGTGGCGGGGGTGACTAACCGGGCCGGAAGGTTCATTAACCCGATGAGGATCCCGGCCCGGTCGCGTCATGATGTGGTCATGGGGTTGCGAGAACAGAAGAAGGCCGCCACACGCGCGGAGATCGGCCGCCAAGCGTCGCGGCTCATCCGGGAACACGGGTACGAGGCCACCACGACCGAACAGATCGCCGCTGCCGCGAACGTCTCGCCGAGCACGTTCTTCCGGTACTTCCCCGGAAAGGCGGAGACGGTCCTGGGCGAGGACGTCTTGCCGTGGGTGTTCGCCCGTTTCAGGGACCAACCCGAGGGACACTCGCCGACGGAGGCCTTCAGGGCAGGGATCCGTGAGGTCTACGGCGGGATGGACGAGACCGAACGGGAACAAGACCGCGAGCGGCGACGTCTCCTGTTCTCCGTTCCCGAACTGCGCGCGACGCTGATGGACCGGTACGCGACCGGAATCGAGGAACTGTGCGACGCCGCCGCGGACCGCACCGGCCGCGACCGGAACGAACCACGGGTCCGGGTCTGGGCCGGGGCGATCATCGGAACCCTGGCCTCGGTGTCCGCCGGCCTGGAGGAGGAAACCGAGGGGGCCGACCTCGCGGCCCGACTAGACGAGGCCATCGGTCTGCTGCGGGAGGGCCTCCCGCTCTGAGCGCCGGAGACGGGCCCCGGGCGGGTACCGGACCACGGCGCCGAGACCCAGGTCGTCGCGGGGCCCACGCGAGCCTAGAGCTTTCCGAGCCGGGTGATCCACGGGTTTTTCGGGGCCTTTGTGCCCGGTGTGACGAAAGTGGCCAAAGGCTTCGGGAGAAGAAAACGACGATGGCCGAATGCGGTGGCCGAATTCGGCCAATGGTCGTCCGAAACGAGGAATTCCGTATTCCTGTGCGTAGCATCTCTTCCCCACGGGAAACCGGACCTCAAGGCAAGGCCCCTTCCCGTGGTGGGCCGATCGGGCCACGCGCGGACCGGTCGGTGCGCACGGGCAGGGAAGACTGCCCGCGTGGGTGTGTACGGGCGCACCCGTGGCGAAGGGTGTCCGGCGGGGTGTGGGCCCGGCCGGACACCATTCCCACGGCGAAGGTTCGGTGAGTGGGGCTCGCCACCCGGAACAGCCCTGGTGGTGTCCGACGGCCGGATGAAACACTTTCACCATGCTCGGTATCACCGACCTGCCCACCTACCTGGCAGGGCTCATCCTCATCGTGCTCCTCCCCGGGCCCAATTCGATCTACGTGCTCTCCGTCGCCGCGCGCAGTGGGACAAGGGCCGGGTACACGGCCGCCGCCGGGGTCTTCACCGGAGACGCCGTGCTGATGATCCTCGCCGCCGCGGGCGCCGCCACGTTGTTGCAGACCAACCCGGTGGTCTTCGCGGTCATCAAGTTCGCGGGCGCCGCCTACCTGGTGTGGATGGCGATCGGGATGCTGCGCACCGCGCACGCCATGTGGACCTCAAGGCACCGGCGCGCCGAGGAACAGCGCGCCGCCGACGCCGCGCCCACCCCGGTCAAGGGGGAGCATCCCTACCGCCGCGCCCTGGTGGTCTCGCTGTTCAACCCGAAGGTGATCCTGTTCCTGATCTCCTTCTTCGTGCAGTTCGTCGACCCGACCTACGCCTATCCGGCGCTGTCCTTCCTGGTCCTGGGCCTGCTGATGCAGCTGGTCAGCTTCGTGTACCTGTCCGCCCTGATCTTCAGCGGCACCCGCATCTCCGCGGCCTTCGGACGGCGCAGGCGCCTCTCCGCGGGCGCGACCTCCGCGGCGGGCGCGCTGTTCCTCGGGTTCGCCGTGAAGCTCTCCCTGAGCACCGCCTGAGCACAAGTGGGTAGACGGGGGCCGACGAAATGGCGATGTGGCGGTACCCCTCGCGTTCCTAGCGTGGTTCTCCCAACGGACGACCACGAAGGGATCCCACCGTGCTCACAGCACGCGATCTCAGCAAACGCTACGGGCCGCGAACCGCCGTTGACGCCCTGAGCGTCACCGTCGAGCCCGGACGGGTGACCGGGTTCCTCGGCCCCAACGGTGCCGGGAAGTCCACCACCATGCGCATGTTCCTGGGACTGACCCGACCCACGTCCGGGTGCGCCCTGGTGGACGGCCATCGTTACGAGGACCTGAGGTGGCCCGCCCGTGAGGTGGGCGCGCTCCTGGACGTGAGCGCCGCCCACCCCGGTCGCACCGCCCGCGCCCACCTGAGGGCCAAGGCCCACGTGTGCGGACTTCCCCGCCGGCGGGTGGATGAGGTCCTGGACGAGGTCGGGTTGACCGGGGCCGCCGACCGCAGGGTCGCCGACTACTCGCTCGGGATGCGGCAGCGGTTGGGGATCGCCGACGCGCTGCTCGCCGACCCCGGTGTGCTGCTCTTCGACGAACCCGTCAACGGCCTGGACCTGGACGGGGTGCGCTGGATGCGCGAACTCACCCGCCGGCTCGCGGACGAGGGCCGGACCGTGCTGGTCTCCAGCCACCTGATGAGCGAGATGGAACAGGTCGCCGACCGGCTGCTGGTGGTGGGCCGCGGCCGGTTGGTGGCCGACGCCTCCCTCGACGAGGCGATCGCCACCTGGTCGCGTACCCATGTGGTGGTCCACTCCTTCGGGGACACCCGCCTGCCGGCGCGGTTGGCGCGGGAGGGCAGGGTCGAGGACCTCGGCGACGGGGCCCTGCGCGTGTTCGGGGTGCCGGTGGAACGGGTCGGCGACCTCGCGCATGAGGTCGGGGCGCGAGTGCATGGTCTGTGGACGGAACGCGCGTCGCTCGAACAGGCCTATCTGGAACTGACCGGCGCCGACGTCGAGTACACGGCCGGTGCCGGAGAGGAGGTGCGCTCATGAGGCCGGTGAGAGGGGAGACCTCGACGCCACGGTCGTCCCGGTGGCGGTCGCTGCGCCGGGAGGTCGCGGCCGAGTGGGTCCGCCGCTCCTCCCTACGCTCCACGTGGTGGTGCCTGGTGGCGGCGGTGGTCGGGATGACCGTGTTCGCGGGACTGATGGGCTGGTCCCAGCTCTCCAGGGCCCTGGAGAACCCCATTTCCGGTGACGGGGTGGAGTTCGCCCAACTCACCTCACAGGGCTACTTCTACCTGGTGCAGTTCACCGTGTTGGTCCTGGCGGCGCTGGCCGCCACCGACGAGTTCGGCAACCGGAGCATCGTGGGGACCTTGACGTGGAACCCCGACCGGGCCGTGGTGCTCACCGCCCGCGTCCTGGTCACCGCGGCGTTGGCGTTCGGCACGGCGATCGTCGCCGGGCTGGCCGGGATGGGGATCCTCGCGGTGCTGCTGGCCTCGCACGTGACCTTCCCACTCGGGGACGTGCTCGCCACCGTTTTCGGCGCCGGGGTGTGCATGGCGCTGTTCGCCGCCCTGTTCGTCGGGATCGGGACCGTCCTGCGGGGGACCGCGAGCACCGTCCTGGTCGGGTTCCTGCTGTTGTTGGGGTTGCCGATGGTGATGCAGCTGTCGGGGATCGACCTGGTCGACGACCTGGCCGCGCTCACCCCGGGCCTGGCCGGGGTCGAGTTCTACGCCGCCGGTGACGTCGGTTTCTACACCGCGCCCTTCGACGGGCCGATCAACGTGACCGTGGTGGTGGGCTGGACCGTGGCCGCGCTCTTGGCCGCCTGGTCCGAACTGCGGGCACGCGATGTGTGAGTCACCGGGCGCGGTCGGCACGGGGGCGGGCCGCGCCCGGTGAGCTCAGTCGATGACCTCCATCTCCGGGAACTCCGGAGACGGCCCGGACAGGAGCGGTTCCTCCGTTCCGCGCAGGTGGGCGTCGAAGAAGGCGAGCAGATAGGCCCGCTGGGCGGCGATCGAGGTCTCGGGATCGATCGGTCCGATGCTTTCGAGCCGGTCCTCCCAGGACCGCCCGGACAGTCCGTGCTCGGCTTCCAAAGCCGGCAACGCCCACTGGTCGTCGCTGTAGGAGTTGTGCTCGCCGTCGGCCATGTGGACCTCGAAGTAGGGGCCGGTCGAGGCGGAGCGGAACAGTTCGAGGTCGCGGTGGTGCCGGCTGTGGTGCGGTAGGTCCGCCCCGGACAGCCCGGCGCCGAAGTACGCGAACGGGCGCTCCACCCCGCGGGTGGTCACGTCCGCCCACGCCTCGTCGCTCACGTGGTAGGCCATGCTCCCGTCCAGGTTCGCGCCGGCGGCGACCCGATCGTCCACCAGCATGACCTCCCCGGTGGTCAGCCCGCCCGCGGAGTGCCCGAACATGCCCACCGTGTCGGTGTCCGCGGCCTCGGCCAGGTACGGGGGCAGGAGGGCGCCCTCCTCCAGGGCGTCGAGCACGAAGCGCGTGTCCAGGGTCCGCGTGTCGATCGCCTCCCGGTAGGTGGGGGTCTCCCGGTCCGGGTAGCTGTTCCGCAGCACCCGGCCGTCTGGCAGGTCGACCGCGATGGACTCGTAGGGGTGGTCCATGGCCACCACCAGATACCCGTGCGAGGCGAGTTCCTCCAGGTTGGCGGCGTTCGTGTACCGCGACCCACCGAACCCGTGCGAGTACAGCACGACGGGCATGTCCTCCGTCTCCTCGGCGACCGGAGCGTCCTGGAGGGCGTTGGCGGTGGAGGAGGCGGCGTCGACGGCACCGCGCGGTACCCCGGCGCCGTACAGGGAGCCGGACAGCGCGTCGGCCACGGAGGGGGATACGTAGGGCGCCGGCTCGGCGGAAGGGGTGGCCCGGGCCGGGTACCAGAGCCCGATCATGAGGTCGCGTTCGGTCTCACCCTCCACCCATGGGTGCCCCCGAGAGGTGTCGACCAGGTGGGCCTCGGTGCGCCCTACGGCGTGTGGGCCGGTCGGTTCTGGAGGAGAGAGCACCAGTGGATCCCCGGTCGTGACGGCCGAGTGGGCGGCGGGCACGCAGAAGGACGTCACCAGGACCAGGGCGGCGGCGGAGTGGACGAACGCGCGTCGGGACGCGGATGGGTGCGGAGATGGATTCGTGTCGACCATGTCCGCATCCTGCGACGCGCGCACCCTCGGGCACATCGCCTGAGCGACACCGTCCGACTAGTCACTAAGGGGTAGACACGGGTTCCGCCGGGGCGTCGAGGACCCGTCAGGCCGGGTCGACCAGTCCGGCCTCGTGCGCCAGCACCGCGGCCTGCACTCGGTTGCGCAGGTCCAGGCGAGCGAGGATCGACCGCACGTGCACCTTGGCGGTACCCGGCGCGATCGTCAACCGGCGAGCCACCTCGTCGTTGGAACAACCCTCGCCCAGCAACGCCAGCACATCGCGCTCTCGGTCGGTCAACGCGGCGACGCGCTCCCGGGCGGACACGGCACGCGACAGCCGGCCGCCGCCCGCCCCCAGTTCGTCGATGACCCGCCGGGCGACCTCGGGCGACAGGTAGGCGCCACCGTCCACCACCGCGCGCACCCCGGACACCAACTCGTGCGGGTCGCCCGACTTGAGCACGAACCCGGTGGCGCCCCTGGACAGCGCCCGTGCGATGTAGGCGTCCTCGGAGAAGGTGGTGAGGATGACCACGGACGTCCCCGGGTGCTCGGCGGTGATCGTCTCGGTGGCGGCGAGCCCGTCGGTGCCGGGCATCTGCACGTCCAACAGGGCCACGTCCGGGGCCAGCTCGGCGACCAGGGACACCGCCTCGGCGCCGTCGGCGGCCTCGCCCACCACCTCGAACCCGGGAACGGTCGCCAGGATCGCCCGGATCCCCGCGCGCATCATGGCTTCGTCGTCGGCCAGTACCACCCGGATCGTCGCGTCACCGTTCGTCTCGCTCACCGGGCCAGGGTAGCGGTGGCTACTCGTGCCGTTCGACGTGTTCCTTGGCGATGAGCACCCCGTCGTCGAAGCACAGCCGGTACACGGGCGGCAGCCCGCTCTCGTGTTCCACCAGGTAGAAGCGGCAGTCGTCCGCCTCGGGTGGCGGCGGGGGAGGATGGTCGACCGAGCGTGCCGGGTACTCGAACCGGGGCGACACCTCCTCGACGCTCTCCACGGTGTCTCCCACGGACAGACGTTCGTAGCTCGACGGTGGTAGCACCGAGTTCTCGCCCAGCCACCACAGTGTCAGGAAACCGAACCCGATCAGGCCGGTGGTCAGAGCCACCGGCACGATCAGGGCGGTGCGAAGGCTTCGTCGGGCCCGTTCGTCGGCCTCTGAACGCAACCGGTCCGTCTGCGAGGCGGGTTCGTCCGAAACGATGTCCTCGGGCCGCTCCGGGACGAGCGCCCGCACCTCGAAGCCGCCCTGTTCCCCGGGACCCGCGGTGATCTCGCCACCGTGCTCCTCCACCAGGGCACGTAGCCCCGCCAACCCGCCGGCGTCCTCGCCGGTGCGCGCGGGAAGAATCGGGGTCTCCACCGGTCCGGTGTCGGTGACCGTCACCCGGACGGCGTCCTCTCCCCGGACCACGCGCACCGACACCTCGCCGCCGGGCGCGTACTTGGCGGCGTTGGTCAGGCCCTCCCGCACCACTCGGTGAACCGTGCGGCCCATCACGGAACCGGCCTCCGGGTCGGGCCCCTCTCGTAGCAGGCGCACCGAGAGCCCGGCGTCCGAGGCGTGTTCCACCAGCGCCGAGATCCCCTCCTCGGGTTCCGCGGAATCCCGGTCGGAGTCCTCACGCAGCACTCCGATGACCTCGCGCAGCCGAAGGTTGGCCTCGTGCGCCGCCTCTCGTAGCTCCGAGGCGGCCTCCCGCCGCTCCGGGTCGTCCTGGGCGGACATCTCCAGGGCCGCCGCGCGCACCGCGATCAGCGCCAGGTCATGGCCCAGGGAGTCGTGCATGCGGGAGGCGATGCGGGTACGTTCGCGCAGGCGGGCGCGGTCGGCCTCGGCCGCGCGGGTGCGCTCCATCCGTTCGGCCAGTGCCCAGGCGCCCCGGGTCGCGTTCAGGCGTCGCCGCTGGTATCGGGCGAACAGCCAGGGGGCCACCAACGCCAGCACCAGGGCCAGCGCGCCGCCGGTCCAGTCCACCAGCGACGACAGGTAGGCCCGGGTGTCGAGTCCGAACACCGCCGCGGCGGCAGCGTTCACCGTGAACGTGACCGCCGCGGCCAGGATCGCGGGTGCCACCACCGGACCGGGGCGATCCGAGCGCAGGCCGTACCGATAGGACAGGACGGCCACCACCAGCACGGGCACGAACAGGTAGAGCGTGGTGAACAACCCCAGCCCCGTCGAAACCGTCTGCGCGGTGGCGTAGGCGGTCGCGACCGCGAGGGAGACCGAGGGAGACCGGCGGAACGATCCGACCGCGATCGCCACCACGGCCAGCGCGACCGTGCTCTCGGCGAACCCGGACCGACCCTCGTCCCCCGAGAGCTCGGCCACGGCGAGTCCACCGAGGACCGCCCAGAGCAGGAGGTCGACGGCGGGCGCGAACCCGCGCCGGTGTGAGACCGCCGATGCGTTCATGGTGACCAGGCTACGAGGGATCCGCCTGTTGGAAGGTGGGGGTTCCGATCGGTGGGTCAGCGCGGGGCGAGGCCTTGGAGGAGGTGGTGGACGACCTGCGGGAGGACCCCGTCGAACTTCTCCTCGGAGTGGTCGGCGGTCAGGGACGCGAAACCGTGCAGGGTGGAGACGACGGTGTAGGCGATCGACTGCGGGTCGCCCTGGACGATCTCGCCGGCGTGCTGACCCTGGACGATCGGGGCGAGCACGACGTCGAGCAGCTCTTCGATGGCGGTGATGAGCCGATCGGCGACGTCGCTGTCGTGCTTGCGGGAGTACATCAGGTCCAGCAGGGCGCCGTTGGCCCGGGTGAAGTCCACGTAGGCCAGGGCCAGGGCGAGGACACGGGTCTCGGCGTCGGCGTCCCCGACGTCCGCGCGTCGCAGGGCGGCCTTGAGCCGCTGGAAACCGCTGAGCGCGAGGGCGTCCAACAGCGCCCCCTTGTCCTTGAAGTGCCGGCCGGGGGCGGCATGGCTCACGCCCGCCTCACGGGCGAGTTCGCGAAGGGAGATCGCGGCGGGTCCGCGGTCGGCCAGGGTGCGTTCCGCACCGGCCAGGAGTACGGCGCGCAGGTCTCCGTGGTGGTAGGGACGTTCGGCCATGTTCACCAGCATAGAGGGATGTTGACGGCGTCATCATGGCGGCCGTGGACAGCCTTCCGGCGGTGGATCTACGGTGTGGGGATGAGCGAGAAGAACGTCCACCTGCCCGATCTCGGTGGCAGGACCGCTGTCGTCACGGGGGCCAACAGCGGCCTCGGTCTGGAGACCGCGAAGGTCCTGGCCGGGCGCGGGGCCCGTGTGATCCTGGCCGTCCGCGACACCGCCAAGGGGGACGAGGCCGCTCGGGCGATCCCCGGTGAGACCGAGGTTCGTCGGCTCGACCTCGCCGACCTCTCCTCGGTGCGCGCCTTCGCCGAGGACTGGAAGGGCGACCTCCACCTGCTGGTCAACAACGCCGGGGTCATGGCCATCCCCAGGTCCAGCACCGTGGACGGTTTCGAGACCCAGTTCGGCGTCAACCACCTGGGCCACTTCGCCCTCACCAACCTGCTCCTGGAACACGTCACCGGGCGCGTGGTCACCGTGTCCTCCGGGTTGCACGCCACCGCGCGCGGGATCCACTTCGAGGACGTGAACTTCGAGAAGGGATACACCCCCTATCGGGCGTACGGTCAGTCGAAGCTGGCCAACCTGCTCTTCACCCTGGAGCTGCAGCGCAGACTGGAGGAGGTGGGGTCCTCGGTACTGGCGACCGCGGCCCACCCCGGCTACGCGGCCACCAACCTTCAGGGGCGCACCGAGAAGGCGCTGGAGGACCGGTTCATGCGGGTGCTGAACAAGGTCATCGCGCAGAGTGCCTCGGCCGGTGCCCTGCCGACGATCTACGCCGCCACCCAGGACGTGCCAGGGGCGGCCTACGCCGGCCCCACCGGGATGTTCGGCGCCGGCGCGCCCGGCCTGGTCCGTCGTAGCGGACCCGCCCAGGACACCGACGCCGCCCGCCGGTTGTGGAAGCTGTCCGAGGAGTGGACCGGCACCTCGTTCCCGCTGTGAGCCCACGCGTGGGGGCGGGGACCACGAGGTCCCCGCCCCGATCCCGGATGGTTCCTATGGGGTGAGGGTGAGCTCGTCCGTGCTCGCCTCGCGCACGGCCTCCTCCGTCACCGCCCACGGCAGTGACGTTCCCTCGGACCATGGTTCCAACTGATCGTCGTAGTTGGGGTGGAAGGCGTGCCCCGAGTTGCCGGTCAGGTGGATCCAGGTGGAGGAGTCCCGGTCGGACAGGTCGACGACCATCCGCATGGACGGGACCGTGGTGATGCCGTACCCCTCGGCCGGGTTCCACCCGGTCGCGTTGACGATGCTCGAACCCCCCGGGCTCTCCACCGGGCCGCGGTTGAACAGCCACTCCACCGGGCCGATCCCCGAGCTGCCGAACGACTCGTGCGTGGCCGTGAGGGTGTGCAGATCGCCCCAGCGCCAGGCGGCGGGATCGTCGCCGAGCAGTTCGGTGAGTTCCTCGGCGGCCTCGTCCATGGCGGCGGCCAGTACCTCGTCACGGCCGCTGACCTCCCGGCCCTCCCACCATGGGGAGTCGGGGTCCTCCAACAGCCCGGTCACCACGTACATGCCGCGCGAGTTGCTGTTCATGTCCATCTCGCCCAACTCGTCGAAGAGCAGGGGGAGCAGGTGACGCCAGGTCGCGTTGTAGAAGGCCGCGCCCGCGGAGTCGGGTTCGTTGAAGTGGTCCCAGTCCGCCAGTTCGTCCTGTGCCTCGGCGGTGGTTCCGTCCACGTCCACGTCCAGGAGGTGGGGCGTGATGTCGACGGCGGCGCCGTGGTGGGAGTCCATCAGGACGCGTTCCATGTCCTCGATGGTCACCGGGCCGTCGGCGACCGCCTCCGCCAGCAGGTCGTTGATCCGCTGACTGCGGTAGCCGTAGTCCCAGTCGGTGGTGAGGAAGTGTTCGTAGTCCTCGTCGACCACCGACTGGTTGGCGGTGACGATGATCCCCGACTCGGGGTTGAGCACGCTGGGCAGCTCGTCGAAGGGAAGGTACTCCTCCTCCCAGTCGTAGTCGGAGTCCCAGCCGGGGGCGGGCCAACGGCCGTCGCCCTTGCCGCGCACCGGCACCAGACCGGGGGACTGGTAGCCGATGTTGCCCTCGTCGTCCGCGTAGACGAGGTTCTGCGCCGGTACCTCGAACTGTGCTGCGGCGCTTCGGAAGTCGTCCCAGTCACGTGCGCGGTTCAGGGCGAAGATGGAGTCGGCGGTGGTTCCCGGCTGGAGGGCGGTCCACCGCATGGAGACCGCGTAGGGGGAGTCGTCGCCCTCGGAGGGGGTCGCACCGATCTCGCGCAGGTTCCCGCCGGCGGCGGTCGTGGACAGGATCGGGCCGTGGTGTGTGGAGCGGATGGTGATGTCCATGTCCTCACCGCCGGAGACCTCGATGGTGTCCTCGATGATCTCCAGGGGGCGTTCCTCGCCGTCCACGATGTAGTTGTCGCCCTCGACCTGTTCCAGGTACAGGTCCATGACGTCCGGGTTGAGGTTGGTGAAGCCCCACGCGATCGACTCGTTCTGGCCGATGACCACGCCGGGCAGCCCGGAGAAGCTGAACCCGCTGACGTCGAAGGGGCACTCCTTGGACAGTTCCGTGCAGTGCAGGCCCATCTGGTACCAGGTGGACGGCATGGAGGCGCCCAGGTGGGGGTCGTTGGTCAGCAGGGGAGCGCCGGTGTCGGTGTGCTCCCCGGAGACCACCCAGGAGTTGGAACCCATGTCGGGGCTGTCCGAGGGGCCGAGGAGGTCGGGCACGGCGTCATGGACGGCGGGCAGACCTTCGAGGGCGTCCAAGGCCTCTTCGGGGAGTTCTGGACCCCGGGACAGGTCGGCCTCCGGCTCGGTGCCGTTGTGCTCTTCGGTGTCGGTGATGGGTGCGTGTCGCTCGGTCGGGTACTCCGGGTAGAGCTCCTCGATCCGTTCCCGGTCGAGGCCGTTGGAGAGCAGCAGGGCGCGGTCGGTCTCCTCCTGGAGGTTGCCGCCCAGGTCCCAGGCCATGGCCTTGAGCCAGGCGAGGCTGTCGGTGGGGGTCCAGGGCTCGACGGTGTAGTCGTCGGCGGTGATGCCCAGGAGTCCGTACTCCAGGCTCGCGGAAAGCCCTTCGTTGTCCTCGATCCAGGCGTTCACCCCGGCGGCGTAGGCGTCCAGGTACCCCTGCGTCTCCTCGGAGAGCAGGTCGTACTCCTGCTCGGCGACGCGGCGCCAGCCCATGGTGCGCAGGTAGACGTCGGTCTCGACCTGGTCCGGGCCGAACAGTTCGGCGGTGCGGCCCGCGGTGACGTGACGGCGGAAGTCCATCTCCCAGAAGCGGTCCTGGGCGTGGGTGAACCCCTGGGCGACGAAGAGGTCATCGGAGTTGTCGGCGTATACGTGCGCGACCCCGTGTTCGTCCCGCAGGACGTTCACCGGCGCGTTCAGTTCCGGCAGGGAGAGTTCCCCATCGGTGGTGGGGAAGGAGCTGCGCACCGCCCACACGCCGAGGAGAGCGGTGATCAGGGCGAGCGACGCGACGACCGCGACAAACCCCAAAACGACACGAAGAAGGACACGCTTACGCAATACACCCATGGCGGAACCCTAGAGTGTCCCGGCTCACGTGCTCTAGGTCTCATGGGCTGCCGTTTTCAATTGTTACCAAGTGGTAGGTCCGCCTTCGCGGTGCGTGACAGGAGCGGTACGCAGAGGAAGATCGCCAGGGCCATGCCGGTGAAGTAGACCGGGGCGGACAGGTCCAGAAGCACCCCGCCCAGGACGGGGCCGACGAAGAACCCCAGGTAACGCAGCTCGGACAGGCCGAAGTAGGTGCCCTTGCGGTCGTCGGTGGCGATGGCGTGGACCGCGATGTCCGGCAACGGCAGCAGGATCGCCTCGCCCAGGGTCCAGAACACGATGGCCACGTACAGCGCCACCACAGCGCTCGTCCCCAGCCATACGAAGGCGAACGCCACCGCGAAGCACGCACAGCCCGCCGTCACCAGCGGGCCCTGGGGCAGACGTTCGGACAGCCGGATCACCAGAGGCTGCACCAACAACGCCAGCACGGCGTTGACCACCAGCAACGACGCGAACAGGTACTCCGTCCGGTCCCCGTAGGTCCCCTTCATGTACAGCGGGATCGCCGTGTCCATCTGGGAGAACACCAGGAAGACCACCGCGCCGGCGCCGATCGCGGCCAGGAGCAGCGGATCGCGCAGGGCCGCGGTCCAGGCGGAGCCGGCACCACCGGAGGACGGGGAGTCCAGGCGTGCCAACTCGTCGCCACGAACGACCATCACCGCCAGGTACAGGGCGAAGAAGGCGGCGGGCACCAGGAAGAACGCCGTCGGGCTCGCGTGGTAGAGCAAACCGCCCACGGCGGGGCCGACGATCGCGCCCAGGCACAGGGTGATGTAGCGGACCCGGAAGATCCGCCCGTCGCCGGTGTCGGCCAGCGACAGCAGCTTCTTCATGCTCGGTTCGACCATCGTGCGTCCCACGCCCAGGCACAGGAACAGGGCGATGATGGCGACCGGCGCGGTGACGAAGGCCAGCGCGACGTAGACCAGGACGTTCGAGAGCAGTCCCAGCCGCATCAGCCGGACCGTGCCGAAGCGGTCGGCGAGCATCCCGCCGGCCAGGCCGCCCAGCGCCGCGATCATGGCGATACCACCGACCACCGCCCCGATACCCGCGGTCGGCAGGTCCGTGCGGTCGGCGAGGTAGAGCGCCGCGAACGGCAGGGCGGCGAAGAACGCCATCGAGTTGAGCAGGGCGCCCAACACGAGGGTGCGTTCGTCGCGACTGAATCGCCAGGGGGACTCGCGGGTGTTCGTCGGGGGCACCGCGCCGCCTTCCGGAAGTGGGGGAGGCGGCGACCGTACCCCGCACCACCGACAATCCGACCGGAAACCGGGGGAGGTCAGGGCAGTGACACCCTCGCGAGATCCCCCATGCCGGTGAGTCGCAGAGAGGGCACCTCGGCCAGACACGCGAGCAGGTGCGAGCGTTGTTCCACCCATCGTTCGCGCAGGTCCGGGACGAAGTGATGCCAGACGGGGCCGTCGAACCCCGACTCGGCGTGGCCCGCCAGGTCGCTCGGGGCGGGACGGGAGGGGGTGAGTTCGGTGGGACCCGGACCGATGGAGGGGTAGAGGACCGCACGCACGGGGACGGTCGTGCCGGGCGCCGCATTGGCGAAACGCTCCCGGAAGGGGCCGGGGTCCACCGCGTATTTGCCGAGGGGAGAGAACGCGTGTCCCTCGGGTTCGTTCACGGCGCCGGCGATCTCCGCCAGCCCCGGATACTTGACGATGGTCCCGTAGCCCAGGTGTGGGTAGTCCGGCCATCCCGACACCAGCGGCGCCCCGTCCGGACCGGGACGCACCACCGTCTTGTCGCCGCTCAGGACCTCGAAACCGTGATGCTCCACCAGCTCCAGCAAGATCGTGCTCTTTCCAGCGCCCTTGGCCCCCACGACCAGCACTGCCTCACCATCGCGGTGGGCGGCGGTGGCGTGCAGGACCGACGCGCCCCGGTTCTCCTGGTCGCGCAGCACCAGTTCACGGAGCAATTCCACCGGTTCCAGGCCTGTACCGGGGGTGACGGTGACGTCGACGCGCCGTTCTTCGCGGTCGAACACGAAGCGCGTGCCGCTGCGGACGCACTCCACGTACTCGCGTCCCTTCGAAGACGCCAACTTGGCGGGGATGGTGAAGAAATCGCTCGCGCTGCGCCGGACGAACCCCTCCGACCAGGTGACGTCGGCCGGAGGCGTACGTGTCGGGGACGCGTGCACGTACAGCGTGGCCAAGGGCTCGGGGCCCTGGTCCGGGGTCGGAGCGATGGTGAGGTGGGTGCCGAGGAATCGCAGTGTCGGCTCCAGGTCCGTGCCGGGGGCGAACCGTAGATCCACGTGGGAGTCGAGGTAGGTCAGTCGCAGGTTCACACGGCGAACCTACCGGGGTCACCCGGTGCCGTGAGGAGGTGGTGAGGACGTCGGGGGTCCCGTGCGGGTCAGAGGGAGGCGCCCGCCTGGATCGCCTCATCACGCAGCACCGTCACCAGTTCGCCCGCCGGCGACTCCCGTGCCCGCCGGAACCCGGTCCCCGCCCACAACGCCATCCCCTCGGGGTCGGCGGCCCGGGTCGCGGCGGCGCGCAGTGGCTTGGTCATGTGGTGCACCTGTGGGTAGGCGCAGGGGGCATCGCGGTGGTCGAGGATGAAGCGGTTGGTCAGCCCCCGCGCCGGTCGGCCGGTGAACGCACACGTCAGTGAGGTCTCGGTGAAGTCGGGGTCGGCGAGCGCGGCCTTGTGGACCGGCTGCGTGCCGCTCTCCGGGCAACGTAGGAACGCCGTGCCCGACTGGGCGGCGGCCGCTCCGGAGGTCAGGACCGCGGCGACATCGGCACCGTCCATGATCCCGCCGGCGGCGATCACCGGGACGTCCACCGCACGCACCACGTCTGGCAACAGCTCGGCCAACGGGCGGTCCCCACCATGGGCGGGGTCGAAGACGGCGCGGTGGCCGCCCGCCTCCACGCCCTGGGCGCACACACCGTCGGCGCCCCGGGCCACGGCGGTGAGGGCCTCCGCCACGGTGGTGACGGTGACGACGGTCGCCGACCCCACCGCGCGCAGCCGGGTCAGGACCTCCTCGGAAGGGCAACCGAACGTGAAGCTCACGACGGGTACCCGGGCCTCGACCAGCAGGTCGACCTTGGCGTCCCAGTCATCGTCGTCGTAGCGGGCCGGTCCCACCTCCACACCCAGACGCCCGGACTCCTCCGCCAGCTCGGAGCGGTAGGCGGCCAGTTCGTCGTCGCACTCCGGAGACCGAGAGGGGGAGGGGACGAACAGATTGGCCGCGAACACCTGGGTCCCCAGCCCGCGCACCTCGGCGATCCGAGCGCCGAACGCGTCGGCGGTCAGATATCCGGCCGGCAGCGACCCCAGGCCGCCGGCGGCGCTCACCGCGGCCACCAGGTCCGGGGTGGTGGCGCCCCCGGCCATCGGCGCCTGGACGATCGGACGTTCCCCGCACAACCGCGACAGATCCATCATCACTCACTTCCTCCACGTCGATCGCCCGCAGATTATCAAGGTGGCGAATGGGTGATTCGTGCGGGTCATGAACTCTCGGGTTCACTATTTCTGTCGGAATCTTCCATTTTCGTCTCGGTGAATTCCGTGGACTCCGGGAAAAGGCGGACCAGGGTGAGTGAGACGACCCCACCGACGACGGATCCCAAAGCCATGATGGTGACCGCTGTGGGAATCCCCCAAAGATCCCACAGCCAGCCGAAACTGAAACTGGTCGCGACACCGGCCAACATGGCCAGGGTCGATATCGTGGAGAACATGGTGTTGCGGTCGGCGTCGGTGAACATCAGTTGGCACCAGATCCCCGTCACCACGCCCGCGAGGCCGATGAGGAACTCGGCCGCGACCAGGCCGACGATCAACGGGACCACGTCGTGCGCGGCCAACACCACGGGAAGTCCGATCGCCATGACCGACAGCGGGCCCCACACGTGAGGTCGGCGCGGGTGCACCCAACGCGCGGCGGCCGCCCCCGCCGCCAGGGACAACGTCATCACCAGCAGGAACAGACCGTTGAGGTGGACGTCCTGCCCGAAACGCTCCAGCAGCATCGGCTGCCAGGAAGCCACCAACAGCACCGTCGCCGACATGGCGCCCATGGCCAACGCCACCATCGGGGCGAAGCGCCGGCTGAGCACCTGGGAGACCGACTCCAGCACGAGCACACCGATCCGCCGGTCCGGTCGTCCAGGAGTGTCGGGGAAACTCAACGGTGTCAGGGCCGCGAGGGACAACATCAGCAGACCACCGCAGGCCACCAGTGGACCCGCGGGCAGCCACGCACCCGCCACCATCACCAGGGCGGCGCCGAGTGCCGAACCGACCCGGCCGGACAGGGCTCCCACACGAACGATCCGCGCGATCCGGGCGGTCCGGTCCCGGGCATCGACCCGGTTGATCAGGATCGCGCTCATGGTGCCCGAGTGCAGCGCGTAACCGACGGTGCCTAAACACATGCCCACCAGGGTCAGGGGCAGGGTCGGTGCGGCGCCGACGAGCATGAATCCGGCGCTCCAACCGAGCAGGCCGATGAACAACAACCTCCGGTGTCCGTAGCGGTCGCCCAGTGCCCCGCTCGGCGCCTCCATGAGGAGACCGACCAGGTTGGCGCCGGCCATGATCGACCCCACCATCCATGGTTCCGCGCCGCGCCCCAGGAAAATCGTGACGAAGACCGCACCGTAAACGAAGTCGGCGAGGGATGTGCCGAGTGAGTACACGGTGAATCGTCGAAGTAGTGACCGTTCTCCGGGCGGTGCAGGATATTCTGTTTCGGCCATGGGCGTTCTTCCCAAGCGGTGGAATTGCAGCGGAGGATGAATTCCGCCGAAAATACCATGGTGTTTCGCCCGGGGCCACGGGTTATTTCGCGTCCTCGGTCCGGATGGATCAGCCCCGGTGCGCGAGGTAGAGGCGGATCACGGCAGCGAGGTCGTCCAGGTCGTCCGGATCCTCTGGCACGGTGGCGCGGGTCCTCCCGTTCGGCGACCCACCCGCCCGGATACGCTCGGCGCGACAACGTCAGTCCTGGGGAGGAACCAACATGACAGCGACCGCGGTCGTCACCGGAGCCAGCAGCGGGATCGGCGCGGCCACCGCTCGCGGACTCGCCGCCGAGGGCTACGAGGTGGTCCTGGTCGCCCGTCGCGCCGACCGGATCGAGGCCCTGGCCGAAGAGATCACCGAGGCCGGCCGGGTCGCGCGGGCACAGGTCCTCGACGTCACCGACCGGGCCGCCGTCGATGCCTTCGCCGAGGCACTGGGCTCCTGCGACGTGCTCGTCAACAACGCGGGCGGCGCGATCGGCACGGAGACGGTGGCCACCGGCGACCCCGCCGACTGGCGGCGGATGTACGAGGTCAACGTCCTGGGCGTGCTCAACATGACCCAGGCCCTGCTGCCCAAGCTCATCGCGAGCGGGGACGGCACCGTCCTCCTGGTCTCCTCGGTGGCCGGGCACGTCGTCTACGAGGGCGGCGGCGGTTACGTGGCGGCCAAGCACGGCGCGCACACCCTGGCGGCCACGCTCCGCCTGGAACTGGTCGGGGAACCGGTCCGGGTGCTGGAAGTGGCCCCCGGCATGGTCAAGACCGAGGAGTTCTCGCTCAACCGCCTGCGTGGCGACAAGGAGGGCGCCGACGCCGTCTACGAGGGCGTCCCCGACCCGCTGTCCGCGGAGGACGTCGCCGACACCATCGTGTGGGCGATCACCCGCCCCTCGCACGTCAACATCGACCTGTTGGTGCTCCGCCCCCGCGCCCAGGCCGCCCAGCACAAGGTCCACCGGGTCAAGGAGTAGACCGGCGCTCCGGTTGCGGGGGCCTTCCCACCGGACACCGGTGGGAAGGCCCCCGACGTGCTTCACAGGCACCCGACCCTCGTGATACGTGTGATCCGGCGCACATGACCACAAAGGTGACGACGAGTCCCCGGTCATGGCGTCCTCCGTCTCTCACATCCAGGAGTCCGGACTTGAGTACAACCGAACCCCGACCGAGTTACGCCTCCGGAACGTCGACCACACCCTTGCTCGGCGACACGATCGGCGTGAACCTGGCGCGTACCGTCGCCGCCCATCCCGACCAGGACGCGCTGATCGACCGGCCCGCCGGGCTCCGGCTCACCTACCGGGAGTTCGACGCCGAGGTCGACCGCGTCGCCCTCGGCCTGCTCGCCCTCGGAGTGGTCAAGGGCGACCGCGTGGGGATCTGGTCCCCGAACCGCGCGGAGTGGGTCCTCATCCAGTACGCCACGGCGCGGATCGGCTCGGTACTGGTCAACATCAACCCCGCCTACCGGACCCACGAACTGGAGTACGTCCTCCAGCAGTCGGGGACCTCCGTCCTGGTCGCCGCGCCCTCCTTCAAGACCTCCGACTACGCGGGCATGATCGAGGAGGTGCGCGGCAAGTGCCCGGACCTGCGCGAGGTCTTGCTCTTCGGCGGGGCCGGCTGGGACTCCCTGCTCGAAGCGGGCGGTCGCGGTGATCGGTCGCGACTGGCCGAGGTGGAGGCGACCCTGTCCCCGGACGACCCGGTCAACATCCAGTACACGTCGGGCACCACCGGGTTCCCCAAGGGCGCGACCCTGTCCCACCACAACATCCTCAACAACGGATTCTCCGTGGGAGAGCTGCTGGGGTACACCGAACGGGATCGAATCGCGATTCCGGTGCCGTTCTACCACTGCTTCGGCATGGTGATGGCGAATCTCGCGGCCACCAGTCACGGGTCCTGCATGGTCATCCCCGGGCCCGGATTCGACCCGGCGGCCTCGCTGGAGGCGGTCCAGGCCGAACGCTGCACCTCGCTGTACGGGGTCCCCGCCATGTTCATCGCCGAGCTCGCCCTGCCCGACTTCGACGACTACGACCTGTCCTCGCTGCGCACCGGCATCATGGCCGGCTCGCCCTGCCCGGCGGAGATCATGCGCAAGGTCATCGACCGGATGGGCATGTCCGAGGTCTCCATCTGCTACGGCATGACCGAGACCTCTCCGGTGAGCACCCAGACCCGGCGGGACGACTCGTTGGAACGCCGCGTGTCCACGGTGGGCCGCGTCGGCCCACACCTGGAGGTCAAGGTGATCGACCCGGGGTCCGGGGTCACCGTCCCGCGCGGCGTCCCGGGCGAGCTGTGCACCCGCGGCTACTCGGTGATGCTCGGGTACTGGAACGAGCCGGAGAAGACCGCCGAGGCCATCGACTCGGGACGCTGGATGCACACCGGCGACCTCGCCGTCATGGACGAGGACGGGTACGTGAGCATCACCGGCCGGATCAAGGACATGGTGATCCGCGGTGGGGAGAACGTCTACCCGCGCGAGATCGAGGAACTCCTCCACACCCACCCCGACCTCTTGGACGCCCAGGTCATCGGGGTCCCGGACGAACGGTACGGCGAGGAGCTCATGGTGTGGGTCCGCATGCGGGACGGGGCCGATCCGTTGACCGTCGAGTCACTGCGGGCCTTCTGCGAGGGGCGTATCGCCCACTACAAGATCCCGCGTTACGTCCACGTGGTGGACGAGTTCCCGATGACGGTGACCGGCAAGGTGCGCAAGGTCCAGATGCGCGAGGAGGCCATCCGCCTCCTCGGGTGACGCGGCGGGCCCCTCACCGTCGGGTGAGGGGCCCACGCGCCTATTTCGGGTCGAGTTCCTTGCCGAGTAGCTCCACGAGGCCGTCCAGCGCCTCGTCCGCGCCCTCGGCGTCGCAGGTCAGGGTGACGGTCTCCCCATGAGAGGCCCCCATGGACATCACGGCGAGGACACTGCGCGCGTCCACCTCCTTGTGTCCCTCGCGGGAGATCATCACGGGCAGGCCGGTCTCGTTGACGGCCTGCACGAACAGGGCCGCGGGGCGGGCGTGCAGGCCCAGCTGGGAGCCGATGGCTACGGTGCGTTCGGACATGTCGGTCCTCGGGGTCTCGTGGTTCGTGGCCGGTGGTCGGGTGTTCATGGCCGCCGATGGGTGGTCAGAGCTTGTCGATCCGCCACAGGGGGTCGGGTCCGGTCATCGAGACGATGCCGTCGTCGGTCACGTCTTCGGGGCGGGGGACGGTGGTCCCCGGCAGGGACACGGCGGCGGTGCCCCAGGCCACGGCCCGACGCAGCCGTTCCTCGGGGGTGCCCTCAAGGGCGAGGAAACCGGCCAGCGCGCTGTCACCCGCGCCCACGGTACTCCGGGTGCGTACCCGGGGTCCCCTGGCCCACAACACTTGCCCGGCGTCCACGTACAGGGCCCCGTGTCCGCCGAGGGTGACCAGGGCGGCGCCGTTCCCCCCGGCGAGGACCTCGCGCGCCGCGCCGGTGACCTCCCCGATGGTCGTCGGCGTGCGGCCGACCAGGCCGGACAGCTCCTCCAGGTTGGGCTTGAGCAGTTCCACCGAACCCGCACGCGCCGCGGATTCGAGTGGGGCGCCCGAGGTGTCCAGCGCGAGCGGTACCCCGTGGCCGGCGGCGAGTTCGGCCACTCGAACGTAGAGGTCGTCGGGGGCGCCCACGGGCAGGCTTCCGCTGGCCACCATCCAGTCGGGACCCTTGGCGAGTTCGTCCTCCACGGCTCGGAGCAGGGCCCGGACCTCGGCGGGGGAGAGCGTGGGGCCCGCGGCGTTGAGCTTGGTGGTGGTGCCGTCGGACTCGGTGACGGCGAAGTTGCCGCGGGTCTCGCCCTCGATGGGGACGGTGACCCGGGGCAGGCCACCGAGGAGGGCGGTGAGTTCGGCGCCGCCGCCCCCGCCGACGGGAAGGATCGCGCGGGTGTCGACGCCCGCTTCGAGCAGGGCTCGGGCGACGTTGACGCCCTTGCCGCCGGCCTGGGCGCGTGTGGCGCGTATCCGCACGACCTCGCCTCGGACGAGGCCGTCGACCTCAAGAGTGTGGTCGACGCTCGGATTCGGGGTGAGGGTCAGGATCATGGGAGCTCTTTTCGAGGGGTGGGGCTGCCCGGCCTGCGTGTGGGGATGGTTTTGATTATGTGTGTTTGCCTGCGCCTGTCAACAGCGTGCGATGTGGTGGGGGAAGGATGGGGGGTCGGGCGGGAGTGCCCCTGTGTGCTGTGATGGCCAAGGTGGTTGACCAGAGTTTTCCTGAAATGGCGCGATCATCGTGAGTGCTGGGATATTGGGTGGAGATACCCCTTGTGTGTCCCACGCAACACGATTATGCTCACCCAAAACCACACCGAAACACAGGTGATCCCACATGTATGCGGAAGAGCGCCAGCAGGTGATCCTCGAACGCGCCCGCCGTGACGGCCGGGTCGACGTCACGGGGCTCGCCTCGGAGTTCGACGTCACCTACGAGACCATCCGCCGCGACCTCACCGCCCTCGAACGGCACGGGGTCCTGCGCAGGGTCCACGGCGGCGCGATCCCCGTCGAGCGTCTGGGTTTCGAACCCACGCTCAACGTGCGCGACTCCGTCATGACAGAGGAGAAGGAACGGATCGCCAAGGCGGCGCTGGCCGAACTCCCCGAGGAGGGCGCGGTCCTCCTCGACGCGGGCTCCACCACCGGCCGCATGGCCGAACAGCTGCCCACGGACCGGGAGCTCATCGTCGTCACCAACTCCCTCTCCATCGCCCTCACCCTCACCACCCGCCCCAACATCAACCTCATGTTGCTCGGCGGCCGGCTACGGAACCGGACCCAGGCAAGCGTCGACGCCTGGGCCCTACGATCCCTCGCCGAGTCCTACGTCGACGTCGCCTTCATGGCCGCCAACGGAGTGTCCGTCGAACGCGGGCTCACCACCCCCGACCCGGCCGAGGCCGAGGTCAAGCGGGCCATGATCGCCTCCGCCCGACGCGCAGTCCTGCTCGCCGACCACACCAAGGTCGGCAACGACCACTTCGCCCGTTTCGCCAACGTCGAGGACCTCGACCTGATCGTCACCGACGACAAACTCGCCGATGGTCTGGCCGACGAACTGGAGTCGGCGGGACCGGCGGTCCAAGTGGTCTGACCCCACACCGTCCACTCCTCGGCGGGCCACCACCGCCGCACCTCTCAGGAGGTTCCCCCCATGTCCACCCAGCAGAGCGAGAGCCGATTCGCCTCGGTCCGCTCCGGAGTCCAACGCTTCGGCGGCTTCCTCGCGGGCATGGTCATGCCCAACATCGGCGCCTTCATCGCCTGGGGCCTGATCACCGCGCTGTTCATCCCCGACGGCTGGTGGCCCAACGAACACCTCGCCCAGCTCGTCGACCCGATGATCGCCTACCTGTTGCCGCTGCTCATCGGCTACACCGGCGGTCACCTGGTCTACGACAAGCGCGGTGGTGTCGTCGGCGCGATCGCGACCATCGGTGTCATCGTCTCCGCGGACATCCCGATGTTCCTCGGCGCCATGGTCGTCGGACCGCTCACCGCCTACCTGATGAAGCAGTTCGACCGTGTCGCCCAGCCGCGCACGCCGTCCGGCTTCGAGATGCTCGTCAACAACTTCAGCGCCGGAATCCTCGGCGGTGTCATGGCGGGCCTGGGGCTGTACGCCATCGGCCCGGTCGTGACCGCCGTCGCCGGCTGGCTGGGCTCCGGGGTCCAGTTCCTCATCGACATGTCACTGCTGCCGCTGGTGTCGTTGATCGTGGAACCCGCCAAGATCCTCTTCCTGAACAACGCCATCAACCACGGTGTCCTCGGCCCCCTGGGCGTGGCCCGAGTGGCCGAGCAGGGCAAGGCGATCGAGTTCCTCGTCGAGACCAGTCCCGGCCCCGGCCTGGGCATCCTGTTGGCCTGCATGCTGTTCGGCCCCAAGCTCAGCCGGGCCACCGCCCCGGGCGCGATCGTCATCCACTTCCTCGGCGGCATCCACGAGATCTACTTCCCGTACATCCTCGCCCAGCCCAAGCTCCTCCTGGCCGTGATCGGCGGAGGCATGTCCGGCGTGACCACCTTCATGCTCCTCGACGCCGGACTCGTCGCCACCCCGGCACCGGGCAGCATCATCGCCCTGATGGCGGTCACCCCGCGCGGCGACCACATCGCGGTCCTCGCCGGTGTCCTCGTCGGTACGGTCGTCTCGTTCCTCATCGCCTCGGCCCTACTCGGATTCGGGCGCGCCGAACGCAAGGCCGAACGCGAGGCCGCCGCGGCGGCGGAGACCAAGGACGCCTAGCCGTCCGTCCGGGCCCATCCGGGCCGCAAGACCACCCCCAGTCCAGGTTCAGCACAGGAGGGCCACATGGCCACCATCGAAGGATCCGCCGTCAAGAAGGTCGTCGTCGCCTGCGACGCCGGCATGGGCAGCAGCGTCCTGCTCACCACCCAGCTCAAGAAGACCCTCGCCCCCTACGACGTCACCGTGGAGCACTCCCCGGTGGACCGCGTCCCCGACGACGCCGACCTCGTGCTCTGCCACTCCGGCCTGGTCGCCCGGGCCCGGACCCGCGTGCCCGACACCGTCGTCATCGGTTTCCAGATGTTCCTCGGCGACCCCGTGTTCACCAAGGTGGAGGCGGCCATCCGGGACGGTGGGACCCTTGGCGACTGATCTCGTCCTCAACGCGGACGCCGTCCGGCTCGGCCGCACCGCCCGCGACCGCGCCGACGCCATCGACCAGTGCGGCGCCCTGCTGGTGGAGTTGGGCGCGGTCGACCCCGGATACGTGAGCGCGATGCACGAACGGGAGGCCTCCATCCCCACCTTCGTGGGCGAGGGCGTGGCCATCCCGCACGGCACCGACGCCTCCCGCGTCCTCGTACGCAAGGCGGCGCTCGCCGTCGTCCAGTTCCCCGAGGGGGTCGACTGGGACGGTCCCACCGTGCACGTGGCCATCGGCATCGCCGCGTCGGGCGAGGAACACCTGCGGGTGCTGTCCTCCCTGGCCGGGGTCCTCACCGACCCCGAAAGGGCGGCGCGGCTCCGGTCGGCGGAGGACCCCGACGAGGTCCTCGAACTGCTCGCCCCCGCCGCGGGCTGATCACCGCGTACCCCCGGTGGACCCGTGCCACCGCTTCCTCGAACGGTCGGGGGCGGACACCCCGCCCCCGACCCCACAAGAAAGGCCCCACCATGCTCGTCGCCCGTTTCTACGCCCCCGGGGACATCCGCCTGGAACAGGCGCCCGAACCCACGCCGGGGGCGGGGCAGCTCAAGATCGCCGTCGCCAACTGCTCCACCTGCGGCACCGACGTCAAGATCTCCCGACACGGTCACCACCACATCCGTCCGCCCCGGGTGATCGGACACGAGATCTCCGGTCGGATCGTGGAGGTCGGCGAGGGGGTCACCGGCTGGTCGGAGGGGGACCGGGTACAGGTCATCGCCGCCATCCCGTGCGGCACCTGCGTGGAGTGCGCCGACGGCCGGTTCACGGTGTGCTCGCGCCAGGAGTCCATGGGCTACCACTACGACGGCGGGTTCGCCGAGTACATGATCATCCCCGAGGCGGTGCTGGCCGTGGACGGCGTCAACCGGGTGCCCGACAACGTCTCCCTCGCCGAGGCGTCCGTGGCCGAACCCCTCGCCTGCGTGCTCAACGGTCAGGAGATCGCCGGGGTCGGCGAGGGCGACAAGGTGGTGGTGATCGGCGCCGGACCCATCGGCTGTCTGCACGTCCGTCTGGCCCGGGCCAAGGGCGCCTCCGAGGTGTACCTGGTGGACCTGAACCGGGGTCGCCTGGACATGTCCGCCGAACTGGTGCGTCCCGACGCCGCGATCTGCGGGTCGGACACCGACGCCGTCGCCGAGGTGCTGAAGCTGACCGGCGACCGGGGCGCGGACCTGGTCATCACCGCGGCCGCGTCCGGCAAGGCCCAGGAGGACGCGGTGCGGATGGTGGCGCGCAGCGGCCGGATCAGCCTTTTCGGTGGGCTGCCCAAGGACGCGCCGATCATCGCGCTGGACGCCAACGCGGTCCACTACCGGGAGCTCTCGATCTTCGGGGCCAACGGCTCCAGCCCCGAACACAACAAGCGCGCCCTCGACCTCATCTCCACCGGGGCGGTGCCGGTCGCCGACCTCATCACCGAACGAATGCCGCTGGCCGACGTGCACAAGGCGATCGAGACGGTCGCGGCGGGCACCGCGGTCAAGGTGACCATCGAGCCCTGACCGTTCCGGGAGACACCCACGCCCGGCCCCGGTAGGCGCGCACGCCGGCCCCTGCCCGGTTATCCACAGATTCGGGATCGGGGCCGGCGCCGGCGCCGTTTTCGGGGTTGGCTGGACCCGACGGATCATCGTCCCCACCATCACAGCCGGCCCCCATCAGTCGCAGGAGAGCACACATGGCGCAGACGGAACCCGTCCAGAACCCGGCCTCCGGCCCCGCCCCCGAGGGCCCGCTCAAGGGCATCGCCGCCGGGCCGGGCGCCGCGGTGGCGCCCGTCGCCCGGATGGCCGACCCGCCCGCCCTGCCCGCGCACGAACCCGTGGTCGACGATCCGGCGGCGGAGGAGGGCGCCGCCCTCGCCGCCCTGGACGAGGTGGGCGCGGAACTGGACGCGCGGGCGGCCGACGTCGAGGGCGAGGCCGCCGCGGTGCTGACCACCCTGGCGATGATGGCCCGAGACCCCGACCTGCGTAGGCAGATCGGCGAGCTCGCCCGGGGAGGTCGCCCGGCGGCCTGGGCGGTCCATACGGCGTGCGGCCGCTACCAGGAGCTTCTGCTCGCGGCCGGAGGGTACCTGGCCGAACGCGCCGCCGACCTGGCCGACATCCGGGACAGGGCGGTGGCGGTGTTGCTCGGACTCCCGATGCCGGGCCTGCCCGATCCCGGACATCCGTACGTGTTGGTCGCCCGGGACCTCGCGCCGGCCGATACGGTGCGGCTCGACCCGGCGAGGGTGAAGGCCATCGTCACCCGACTGGGCGGTCCCACCAGCCACACCGTGATCCTGGCCCGCTCCCTGGGTCTGCCCGCGGTGGTGGGCTGCTCGGGAGCGGAACACCTGGTGGACGGTGTGACGGTGGCGGTGGACGGCGACGCGGGCACCGTCGAGGTGGACCCGGACACCGAGGTCGTCGAGCGTATCCAGGGGCGGGCCGAACGCCGCCGGATCCTGCTGGCCGAGTCCGGTGGGCCGGGCCGTACCGCCGACGGTGTGCCGATCGCGTTGCTGCTCAACGCGGGCGAGGGCGACCCGGACGAGGCCGGCGCGCACGACAGCGAGGGGATCGGGCTGTTGCGCACCGAGTTCCTCTTCCTCGACCGGGCGGAGCCACCCACGGTGGCCGAGCAGACCGAGGCCTACACCCGGTTGTTCCGGGCCTTCGCCGGTCGGGTGGTGACGGTGCGGACCCTGGACGCGGGTTCGGACAAGCCCCTGGAGTTCGCGCCGACGGGTGAGGAGGCCAACCCGGCCCTGGGCGTGCGCGGGTTCCGTACGTCGAGGCTTCACCCACGGCTGCTCACCGACCAGCTCACCGCGATCTCCGCGGCCGAACACGCGGCCGCCGCCGACGGGGCCTCCGCCCGGGTCCGGGTGATGGCTCCGATGGTCTCCACCCCGGCGGAGGCGGGCGAGTTCGCCGAACTGGCGAGATCGGCCGGGATCACCGAGGTCGGTGTGATGGTGGAGGTGCCGGCCGCCGCGCTGTTGGCCGACCGGCTGCTGCGCCGTGTGGACTTCGTGTCGATCGGCACCAACGACCTGGCGCAGTACACCATGGGGGCCGACCGGACTCTGGAGAGCCTGCCGGAGCTGCTGGACCCATGGCAGCCGTCGCTGTTGCACCTGCTGGCCAAGGTGGGGCGGGCGGGGGAGGCGCTGGGCCAACCCGTGGGGGTGTGCGGTGAGGCCGCGGCCGACCCACTGCTCGCCGTGGTGCTGGTGGGTCTCGGGGCGACCAGCCTGTCCATGGCGTCCCCGGCGCTGCCCGCGGTGCGCTACGTCCTGTCCCGGCACACGCATGCCGAGTGCCGACGCCTGGCCGAGCTGGCCCTGGCGGCCGAGGACCCGGAGCGGGCCAGGAAGGTGGTGCGCGAGGCGGCGCATCCGGAGGCCCTACGGCTCTGACCCGAGGGGTCGTGTTCCGCGAACACGACCCTGCCGCGCGGGGCCCCGGAGCCCCGGCGGCACCGTCACGGCGTCCTCACGGTCGACAACCGAACCCGGGCCGACCGTGAGGACGTGCGGTGACTTCGCCGACGGACCCGACCCACGTGCCGAGCCACACCGGGACGCTCCGGGGGACCCACCGTCCGGGCCCCCGGAGCGGCGCCTCACCACGAGCGCCCTCACCACACGCGGCCCCATCGCCTCCGGGCTCGTCGGGTGGTGGGCCCGGTCAGGTGCCGGTGGGGGTGCCCCAGCCGCCGCCGACGGCTTCGGGGACCAGGTCCAGCTGTTCCAGGAAGCAGGCGAGCAGGCGGCCGAGGTCCTCGCATCCGGAGGCGCACCAGATCTGGTGGCCGTTGCTCAGGGCGGCGAAGAACACCGAGGCGACCAGTGACGGGCGGTGGTCGGTGGTCGGGTCCACCCCCGCGCGTTCCCCCAGGACCTTGGCGAGGCGTGCCTGGCGCCGATGGTGGTAGCGCATGTTCGCCTCGATCAGCTCGGGACTGCGGGCGATGAGGTTGCTCGCGCTGCCCTGGAGATGCAGGTCCTCGCGCTCCAGGTACTCCCAGTGGTCGCGCATCGCGTTGCGCAGGGCACGGAACGGTGCCTCGTCGGCGGGGCGTTCGCGCAGGGAGTCGAACAGACTCTGGTCCACGCCCTCCGCGGCCTCCAGGACCACGTCCTCCTTGGAGGCGAAGTACCGGAAGAACGTGCGCTGGGATACGTCGACGGCTGCGGCGATCTCCTCCGTGGTGGTCCCCTCGAACCCGCGCTCGTGGAACAGGCGGATCGCCGCGTCGATGAGGTCCCTGCGCATGCGCGCCTTCTTGCGCTCACGTAGACCGGTCGGTTCGGAGCTCGTCACGGTCATGGACGGCCTCCTTCCTCGGTGGCCTCGGATCTCGCACCCACTGCGAGGATACATGCGGGCCAGTATGACGTCAGTCACTGACTTCTTGCATGGATTGCGAAGTGTCAGTGGCTGCCATAATCTCGCCCGGTAACCAACGGGGAACCATCGGGGGAGCCATGACCGCACAGACCGCCGCACCACCGACACGGGTGGCCGAACGCCTCACCCGGAGCCCCTGGGCGACGCTGGTCGCCATCGCCTTCGGCGTGATGATGGTGGCCTTGGACGGGACCATCGTGGCCGTCGCGAACCCGGCGATCGGCGCGAGCCTCGGGGCGTCCCTGGCCGAGTTGCAGTGGGTCACCCACGGCTACCTGCTGGGCCTCGCCGTCTTCCTCATCACCGCGGGCAAGCTCGGCGACCGCTTCGGCCACCGGAACACCTACCTGGTGGGCGTGGTCGGCTTCGTCGTGGCCTCGGTGGCCATCGCCCTGTCCTCCGGGGTCATCATGTTGGTCGCCTTCCGGATCGTCCAAGGCGTTTTCGGGGCGCTCCTGCTGCCGTCGGCCATGGGCCTGATGCGCGCGAGCTTCCCGCCCAGCAAGCTCGGCCGGGCCTTCGGGGTGTTCGGCAGCCTGATCGGCGCGGCCACCGCCGGCGGTCCCATCCTGGGCGGCGTCCTCGTCGACGCGCTCAGCTGGGAGGCGGTCTTCTACATCAACGTCCCGGTGGGCGTGATCGCCCTGGTCCTGGGCCTGTGGCTACTGGCCGCCAACCGGCCCACCGACCCGGGAAGCCGCATGGACCTGCCCGGCATCGTCCTCATCAGCATCGCAGTCTTCGCCCTGGTGTGGGCACTGGTGGAGGCGCCGAGCATCGGCTGGGGCCACCCCGTCACCCTGGGTTCCCTGGGTGGGGCGATCCTGTTCGCCCTCGCCTTCGTGCTCTGGGAGCGCAAGCCCGAACAGCCGCTCATCCCGCTCGCGCTGTTCGCCAACCCCTCCCTGGCCATCGGTGTGGTGCTGATGGTGTTCATGGCCGTGAGCCTGATGGGCTCGCTGTTCTTCATCACCTTCTACCTACAGGGCGTGCGAGGGATGAGCCCCGCCCAGACCGGAACGCAGCTCATCTCGATGACCGCGACCATGGCCATCGTCTCTCCGATCGCGGGACGGATCCTCGACCGGGTCGGCGCACGGTTGCCCACCACCATCGGCCTGCTGTCCGCGGCGGCGGGCATGTTCCTGCTCTCCCGACTGACCCTGGACACCTCGGTGGTGTACCTGTCGATCGGGTTCGTCCTGCTGGGAGTGGGGCTGAGCCTGGTGATGACCGGTGCCACCGCCGCGATCATCGGGAACGCGCCGGTGCGCTTCGCCGGTGTCGCCTCCGCCGTGCAACAGGCGGCGATGCAGCTCGGCGGTTCGCTGGGCACGGCGGTCCTGGGCGCGGTCATGTCCGCGACCATCGTCACGAGGCTGCCGGACCACTACGGCGCCTTCGGCCAGGACGCGCCCTCCGGTGGTGAACTGAGCTCCATGCAGAGCGTCATCGCCCAGGGCGGCGCCGTCCTGCCCGAAGGGGCCGACGCCGACACCGTCTCCGCGATCACCACGGCGAGCAACCTGGCCTTCCTGGACGGCCTGCACCTGGCCTTCCTCATCGCCGCGGGGCTGCTGTTCGCGGGCGCGATCCTGTCGCTGTTCATGCGCGGGGGGAGGATGACCGACGGCCCCGCCGTGCACATCTGACCGCGGCGCGGTCCCGAGAGCGGCGTGCCCCCGAAACACCGTGGCCCCGGAGGAATCCGTTCCTCCGGGGCCACGTCGTCGTTCGTGGGGGTGGCTCAGGTCGTGTAGTCGGCGTTGATCCGGATGTAGCCCTCGGTCAGGTCACAGCCGTAGACGGTGAAGTCACCGTCGGCGATACCCAGGTCGACCCCGATCAGCACCTCCTGGCCCTTCATGTGCCGGGCGGCGCGCTCCAGGGTCTCCTCGGTGGCCTCTGCGGGGAAGGTCTCCACGTCACCGAAGACGATGCGCACGTTCTCCGGCAGCACGTCGGTCTCGTCCGAGCACTTGCCCACGGCCATCGCGACCCGGCCCCAGTTGGGGTCGGCCCCGTGCACGGCGGTCTTGACCAGCGGAGAGTTCACCACGGCCTTGCCCACGCGCTTGGCCTGCGCGTCGTCGCGAGCTCCGGTGACCCGCACCTCGATGAGCTTGCCCGCGCCCTCGCCGTCGGAGGCGATCATCCGGACCAGCCTCAGCGCCGTCTCGTACAGCGCTTCCTCGAACTCGGCGACGTCCACCGGGCCGGCCACACCGTTGGCGATGATCGCGGCGGAGTCGCTCGTGGAGGTGTCGGTGTCGATGCTGAGCGCGTTGAAGGTGCGGTCCACCACCCGGCGGAACACCTCGTCCAGAACCGGTTGCTCCAGCTCGGCGTCGGTGAAGAACCAGGCCAGCATGGTCGCCATGTTCGGCTCGATCATGCCCACACCCTTGGCCATGCCGGTGAGGGTCGCCCCGCCCACCTTCGCGCCGACGATCTTGGGGTGGGTGTCGGTGGTCATCATCGCCGACGCGGCGCGGTCCAGGTCGGCCGGCGGGAACTCGGCCGGCAGCCCGTCCAGGTAGGCGCGGACCCGTTCCATCGGGTAGGGGCGTCCGATGACGCCGGTGGAAGCGATCAGGAGTTCGTCGGGGTCGACGCCGGCGGCCCGGGCCACCCGGTCCCGCACCTCGCGCGCGTCCCGGGTGCCGACCTGTCCGGTGGCCACGTTGGCGTTGCGGGCTATCACGGTGACTCCGCGGGCACGGCCGTCCGAGGCCGCCTCCCGGCTCAGGCGCACACTGGGCCCGGCGAACCGGGACCTGGTGAACACGGCGGACACCACCGCCGGGGTCTGGGAGACGACGGCGAAGAAATCGTCGTCGGGGTCCTTGATCCCCATGTTTCCGGCCACGCCGACGAAACCGGCGGGAACGGGGGTCTGGCTGCTCATCGTCCTCCTCGGGAAACTCCTGAACGCCAGCCTACTTCGCCACGCCCGACCCCCTCGATTACGGCCTCCACCTGCGCGGGTTTCGTACTGTTCGTTGACGACACGGGTGTGACAAGCCGGATCGAACGGGGTATCCGCCGAGAGTGGGGGAAGACCGCTCGGGGGGAGGCGTGTGGTGCACGATGGTGACTGGCTCACGGAGACGGGGGCACGGATCCGTGGGGTCCTGAAGGTGATGGTGGACGCCGACTGGCTACCCGGTGGGGCCGCGGTGGTCGGTACCGGTGGCATGTGGGAGTTCGTCGCGGTCGGTCGGATCGACGACGAACACGACACCGCGCCGGACGTCTCCTACGACGTCGCGAGCCTGACGAAGGTGATGGCGACCTGGCCGCTGGTCGGTAGGGCGGTCGCCGAGGGGGTTTTGGACCTCAACGCTCCGATGTCCGAATACTTCGAGGGGGAGGACCTTCCCGGGGCCTGGGTGACCACCAGACAGATCCTCACGCACACCAGCAGACTCAACCAGGTGACCTGGTTGGAACGGTACGTGGGCACCGACCAGGACCTGGCCGAGGCCATCCTGTCCGATCCTTTGGAGGATCCCGGCTACCTGTACATCGACCGTGGGTTCATCCTGCTGGGGTTGCTGCTGGAACGCCTGTACGGCAAGGGCCTGGACCGATTGGCCGCCGACTTCTGGGCCGGCTTGGGCATGCGCTCGACCACCTTCGGTCCGCTGCCACGCTCGCCCGGCGTGGCCCCCACCGAGCGTCGACTCGTCGGAACCGCTCCCACCTGGGGCGTGGTGCACGACGAGGCCGCGGCGCTGATGGGCGGTGTGGCCGGGCACGCCGGGGCGTTCACCACCGCCATCGACCTGGGCACCTTCGCTCGGGAGATGCTGCGCCTGCACGAGATCGGGGCGGAGGGGGAGATCCCCGGTTCGTACGTGCGGGAGAGCTGGACCCCGCAGGTGGACGCGGGAGGGCGGCTCTCCCGCGGGTTGGGTTGGCTGGTCACTCCGGAAGGGGTGGTCTACCACAACGGGTTCACGGGGACGAGCCTGTTCATGCACCCCGAGAGCGGACGGTACGTGGGCGTGCTCACCAACGCCGTCCACCACGGGCGAGACCGCACCGGCCTGGTGGACCTGCGCGGCGCCGCCCGGTCGGCGCTCACGCCACAGGCCCACGAATCCTCTCCGTGATCTCCCCAAGGAACACGGCGAGCCCGGCGGGACCGGGGACGGTCAGGTCGGCGGCCTCGGCCACCGCGGTGACCTCGTCGGAGGACGAACAAACGGTGAGCCCGGGTGTCCCGCGTTCGCGCAGGGCCGTGACGGCCGCGAAGGCCGGCAGGTCACCGAGGTCGTCACCGGCGTAGAGGATCGAACGCGCGGCCCTCTCCTCCACCAGGGAGGTGAGGGCCGCGCCCTTGTCCACGCCCTGGGGGCGGAGCTCGATCACCATCCTCCCGGGCTCCAGTTTGAGGTCGGCGCGTTCGGCCAGGTCGGCCAGTGGTCCGGACAGCAGTTCCAACGCCCGGTCGGGGTCGTCGGCGCGGCGGGTGTGCACGGCCAGCGAACGGCCCTTGTCCTCGATCCAGGTACCCGCGGGAGCCCCGGACGCGTCGACCAGCGCGGGGAGTTCGGCGCGGACCAGGGCCACCCCCGGCGGTGGATCCGCGGCGACCACACGGCCGTCCACCCAGCGTTCGGCCCCGTAGTGGCCGAGGACGACGATGCCGGGCACCTGGTCCAGGCCGCCCAGACGCACCGCGGTGGCCGCGGGGCGGCCGGTGATCACCGCCACGGTTCCGACCAGTGCGGACAGCGCGGCCAGCGCATCCACGACCCCGGGTTGGGGTGCGGAGGCGCGGGGGTCGGCGACGATGGGGGCGAGTGTGCCGTCGAAGTCGAAGCCGGTCAGCGCGGTGGAGGGTTGGTCGAGTAGCGCCCGCAGGCCGGCGCGTCCGGCCTCGGTGCCGGGTGCGAGCGGGTTACCGGGCTCGGTCGGGGACATGCGGAAGACCTCGTCGTAGTCGTCGATGGGCCGCGCGGCGCGGGCCCTGGCGTGGACGTGTGGTCTTCGCCGAGGGGAGAGCGCGCAGGTTCGGCTTCGTGCGGATGCGGGGATCGTCCCTGGCGCACGTACCGGCCCGGTGGGTCAGATCTGAATGCCCAGGCGGCGGGCGTTGCGTTGTCGTCGACGGTCGGCGCGCAGGCGGCGCAGACGCTTGACGGTCATGGGATCGAAGGCGAGCGCCTCCGGGCGCTCGACCAGACCGTTGAGCAGTTGGTAGTACCGGGTCGCGGAGAACCCGAACTCATCGCGGATCGCCTGTTCCTTGGAGCCCTCGAACTTCCACCACTGGCGTTCGAAGGCGAGGATGCGCTGTTCGCGTTCGGCGAGGGCCGACTGACCGTCCTTGGACGGACCGATATTCGGCATGGGACACCCCCTGGACGGGTAATTGGTTTGTCCGGATCGGCGCGACTCATGCTAGCGACTCGACATGCCGGATGAGGAGCGGAAAACTCAGGAGTGGCACCAGGGCTACAGTTGCCTTCCCTACCCGGGTGGTCACTTGTCCAAGCTTGGAACCTGTGCTCGTGACAGAATCGCGAGGGTCCGGGGAGGGCCCGGCGGAACGCCGACCGCAACGTTCGAGGGAGCCTGACGTGCTCGGGGGCAACAGCCGTAGCAGGACACATTCGCGCCATCTGTTGGGCGCCACGGCCGGGACCTGCGCGTCCTTGGTCGTACTGGGGTTGACGGCGGCGCCCGCCGCCTCCTCGGAGATCCCCGACTTCCGTCCCGACCAGTGGGCCTTGACGTCCATCGGGGCGCAGGACGTTTGGGAGGAGACCCAGGGACAGGGCATCACCGTGGCGTTGCCCGGGGTGTCGGTCGATGAGGAACACCCCGACCTGCGCGACAACGTGGAGATCGACGACGGGTTCGGCTCCAACGGGGCCGACGACGAGCAGGGGACCGCGGCGGCCGGCCTGGTGGCGGCGCACGGCCACGGCATGGACGCCGACGGTGGGGTGCTCGGGGTCGCCCCCGAAGCGAACATCCTGGTGCTGCCCACCGAGGACGACCTGCCCGGTGCCATCCGTCACGCCGTGGACGAGGACGTTCAGATCGTCCTGCTGCCCGATGAGGTCGGTGACGACGAGGACCTGACCGAGGCCATCGCGGCGGCCGCCGGCGGGGGCGCCCTGGTGGTGGGCCCCGCGGGTGGGAACACGGACGAGAACGTCCTGACGGTGGCGGGGGTGGACGAGGACGGCGCGCTCATCCCGGACTCGCCCGACGCCTCCGCGATCGACCTCGTGGCACCCGGCGCCGAACTGCGGACCGCCGGCCAAGACCTGCGCCAGGCCGACGTGACCGGGACGCCCTACGCGGCCGCCGTCGTCGCCGGCGCGGCCGCGCTGCTGGCCGCCGACTACCCGCAGCTGAGCCCGGCCCAGGTGCGCGAAGCCCTGGTCGATGGGGCTCAGCCGGGTCCCGACGGCCTGCCGTCGTTGCAGGTGGGCGATGCGGTGGCCCAGGCCTCGGGTACGGCCGAGGACGTCCCCCTCGTCGACGAGAACCTGGTCCAGGAGGAGGACGAGGGCGTCCCGGTGTGGGTGTGGTTCGCCCTGGTCGGTGTGGTGTTCGCGATCGTCGTGCTCGTGCTGGTGCTGTGGGTGCGCCGCAGCAGCGCCGACCCGTACGGGGTGAAGGCCGAACGGGAGGCCGAGGACGCGGAGTTGGCGGCGGCCCGGGCCGAGCAGGCCAAGGCCGAGGAACGCCCGTCCCGGCGCAAGAAGGGCGGCCGTCGCCGCAAGGCCAAGTAGCGGTGAGGCCGGGTGACCGGGTGACCGCGTGACCGGGTGATGGTGGGGTCGCGTGGCCGGTCGCTGGAGGACGATGACGTGTGGTGTGGGGGCGTTCCCGGGTGGGGAGCGCCCCCTCGTGTGTGCGGGGTGGGTCATGGGCAGCACGATGTGGGCGGGGCCCAGAGCCCCCCGAATACGACGTTACGGCTCACGCGGGCCCTGGAACAGCGGCGGACCCGGAGCCTGTGGAAAACCCCTGGGGGCGGGAAGGGGGCACGGTTTAGGGTGGCACCGCCCCCCACCCCTTCCACGACGGGAGAAGCCGCATGGCGCGTAAGGCGGACGGAAGCGCGGGTGACGCCGACTACGGCGTGATCGCCAGGACCTACACCGACCACCGTCGGCCCGACCCCCGGATCGCCTCCTTCGTGCACGCGGCCCTGGGCGACGCGCGCACGGTGCTCAACGTCGGGGCCGGCGCGGGCTCCTACGAGCCGGCGGACCGGAAGGTCACCCCGGTGGAACCCTCGTCCAGCATGCGGGCCCGCAGACCCGACGACCTCCCGAAGGCGGTGAACGCCACCGCCGAGTCCCTGCCCTTCCCCGACGGTTCCTTCGACGCCGCCATGACCACGTTCAGCGTCCACCAGTGGTCGGATCCCACGGCCGGACTGGCCGAGGTACGACGGGTCACCGATGGACCGGTCGCGGTGCTCACCTGTGACCCGGACCTGGTGCGCCGTTTCTGGCTGTACGAATACGCCCCGGAAGTCCTGGACACCGAGGCGCGACGCTACCCGTCCATGTCCGACCTGTCCGAGGGTCTGGGCGGGCGCACCACGGTCACCCGGGTGCCGATCCCCCTCGACTGCTCGGACGGTTTCAACGAGGCCTACTACGGGCGGCCGGAGGCGCTGCTGGACTCCAGGGCCCGGCAGGCCTGTTCGGCGTGGAGCTTCGTCTCGGAGGAGGTCCACGAACGCTTCCACGCGGACCTGTCCCGAGCCCTGGACGATGGCACATGGGACCGAGACCACGGTCACCTTCGGTCGACCCCGGAACTGGAGGGTTCCCTCGTCCTGCTGGTCTCCGTTCCCGAATGAGCCGGGTGGTCGCCCGGGGGCCGTTCGACGTTGCCTCCAAGGGCTTTCGGGCGACCGTCCGGGTACCTTCGCCGGGTGTGGTGTAGTCCGGTTCCCGGTACCAGGGGAAAGGCGAAGGAAAGCGCCATCGCCGAACGTCACCGCAGGTCGACGTATGGTCACGTCACAAATGCGCGTGCATATGTAAGCCACGCGAAGGCCCTTGACTCGAACAGCGCGGACGGCAAGGCTTTGAAAATGTCCTCCCTGGAATCCCCGTCCCTGCCCTCGCGCGGCGCCACCCGGACCGATTCGCACGACCACAACCTGGTCAACGGTCGGGTCAACGTCGTCCCCTACGACCCCAAGTGGCCCTACCTGTTCCAACGGGAGGCCGACCGCATCCGTCAGGCCCTCGGCGAGCGTGTCCTGGTGATCGAGCACATCGGGTCCACCGCCGTTCCCGGTCTGGACGCCAAGGCCTGCATCGACATCCGTCTGGGGGTGGCCGACCCCACGGACGAGCCCGCCTACCTGCCGGAACTGGAGGAGATCGGGTACAGCGTCCGCGTTGGCTTCGAGGGCGAGCACGACCACCGACTCCTCAAGGGCTCACGCGTCAACGTGAACCTCTACGTCGGTACGAGGGAGTGCCCGGCGCTCGAACGCATGAGCCTGTTCCGCGACCACCTGATCGCCGACGCCGGCGCGCGCGAACGCTACGCCGCCGTCAAACGCGAGTTGGGCGAGCGGGAATGGGAGCACCTCCAGGACTACACCGGGGCCAAGGGGGAGATCATCACCGAACTCATGGCCGAGGCCGAGTCCTGGAAGGCGTCCCGGAGTCCGAACTGACCTCGGCCCCGCTCAGCCCAGGGAACGGATCTGGTCCTGGAACCAGCGACGAGGCGGCAGCGCCACCGCCGCCTCCGCCAGCCGCTCCCGACGCTTGCTCCGCTCCGCCTCCGGCATCGTCAACGCCGCGTGCAGCGCCTCCGCCGTCTCCACCGTGTCATAGGGGTTGACCAGCAGCGCGTCCTCGCCCAACTCGTCGGCCGCGCCCGCCTCCCGGGACAGCACCAGGACGGAGTCGCGCTCGGACAACACCGGGCCCTCCTTGGCGACCAGGTTCATCCCGTCCCGGATCGGGTTGACCAGCAGCACGTCCGCGATCTGGAACGAGGCCAGCGACCGCGGGTAGTCGTCGTTGACCTCCAGCACCACCGGCGTCCACTCGGGGGTGGCGAACTCCTCGTTGATCTCCTTGGCCGTCCGCAGCACCGAGTCGGTGTAGGTCCGGTACTCGGGCACGTCGCCCCGGCTCGGGTAGGCGAACGCCAGGTGCGTGACCCGCCCACGCCACTCCGGGTGCGCCCTCAAGAGCTCCCGATAGGCCTCCAGGCCGCGCACGATGTTCTTGGACAACTCGGTGCGGTCCACCCGCACGATCAGCCTGGTGTCGCCGACCAGGTCGATCAGTGTCCGCCGGCGCTCGGCCACGGCCGGTTCCGAGGCGCTCTCCCGCAGCCCGTCGGCGTCCGCGCCCAAGGCGTGCACACCCACCTCGACCACGCGGCCGCCGTACTCCACCGTGCGCTGCCCGAGGTCGACGTCGGCGCGCAGGATCTCGGCGCAGCAACGCAGGAAGGCCTCGGCCCATCGAGGGCTGTGGAAACCGAGCCGGTCGGCGCCGAGCATGCCCTCCAGCAGTTCCCGGGCCACATGGGTCGGCAGCATCCGGAAGTACTCCGGGGGAGCCCAGGGGGTGTGCGAGAAGTGCGCGATCCGCAGGTCGGGGCGGCGGGTGCGCAGAATGCGCGGCACCAGGGCCAGGTGGTAGTCCTGCACGGCCACGCGGGCGTTGTCCGAGGCCCCGCTCACCAGGGCCTCGGCGAAGGCGTTGTTGTAGGCGGAGTAGTCCTCCCAACGCCTGCGGAAGTCCGAACCGAAGGAGGGCTTGTTCGGGGTGTCGTACAACATGTGCTGCACGAACCACAGGATCGAGTTGGCCACTTCGGTGTAGGCGCCGGCCAGAGTCTCCTCCGGAATGTCCAGCATGTGGACGCGCATGCCGTCGAGGTCGTGCGTCCGGTCCAGTCGGGCCTCCGGGGCCTCGGCCGCGGCGCGCCGGTCGGCGTCGGACAGGCCCGCGCACACCCACAGGGCGTCGATCTCGGTCGCCACCGAACTCATCCCCGACACCAGTCCACCGCCGCCCCTGCGGTGCTCCAGGGAGCCGTCGGCCGTCGTGGAGAAGGAGACCGGTCCTCTGTTGGAGGCGATGAGGATCTGTGCCTTGTCCACGTGTGAGGTCCTCTCAAGTGCGCGAACGAGTGTCGCGGTGGGAAGGTGGGGAAGTCGTGGATGCACCCCCGGCGATCCGGAGGCGCACCCTAGGTCTCGCCGGAGCGCCCGGGCCCCAAACCCACCCCTGGTCAACGGGGAGGATCATCACGCTCCACGGGCACGACACGCGCGCGACGCGGCGCCGATCGGGGTCGTCTCATCCTGTGTCGAATAGCGAGACGCTTGGTGTAATCCGGATCACCCGGCATGGAAAACCGGTCAGGGCGTCGGTTACAGTGACGGTGCGTTCTCCGAGCGGAGAAGCCACAACTTCATATTGCTCATCCAGAGGGGTGGAGGGACCGGCCCTACGAAGCCCCGGCAACCATCTCGACATGTGGACGCACCATCGCGTACCGGTCGAGGCAGGTGCCAACTCCGGCCTGGGGCCAAGGTGGCCACCAGGGAAGATGAGGGGAGACACCTCGCCATGGCGATCGCCGCCGCTGAACCCACCGCTGTCCGCGCCTTCGGCCCCGGAACCGCCCTTTCCTGTCGAGAGTGCGGCGAGCGTTATGAACTTTCGCCGAGCTTCGCCTGTCAGTTCTGTTTCGGCCCCCTGGAGATCGCCTACGACTTCGGGACCGTCACCCGCGAGGAGATCGAGAGCGGCCCCAAGAACATCTGGCGCTACCGCTCCCTCCTGCCGGTCCCCACGAACGTGGCCGAGCTGCCCAACATGAACCCCGGCTTCACGCCCCTGGTCGGGGCCGACCGCCTCGCCGCCGAACTCGGGCTGAAGTCCCTGCACGTCAAGGACGACTCCGCCAACCCCACGCACTCCTTCAAGGACCGCGTGGTCGCGATCGCCGTCGAGGCCGCCCGCACATTCGGATTCACCACCCTGTCCTGTTCCTCCACCGGGAACCTCGCCGGCGCGGTCGGTGCCGCGGCCGCGCGGGCCGGCTTCGAGTCGTGCGTGTTCATCCCCGCCGGGCTGGAGGAGGGCAAGGTCGTCATGGCGGCCGTCTACGGCGGCAAGGTCGTGGCCATCGACGGCAACTACGACGACGTCAACCGCTTCTGCTCCGAACTCATCGGCGACGAGGCCGGTGAGAGCTGGGGCTTCACCAACGTCAACCTGCGGCCCTACTACGCCGAGGGTTCCAAGACGCTGGCCTACGAGATCGCCGAGCAGCTCGGCTGGCGACTGCCCGAGCAGATCGTCGTCCCGATCGCCTCCGGCTCCCAGCTCACCAAGATCGACAAGGGCTTCCAGGAGCTCATCAAGGTCGGCCTGGTCGAGGACCGCCCCTACAAGGTGTTCGGGGCGCAGGCCACGGGCTGCTCCCCGGTCGCCAAGGCGTGGGAGAACGGCCACGACGTCATCCAGCCGGTCAAGCCGGACACGATCGCCAAGTCCCTGGCCATCGGCAACCCGGCGGACGGGCCATACGTCCTGGACATCGCCGAGCGCACCGGTGGTTCGGTGGAGCACGTGGGCGACGACGAGATCGTCGACGCCATCAAGCTGCTGGCCCGTACCGAGGGCATCTTCGCCGAGACAGCGGGCGGTGTGACCACCGGCGTCCTGCGCAAGCTGGTCCGCGAGGGCCGGATCGACCCCGAGGCCGAGACCGTCATCGTCAACACCGGTGACGGGCTCAAGACCCTCAACGCCGTCGACTCCGGCGTCACGGCCACCATCAAGCCCTCCCTCGACGCGTTCAAGGCCCAGGGCCTGGTCTGATCGTCCGGCCACGCGCCACCACCCACCACCGCACTCACCAGGAGATCCGCACATGAGCGCCAGCGTCCGCGTCCCCACCATCCTGCGCACCTACACCGACGACGCCTCCGAGGTCACCGCCGAGGGCGCCACCCTCGCCGAGATCCTCGACGACCTGGAGGCCAACCACCCGGGTATCCGGGCCCGCATCCTCGACGACAACGGCAAGGTGCGCCGTTTCGTGAACGTCTACGTCGGTGACGAGGACGTGCGTTTCGAGAAGGGCCTGCAGACCGAGGTCAGGGCCGGTCAGCAGGTGTCGATCATCCCCGCGGTCGCCGGGGGCTGCTGACCGTAGGAACGATGAGGGGGCGGGCGCTCGACGCGTCCGCCCCCTCACTTCTTCTCCGCGGGCCTCATAACCTGGGAGGAGGTTTCTTCCGGGACGAGGGTGGCGATGTCGGCGACACGGTTGTTGGTGCTCGGTGTGGTGCGCGTCCACGGGGGGACGCACGGCTACCGCGTGGGCCGTGACCTCATGGACTGGGGAGCCAAGGAATGGGCCAACGTGAAGTGGGGGTCGATCTACCACGCCCTGCGCAAGCTGTCCGAGCAGGGAAAACTCCGTGAGTTCGTGTCCCCGGGCGATGAGATCACCGACCGCACCTCCTACGAGCTCACCGAGGAGGGCGAGGTGGAGTTCCGCCGGCTGTTGCGGGGGGCACTGCGCCACGCCGGCGACGACCACGCCCTGTTGTACGCCGGGGTCACCCTGATGCCCTGCCTGCCTCGGGCGGAGGTGATCGAGGCCCTGCGAGAGCGGTTGGTCGCGTTGGAGAAGAGCAACGCCGAGACGGCGGCGGCGATCGACTCCTCGGCGGCGGAATGGGGCAAGCCCGCCCACGTGCGTGAACTCTTCCGACTGTGGCACATCACCGTCGAGGCGGGGGCCGAGTGGACCCGACGGCTCCTCGGGGAACTGGAGGCGGGGGAGTACGTGATGGCCGACGAATCGCCCGACGCCTTCGGCAATCCGGCCACCGGGCCCGCTCGGCCCTCCTGACCGCCGGCCCCCATGCGGCTTCGCCTCGGGCCACTCGGGCCTGAGTATTAAAACTTGAGTATCTGGCTTCGGTAGTGCATCCTGATCCGTGTATTCAAATTTTAATAGGAGGATCGCGTGATCCGAACACACGAGCTGACCCGGGACTTCCGGGTCGGCAAGGACACCGTCGAAGCCGTACGCGGAGTCGACATGGAAGTGGTCGAAGGAGAACTCGTGGCGCTCCTGGGACCCAACGGAGCCGGCAAGAGCACCACCCTGCGCATGCTCACCACACTGCTCGAACCCACCTCGGGTACCGCCGTGGTCGCCGGACACGACGTGCGCGCCGAGCCCGCCGAGGTGCGACGCCGGATCGGCTTCGTCGGGCAGGGACACAGCGGGGCCGATGACCAGCGCGCCCGCGACGAACTCCACTACCAAGGGCGGCTCTACGGCCTGGACCGACGCACCGCCCGGTCCCGCACCGACGAACTCCTGGAGATGCTCGACCTCACCGCGGTCGCCGACCGTGAGACGACCACCCTCTCCGGCGGTCAACGACGCAGGCTCGACATCGCCATGGGACTCATCCACCGACCCGGCCTGCTCTTCCTCGACGAGCCCTCCACCGGGCTGGACCCGCAGAGCCGCGCCGACCTGTGGGAACACGTGGCCCGGCTTCGGTCGGAGTACGGCACCACCGTCGTGCTCACCACCCACTACCTGGAGGAGGCCGACAACGCGGCGGAACGGGTGCTGGTCATCGACCACGGTCGCCTGATCGCCGACGGCACCCCCGACGAACTCAAGGGGCGCGTCTCCGGGGACCTGATCCGGTTCACCCTCGACGAGACGCACCTGGCGGAGAAGGCCGCGGAAGTGGCCGCGACCCTGAGCGACGGAGCGGTGCCCGAGGTCACCGAGGTGGAAGCGAGCGGCGCGGAGGTGGCCCTACGGGTCGAACGCGGGGACGCCTTCCTGCCCGGGTTGCTGCGCGCACTCGACGAGTCCGGTGTCCAGCCGAGCAGCGTCCAAGTGCAGCGGCCCACCCTGGACGACGTCTTCCTGACGCTGACCGGCCGCAGTCTGCGCGAGGAGGGGCGATGAGCCGGGCCACCACCGGATCGGCGATCCGGCGACCCGCCGTGCCCGGATTCGTGCGCGACACCGGGATCGTGTTCGCCCGCCAGATCCGCCCGATGCTGTACCGGCCCCACCTGATCGCCTTCGGGATGCTGCAACCCCTGCTCTACCTGGTGCTGTTCGCACCCCTGTTGGGCGGGCTGGCCGGGGTCGAGGGCGAGAATCCCTGGCAGTGGTTCGTCCCCGGGCTGCTGGTGATGATGGCGCTGTTCTCGGCCGGGTTCTCCGGGTTCGGGCTGCTTCCGGAGATGGCGTCGGGGGCGCATGAACGCCTCCTGGCCACGCCGGCGGGCCGGGTGCCCCTGCTGCTCGGCCGGGTCCTGCGGGAGATGGTGGTCGTGGTGGCACAGATCCTGCTGATCCTCGTGGTGGTGGTGCCGTTGGGCTTCCGCACCACACCGGTCGGGGCCCTGTCCGGTGTCGCCCTGTTGGCGGTCCTCGGCATCGGGCTGTCCACGCTGTCCTCCCTGGCGGCGCTGGCGGCCAAGCAGACCTACGTGTTCGCGCCGATCATCCAGACCGTGATGATGCCGCTGCTCCTGCTGTCCGGGGTGCTGTTGCCGATGGAACTGGCGCCCGGGTGGCTGTACACGCTGTCCAGGCTCAACCCGATCGCGCACGTGGTGGACGCCGCCCGGGTGCTGTTCGGCGGTGGTCCCTGGGACACCACGGTCCTGGTCGGTTGGGCCATGGCGCTCGCGATGACCGTCCTGGCCCTGGCCGTGGGATCGCGTGCGATGCGACGGATGAACACCTGAGCCGAACCGATCGGTGACGGTGGGTGCTCACCCGGACCTTCCCGGATGAGGGAGCGACGGAGTCGCCACCGGGTCCAGGTGTCACCATCTGTTCGCCCAACGCTCAAATGCCCCGGTTCGGGCACGTCATCGCAGGTGATGGGTGTTTTCGAGGTCATGGAAATCGTGACCACATCGTTTGCACTCTCCAAGGCCGAGTGCTAAAAAGATGAGTGGTTAGCACTCAGCATGGCCGAGTGCTAATCGGATCGAGGCTGCGAGATCGTGGGCCTCCGGCAGCAGGGTTGCCGGATCGACCACGGTCGTCCGTCGCGGGCGCACGCCTCGTCCCATCGCGTATCAGCCCGGTCACGGGAGGACAAGAACTCAATGGCAGCCAAACTGATCGCGTTCGACGAGGAGGCCCGTCGCGGCCTCGAGCGTGGCATGAACCAGCTCGCGGACGCCGTGAAGGTCACCCTCGGCCCGAAGGGCCGCAACGTCGTCCTGGAGAAGAAGTGGGGCGCCCCCACGATCACCAACGACGGTGTCTCCATCGCCAAGGAGATCGAGCTCGAGGACCCCTGGGAGAAGATCGGGGCCGAGCTGGTCAAGGAGGTCGCCAAGAAGACGGACGACGTCGCCGGTGACGGTACGACCACCGCCACCGTCCTGGCCCAGGCCCTCGTACGCGAGGGTCTGCGCAACGTCGCCGCCGGCGCCAACCCGGTCGGCCTCAAGCGCGGCATCGAGGTCGCCGTGGCTCGCATCAACGAGGAGCTCGGCAACCTCTCCAAGGACATCGAGACCAAGGAGCAGATCGCCTCCACCGCCTCGATCTCCGCCGGCGACGACCAGATCGGCGAGAGCATCGCCGAGGCCATGGACAAGGTCGGCAAGGAAGGCGTCATCACCGTCGAGGAGGGGCAGACCTTCGGGCTCGAGCTGGAGCTCGCCGAGGGCATGCGCTTCGACAAGGGCTACATCTCGCCCTACTTCGCCACCGACCTTGAGCGCATGGAGACGGTCCTTGAGGACCCCTACATCCTCATCGTCAACTCCAAGATCTCCAACAACAACGAGTTCCTGCCCGTTGTCGAGAAGGTCCTGCAGGCCGGTCGTCCGCTGATGGTCATCGCCGAGGACGTCGCCGACGGCGCCCTGCAGACCCTGGTGGTCAACAAGATCCGCGGCACCTTCAAGTCCGTCGCCGTCAAGGCTCCGGGCTTCGGTGACCGTCGCAAGGCTCAGCTCGGCGACATCGCCGTCCTGACCGGCGGCCAGGTCGTCACCGAGGAGGTCGGCCTCAAGCTGGAGAGCACCGAGCTCGACATGCTGGGTCGCGCCCGCAAGGTCGTCGTCACCAAGGACGAGACCACCATCGTCGACGGTGCCGGTGACGCCACCGCCATCGCCGGTCGCGTGAACGAGATCCGCAACGAGATCGAGCGCACCGACTCCGACTACGACCGCGAGAAGCTCCAGGAGCGTCTCGCCCGTCTGGCCGGCGGCGTGGCCGTCATCAAGGCCGGTGCCGCCACCGAGGTGGAGCTCAAGGAGCGCAAGCACCGCATCGAGGACGCCGTCCGCAACGCCAAGGCGGCCGTCGAAGAGGGCATCCTGCCCGGTGGTGGCGTCGCGCTGCTGCAGGCCAGTGTCCCCGCCTTCGAGAAGCTGGAGCTGGAGGGTGACGAGGCCATCGGCGCCGACATCGTCCGCCGCGCCATCGCCGAGCCGCTCAAGCAGATCGCGATCAACGCCGGCCTTGAGGGCGGCGTCGTGGCCGAGAAGGTCAGGAACCTGGAGCCCGGCTTCGGTCTGAACGCCGCTTCCGGTGAGTACACCGACCTGTTCAAGGACGGCGTCATCGACCCGACCAAGGTCACCCGTTCCGCTCTGCAGAACGCGTCCTCGATCGCCGGTCTGTTCCTGACGACCGAGGCCGTCATCGCCGAGAAGCCGGAGAAGGCCGCGGCTCCCGCCGGCGACCCGACCGGTGGCATGGGCGGCATGGACTTCTAAGAGGTTCAGGAGTCCGAGGTCCGGATACGCGACCTCGCCCGCGACGACCGGGCGGCCCTTCACGGGGCCGCCCGGTTTCGCTGTTTCCGGGGCCTCAGGTGAGAGTGTCGCGGTGGTCGAGCCACTCCCGGACCGCGGCCTTCACCTGCGGGGTGAGATCGCTGTCGGAGTGCTTCTCGGCCGGGAACCACCGAAAGTCCGTGTGCTCCTGCGACAACCGCACGGGTGTGCCGTCATGTGGTCGCGCGAACGTGAACTGGCGTTTGCGCTCGCCGTGCCGTGAGTCGTAGTCGAACCAGCTCACGAAGGGCTCCAACAGGAGTGGGGCGCCCACGGGCGTGCCGATCTCCTCGTGCAGTTCCCGGGCCAACCCGCCGAGGAGGGTCTCGCCCGGTTCCACTCCACCCGAGGGCAGACTCTCCGCCCCTGGGAAGGAGGTCTCGTCGTCGCGACGGCGCAGCAGGAGGATCTCCCGCCCGAAGTCCCGGTGGACGATCGCGCCCGCCGAGAACCCCTCGATCCCCGACCGTCGGGCGTCGTCGGCGAGTGCCCGCGTGTCCATAAGCCTCCTCCCCCGGGGAACCGGCCGGCCCCCGGAAACGATCATGCGTGCGCCGGGACGCGCGCGCAACCGGCGCCCGGAGAACCCGTGGACAACCCTTCTCAGACCCGCAGGAGGGTCAGGTAGGCGAAGCCGAGCACAGCCCGACCATGCAGACGGAGTCGCCGGTGGGCGTCGGTGCGCCGGACGACCTCGTCGAAGTCGGGGGAGTGGGGGTTGTCCCGGATCCAGTCCTCCATGCCCCACGCGTTGCCGTTCTCGAAGTGGTCCCACTCGTCCACCGTGGCCTCCGACAGGGAGTACAGCCGGAAACCATGGGAGAGCGCGAAGTCGACCAGGTCGGGCAATGACCGGTACTGGTCACGGGGGACCACCTCCATCGCGGTGATCTCCTCCTCGGTGGGCGGACGCTTCCAGTAGCACTCACCGAACAGCACCCGGCCGCCCGGGCGGGTCAGGTCGGCCAGGGCGGAGAGCGCGTTCCCGGTGTGCGTGACGGGGTCACCACCCCACACATGGGTGGCGCCCACGTTGAACACCACGTCGGAGGCTTCGCCCTTCCACGCACCGACGTCCCCGACCTCCAGTTCCACCCGGCCGGCCAGCCCCCTGGCCTCGGCGCCGGCCCGACCATGCCGGATGTTCTCCTCCCCGAGGTCGATACCGAAGCCGGTGGCCTCCGGCTCGGTGGCCAGGGTGCGAAGGAGGAGTTCGGCCCAGCCACAGCCCAGGTCCACGACGTGGCGCCCCTCCAAGGGGCCGAGCGAGTGGATCAGACGCGTGGCCCGCTCGTCGGAGAGGGGACCGTTGAAGTCGAGGTCGCGGTGCATGGGAGGGAACGCCGGGGAGGTCATCCGAGCAGTGTCCTTCGCCCGGACGGGCTCGTCCAATGTTTTTCCGCGCCCGTCGGGGTTATCGTGCGAAGTGTCGGGTGGACAGGCGCGCAAGGCGCTAGCTTCCTGTCCGGAGGTGCGATCGAGATGAGTCCGGCGATGACGGAGACCGTTCCGGCGACGGGGATGTCGCGATGGGACCACGCCCTGAGCACCTGGAAGGAACTGGACGTGCCCGACGGCTGGCGGGCCGAGATCGTTGACGACAACGGAATCTTGCTCGTGGCGCCCCCATCCGACCCCCACAACTTCATCGCGGGGCGGGTGAACCGTGCGCTGAACGGGGTTCTTCCGGATGACTGGGACGTGTATCAGACGCTGGGAATCCAGATCCCCGCCATTGAGCGGCTCTACGTGCCTGATCTGGTGGTTATGCCGGAATCGGTCGTTCTCGATCCCGGACAGACCCCCAACCCGGCCGACGGGGCCGAACTGGTGGTCGAGATCGTCTCCAAGAGCAGTATGGACATCGACCGTAAGAAGAAGCTGTGGGGCTACGCGCACGCCCCTGTTCCGCTCTACCTGCTGGTCGACGCCTGGGACGAGACCGGACCTTCTGTCACGTTGTACGAACAGCCTGGAAACGGTCGCTACAACCACGCCACCACCGTGGACTTCGGCGAGAAGATCCGGCTTCCGGAGCCCTTCGACCTGGAGATCGACACCTCCCGGTTCCCTCGCCCGGACCAGTGGCCTTCGTGAGTTCGCGAACCTAGGCGTCGCCGTGCCAGGCGTGCCACAGCCGGGCGTACGAACCTCCTCGATCCAGCAACTCCTCGTGGGATCCGAGTTCGGCGACCGTTCCGTGTTCGACCACCGCGACGCGATCGGCGTCGTGGGCGGTGTACAGGCGGTGGGCGATCGCGACCACGGTGCGGCCGGACAGCACAACGGCCAGGGAACGCTCCAGGTCGCGGGCGGAGCGGGGGTCGATCAGGGACGTGGCCTCATCCAGCACCAGGACCTGAGGATCGGCGAGCATGACCCGGGCCAGGGCGAGTTGTTGCACGTGGGCCGGGTCGAGGGCGTCCTGCCCCGAACCCACCCTCGTGTCCAGGCCCTCCGGTAGGGAACGCACCCAGGCGTCGGCGTCGACCGCCTCCAGGGCGTGCCACAGACGGGCGCGGTCGCTGTCCTTCTCGTCGAGGGCCAACGCGAGGTTGTCGGCGATGGTGCCGCGGAACACGTGGCTCTCCTGGCTGAGCAGGATCACCCGCTCGCGACGTTCCTCGGGGGTCAGGGACGCCAGGTCCACCCCGCCGACGCGCACACTGCCCGACCCCGGGAGATACGTCCCGGCCAGCAGCTTGCCGAGGGTGGACTTGCCCGCGCCACTGGGCCCCACCATGGCCAACCTCTCGCCCGGACGCAGGTCCAGGTCCACGCCGTGCAGCACGTCGGTACCGGAGGCGTAGCCGAACCGGACGTCGCGGATCGACACGGTTCCGGGATCGCGGGGCTCGGTCCCCGCCCCGGGACAGGTCTCCTCGGTGGCGAACCGTACGCCCAACAGCCGACGTAGCGCGGTGAAGCCCACCATCACGTTGTCGACCTGGTCGATCATGTGTTCCAGGGGCCTGGACATCTGCACGGTCAGGAAGACGGCCGTGGCGATCTGCCCCAGGGACAGTTCGCCCTGGGTGAACAGCAACCCCGAGACCAGGAACGTCGTGGCCGCGGCGAACAGATAGGAGAACTCCAGCGGCGGGTACCACACGCAGCGCAGCCACAGCGTGTACCTCTCGGCGGCGTAGGCGCGTCGAACGTCGGCGTCGGTGCGCAGGTCCTGCCACTCCTGGCGGCCCAGCGCCTCCAGGGTGTGCGCGCCCTCCACCGTGTCGGACACACCCTGGGTCAGCCGCGAGTACGTACCCATCTCGGCGAGGTAGCCGTCCGCCGCCCGGCGGGCGTACCAACGGGAGGACACCCAGATGAGCAGGGCGGACGGAACCCACGCGAGGAGGAGGGCCGGGTGCAACACGGCCTGGGCCGCCAGGATGACCAGCACCGTCGTCAGACCGGTGGCGATCACCGGTACCGATCGGCGCACCATGGTGCTGAGCGAGTTGATGTCGCGCCCCGTACGGGAGACCAGGTCACCGGTGCCGGCGCGTTCCACGGTGCCGAGCGGCAGCCTCAAGACCGCGTGCACGAACTCCTCGCGCAGTTCGGCCAGCAGCCCCTCACCGAAACGGATCGACTGTGACACCGCTCCGAGCAGCAGAGCGGCGTTGACCAGGAGGGAGACCACGATCAGCAGGGCCATGACGTCCACGTGCGCCGGTGCGGCGCCCTCGCGAACGGCGTCCACGATCATCCCGAGCATCCAGGGGGCGACCAGCGCCGAAGCGGTGGCCAGGGCGTACAGAACCACCACGAGGAACAGCAGCGGGCCGTGTTCGCGGCCGGCTCGGCGCAACCGCACCCATACCGCCGAAACGGGTGCGACGGGCAGCGCCGTCGGTTCGATCGGCGCGGTGGGCGGCCCATCGAACATCGGCCCGGGTGAGGACGGGGGTTCGTCGATGCGGGTCATACCTTCTCCTCCGTCGTCTCCCCCGTCGCGCGCAGGACGGTCGCGGCGTAGGCGTCCAGGTGGAGAAGGTCCCGGTGGGACCCCTCGGCCACCACGCGGCCGGCCTCGACGAACTGGACGTGGTCGGTGCGGTCGAGCAGCAGCGGGTTGGTGGTGACCACCCCGGTGGTGCGACCGAGGCGGGCCTCGACGAGACGTTCGGCGATGGCCGCCTGGGAATGGGCGTCGACCGCGGAGGTGGGTTCGACCAGCAACAACACCTCGGGGTCCATGAGCAGGGCGCGGGTGAGCCGAAGCCGTTGCTGTTGGCCGCCGGAGTACTCACGGCCGCGTTCGGTGAGCTTCGCGTCGAAGCCCCTCGGGGACTGGGCGAGCACGTCCTCGGCCGCGGCGGCCCGGATCATCGCGGTCAGTTCCTCGTCGGTGCGGGCACCTCGGGGGTCGAGTTCGTCGCGCAACCGGCCGGAGAACAGGTGGGCGTCGTTGCCGGCGACCAGGACGCGATGGCGTACCTCCCGCAGTGGGAGGTCGCGCAGCCGGACGGAACGATCGCCGACCAAGACGGCTCCCTCGCCGTCGTCGCGGTAGCGCCCCAACCGTTCGACGAGGGTGGCCGTGTCGGAGTGGTCGGCGCAGACGACCCCGGTGACACGTCCGTGGACGAGCCGTACCCCACTGTCGGGGTCGTACAGGTCGCAGGGGCCGTCGGGGAACGGCGCGGGGGTCCGGGGATCGGGCAGGTCGTGGTCCAGGCTCAGGACCCGGACCACCCGCGAGGCCGCCACCCGGGCGGTCACCAGGTCGGAGAAGAAGCGCATGAAGAAGCGCACGGCCGTGGCCAGGGCACCGGTGTATCCGTAGAAGGCGACGAGTTGTCCCACGGTGATCTCGCCGACCAACGCCAGTCGCGCGCCGTACCAGACGATCCCCACCAACAGCAGCCCCGGATAGAGGGTGCGGACGGCCTCCAGGGCCGCGTCCATCCATCCGACACGGACCCCGGCGGCGCGCACCCGCTGGGACTCGGCCCGGTAGCGTTCGCCCACCGAACGTTCGCCGCCCACTCCGCGCAGGACCCGTAGTCCGGCGACCAGGTCGGTGGCCCTGGTGGTCAGGTCGGCCTGCCGATCCCGGTGGGTGCGCGTACGACGGTTGAGCGGCCGTAGCAGCGGGCTCATGCCGACGACGATCACCGGTACCGCGATCAGCGAGATCAGCCCGAAGGTGACGTGCGAGGTCAACATCAGGAAACCGACCATCAGCACCGAGACCACGGAGGAGACCATCAGGTTGGAGCGTTCGAAGAAGCCGCCGATGTGATCGATGTCGTCGGTGCCGACCGCCACGACCTCGCCGGTGGGAAGACGGCGGGTGAGGGTCGGGCCGAGTCGGGAGGAGTGGCGGGTGACCGACTGCACCGTGCGGTAGGCGGAGGCGTACCAGTTGAAGCAGGCGGCCCGTTCGAACAGGGGGGCGACCAAGGCGGCTGTCACCAGGGAGCACAGCGCGATGAGGGTGAACCAGTACAGCAGGGAACCGAGGTCACCGGCGGCCAGGTCCGAGTCCAGGGCGGCACCGAGCAGGTAGGAAACCAGGATCGTGCCCAGGACGTAGACCGAGGCGATCGACGAGGACCACAGCAGGGAACCCCACTCCCGCCGGGCCAGCCAGAGCAGGTAGTGGTCGGCCGAGCGGTGGTCGGGGGTGCCCGGGGGCTGAGGCAAGTGGCGCACGTTCAAGGACTCTAACCAGGGGAACCGAAGGCGGCCACCGATTTTTCGCGTCCAGGATGAGTGGCCCGCGCTAGATCAGTCGTACACCGTGGACCGGTGCCCGACGTGCACCACCCAGACGACGAGTTCTTCGTCTTCCACCGTGTAGACGACTCGATAGTCGCCCACCCTGAGACGCCGCACCTCCGGGTTTCCGACCAATGCCGTGGTTCCGTAACCCAGGGGGTCGTGCTCTAGTTCAGTGAGCTTACGGAATACCGCCATGGCTATATTGCGCGGAAGTTTGCGAAGTTCTGAACGGGCTTCCGGGCGAAAGATCGTCCGATAGTTCACTCGGGACCGTCCAAGATCTCCGCCATGACTTCTTCCATCGGGATCCCCTGCGCAGGATTGCTCATACGTTCCCGGACCATGCGCATGATTTCCTGCTCTTCGAATTGCTGGTATCGACGCAGGAGGTCGATGGGTACAACCGCTGCCACCTCTCTTCCGCGTCTGGTGATCACTGTCGGCGAGTCTTCGCGATCCGCTCGGTCAACGACGTCGGCGATGTGATCGCGTACTTGACGGATGGTCTCCACCTGCATTTCGCTCATGGAACCAATGGTACACCTGGTCCCTTCGGTACGTGTGGACCAGGGAATGCGTCACGCCGGCGGGGTCAGGGAGGTTTCCGGGTGATTCCGGATGTCGCCGGCCGCGGTGGGAGGGGAAGGATGCGGACATGGACGAAACCAGCCCCCAGGAAGTCCGTGTCGACGACATCCCTCGCCCGAACCTCCCCCTGCGGATCCTCGCCGTCATGGCGGGGTCCGTGCTGATCTGGTACTCGCTCTCGGCGCTCAACGAGCTACTGCCCTTGCGACCCGGCGGTGGCGGCAACCTCGCCCACTGGATGAACGCCTTGTTCGTCACCGTCCTGGCGCTGCCCATGGTCTGGGCGGCCCGCCGTTTCCTGGACCGACGCCCGTGGAGCGGTCTGGGTCTGACCGGGGTCCGTGAGGCCTGGCGGCCGTTGCTCGTGGGCGCGCTCTCCTGGCTGCTGCCCGCGTCGGTGGGGCTGGGGGTCGCCCTCGCCCTGGGTGCTTCGATCAGCCCCAGCGCCCCCGCCGGCGAGATCGTGTTCTCCCTGGCCGTACTGACGGTCCTGGTGCTGCTCTACGAGGCCCTGCCGGAGGAACTGATCTTCCGGGGATACCTGTTCCGCAACCTGGAGACCGCGATGCCCGCCTGGCTCGCGGTGGTGGCCCAGGCGGCGCTGTTCACCCTGTTCGGCACGGGTCTGTGGGTGCTCGGCGGTGGCTGGGAGGTGTTGGCCGAACGTCTGCCGCTGTTCCTGGGCATGGGCCTGGTGCTCGGCTGCATCCGGGTGGTCGCCGCGAACGTCTGGGCCTGTGTGGGATTCCACCTGGCCTTCCAGATCGCGGCCCAGGCCCTGTTGAGCTGGGAACTGTTCGAGGTGCGGGGCCTGGACACGGTCATGGGGACCGTCTTCCTGCTCCCGTTCGTGCTCGGGGTGACCGTCGCGATGCTGCTGCTGCGCGACACCGGTTCCTGGTCGGGGAGGGCCCCCGACCCCGTGGCGGAAACGGTCAGGTGACCAGGCCGCGGGCGTGGAGCAGTCCCACCAGGTCGCGGACGGCGGGGGCGCACCGCTCACGTTCGGCGTGGCCGATCCACTCCAGCTCGGTGATCTCGTTGTCGGCGACGAGCTCCCCGTCGTGCTCGGCGGTGTAGCACACCAGTTCCACGCGGGTCCCCGGTGCCTGACCGTGCGCCTCCTGGTCGATCACCGCCACGCGTTGGAACGTGCCGGGGCGCAACACCGCGCCGACCTCCTCCAACGCCTCGCGCGCCACGGCCTGCTCATCCGTCTCACCCGGATCGCGCTTGCCGCCGGGCAGGTACAGCCGGTCCCGGTCCTCCGGGCGAACGCACAACAGGCGTCCGTCACGTACGTGGACCCAAGAGAGCGCCTCGATGACGACGGGCGCTTCGGCGGTGAAGGAGGTCGAAGACATGTGGCCACTTTAGGCCGGACGGGAACCGGGCCGTTCGCCGACCCGAGGTGACGCGAAGCACTAAAATCCGGGGTGCCGGCGGTAGCCCACTCGCGCGTCCCACGGAGGCGTGCCACGGCAGAGATCGGACGTACATGACCCCCTCCAGCACTGGAACCGAACCCGGCCTCGGCCCCGACCCCGTCGGTGGGACTCCCCTGACGCGGGTCGCTCCACTGCTCTCGGAGAGCTCCAGCGGCGGCGTCCCACCCCAGTCCGCCGAGCGACGTCAGGCCGTCGAACGCGCCTACAACCTCTACAGCGCGGCCATCGGCGCCTGCCTGGCCCGGGGGGAGGACGACCCGGGACTGGTCGAACGCGCCGCCCTTCTCCTGGCGGAGGAAGCACGCCTGCCGTTCCTGACGTCGGAGGAGGTCGACCGGGCCTGTGCCGTCCTGCCCGGTGCCATCGCCGAGCTGCGCGGCGCACCGGTGCGAGCGCCCGCCGGTTCCACCCCGGACGACCTGCGTGAGCTGTCCGAGGAAACGCTGGATTCCCTGTTCGACCTGGCCCTGCGGGATCGGCTTACCGGGACCCCGCGCGAGCACCCGCGACTGCTGCTGTTCGGCGGCCAGCCGGGCTCGGGCAAGTCCACCCTCCAACGCCTGCTCCTGCCGGTCCTGCCGGAGGGCACGGTCGGCTACGACGGGGACGACCTGCTGCGCCTGTCGCCCGACTACGAATGGGCCATGAGCGCCGACGACAAGTTCGCCTCCAACTCCGTGTCCAAGCAGGTCGGTGCCCTGCACCGGCGGGCCATGGAACACGTTCGACGCGGACGCTACGACGTCGTGTGCAGCCACCCCTTGGGTCGCGCCGACTGGGCCGCCTCCTGGGTCTCGGGCTTCAAGGAGGCCGGTTACCGGGTCGAGGTGGCGTTCGTGGCCACCCATTCCTCCAACAGCGGTTTCGCGATCGTGGACCGGCACGCCCGTGCCACCCGCGACCAGGGTTTCGGCCGATGGTTGCCGAAGATCCACCATGACCGCTTCTACCTTGGTGTTCCCAACAGCATCGAGTTCCTGGAGACCCACCGTCTGGTCGACTCGATGTACGTGATGTCCCGCGAGGGCGAGGTGCTCTACGCCGACCACCAGGACGGCGGAGAGTGGTACCGAGAGCCGTTCGGCCGGATCGCGTTGGAGGCCGAAAGGGGCCGACGCGAACTCTGGCGCGTCGAGGACGACGTCTAGGATCCCTGCCCATGGACATCTTCAACGCGAACCCCCTGGTGGTACGCCAGCCCAAGCGCTTCATGGTCGACGTCTCCGACTACGAGGTGTACGACGCCTACGGCCGCCCCATCGCGCAGGTGCGCGAACAGGGAGCCGACGGCGGCATGCAGGTGCTCCGGGCCCTGTCCCGCGACACCGGTGGGTTCGAACGGCGCGTGCACGTCAACGACATGTACGGACGGACCGGGCTCGTCATCCAGAAGCACTGGTCCTGGATGACCGCCTCCACCAGCGTGAACCTGCCGGACGGCCGGCCGGTGGGGACCATCGAACAGGACCTGAAGTTCTTCGGCTCCAAGTTCACCCTGATGGACCCCTGGAAGCGGGTGGTCGGCGGTATCGAGGGCGACTTCATCGGTATGGACTTCCGGCTCAAGGACCACGCCGACCACGAGATCGCCCGTGTGGACCGTCGTATGCCCGACCTGGGGGAGATGTTCACCTCGGCCGACAGCTACGCGCTGCACCAGCGCTACCCGTCGCTGCCCCAGCCCCTGGGCACGCTGGTGGTGGCCGCCGCCATCGTCATCGACCTGGTCCTGAAGGAGGGCAAGTGACCCGGCGGGCCCGGCCTCGGGCCCACCCGCCCCGCGCGGCCCAGGCCGTTCACCCCTCCAGGGCGGCCATGGCGGCGCGGTCCTCCTCGCCGAAGCGTTCCTCCAGGGCTTCGGGGGAGGCGTCCAGGTCGATTCGGGCCACCGGGATCCCCCGGGCGGACTCGATGGCGCCCAATCGTCGGGTCGCCCGGTCGGCGGCGTAGTCGAGCAGTTTGCCGGGAGGCAGCTCGTACCGCTGCGTCTCAGGATCGTCGGAGGGGGTGTCGCCCCGTTCGACGGTGCCCAGCACGTGGGGCAACAGTTCTTCGAGGCGTTCGCTCACCACGTCCCAATTGCGGTCGTCGGCGGCCACGTGGCGCCGACAGGTGAAGGTTCCCCAAGCCATGTGGCGGCGCTCGTCGTCGCCGATCCGGCGGATGATCCGCCGCATCCCCGGGAAGATCCCGCGCACGGTGCACACGTGGTTCCAGGCGTAGTAGCCGGTCAGCGCGAGGGAACCCTCGATGATGTGGTTGTAGGTGACCGAGGCGCGCACCTGGTTGCGCGGGCTCGGGTCGTCCAGGAGCGCCTCCAGGGACCGGGGGAGTTCCTCGTAGAACAGCGCCCGGTAGCCGGGGTTCTTGTCGACGAACCCGTGCAGGTCGTCGTGGACCCCGAGCGCGTCCAACCACAGGCGGAAGGCCTGGACGTGCTTGGCCTCCTCGAACGCGAACTGGGTCAGGTACATCTCGTCGCCCAGACGGCCCTCCGCGGCCATGGCGCGCAGGAACGGCTGGATGTCCTCGGTGACGGCCTCCTCTCCGGCGACGAAGAGCGAGCACAGCCGTAGGATCCGGGTCCTGGCCTCGTCGTCGAGCCTCTTCCAGTCCTCGGCGTCCTGTTCCAGGTCGATGTCGGTCGGGTTCCAGAACTTCGCGTTGCCCTTGACGAACAGCTTGAGGGGAAGCGAGTCCCAGTTCAGGCCGCCGCCGCGCAGTGAGTGGAAGCCGTCGCGCCGGGGTCTGTCGGGGATCGTCGTGGCCATGTCGCATACCTCCGTGGGGGGTGGGGTCGCACTCATGATTGGACACGAGAACCTTCCGTGTAAACCCCTGGGGGTGGTCCAGGTCACCGGAGACCCGGGTTCCACGCGCATCGCCTGATGGGGGCGGGATCCGGTCGGAGTCGGCGGCGATCCGACATCGCCGAAACGGTACGGTCGAAGGAATACGCTCGCTTGAACGATCCGATCGGGGGACGACGTGTTCTGTGGTGATCCCGGCAGTGCCGGCTACTCCGCGTGCGCCGCCCAGTCCCAGCTCTTCGCGCTGGCCTCGGTGATCCCCGCGCTGCTCGGCCTGGCCCTGCTGGTGGCCGCCTTCACGGCGCCCTCCGTGCGCGGGGACCGACTGCTGCGCACCCGAACCCTCAGCTACTCCCTCGTGGCCTGGGGGATCGCCGCGGGAACCTACGTGATGGGCGGCCTGCCCTCCCTGTAGTCCTGCGCCTTCCGCCTCGCCGGTGGCGTGATCAGATCTCCTCGCCGGCGAGCAGGTCACCGGCGTCGGCGATCCGGTAGGCGTACCCTTGCTCGGCCAGGAACCGCTGCCGGTGGGCGGCGTAGTCCTGATCCAGGGTGTCGCGGGCGACCACCGCGTAGAAGCGGGCGGTCCGGCCGTCCGTCTTGGGGCGCAGGACCCGGCCCAGCCGCTGGGCCTCCTCCTGCCGGGAACCGAAGGAACCCGACACCTGTACCGCCACACCCGCCTCGGGCAGGTCGATCGAGAAGTTCGCGACCTTGGACACCACCAGGGTGCGCAGCTCACCGGAGCGGAACGCGTCGTACAGCCGCTCGCGTTCCTTGTTGCGGGTCTCGCCCTTGATCACCGGGGCGCCCAACCGCTCCCCGAGTTCGTCCAACTGGTCGATGTAGGAGCCGATCACCAACACCTGGTCCTCGGGGTGGCGATCCACGATCTCGCGCACGACCGACGTCTTGGACTCCGTGGAGGCGCAGAACCGGTACCGGTCCTCCGGTTCGGCGGTCGCGTACGCCAGCCGCTCGGACTCGGTCAGGTCCACCCGGACCTCCACGCAGTCCGCCGGGGCGATCCACCCCTGGTTCTCCATGTCCTTCCATGGGGCGTCGTAGCGCTTGGGGCCGATCAGGGAGAACACGTCACCCTCGCGGCCGTCCTCACGGACCAGGGTCGCGGTCAGTCCGAGGCGCCGCCGGGCCTGCAGGTCGGCGGTCATCCGGAAGATCGGCGCGGGCAACAGGTGCACCTCGTCGTAGACGACCAGGCCCCAGTCGCGAGCGTCGAACAGCTCCAGGTGCGTGTACACGCCCTTCTTGCGCGAGGCCATCACCTGGTAGGTGGCGATGGTGACCGGGCGGATCTCCTTCTTGGTGCCCGAGTACTCGCCGATCTCGTCCTCGGTGAGGGAGGTGCGGCGCAGCAGCTCCGCCTTCCACTGGTGCACCGAGACCGTGTTCGTCACCAGGATGAGCGTGGTCTTGCCGGTCATCGCCATGGCCGCCGCGCCCACGATCGTCTTGCCCGCTCCGCATGGCAGCACCACCACACCGGATCCGCCGGCGTGGAAGCTCTCGGCGGCCTCCCGCTGGTAGCCGCGCAGGTCCCAGTCGCCGTCGGCCAGGTCGATCGGGTGCTTCTCACCGTCGACGTATCCGGCCAGGTCCTCGGCGGGCCAACCGATCTTCAGCAGCGCCTGCTTGAGGTTGCCGCGCTCGCTCGGGTGCACCGAGACGGAGTCCTCGCTCAGTCGTTCGCCCAGCATCCCCTTGAGCTTCTTGGCCCGGACGACCTCCTCCAGGACCGCGCGATCGGAGGACTCCAGGACCAGACCGTTCCGAGGGTCTCCGACCAGCTTCAGACGCCCGTACCGCCCCATCGTCTCGGCGATGTCCACGAGCAGCGAATGCGGCACCGGGAACTTGGAGAATCGGATGAGGGCGTCCACGACCTGCTCGGCGTCGTGCCCGGCGGCCCGCGCGTTCCACAGGGCCAGCGGGGTGATCCGGTAGGTGTGCACGTGCTCGGGCGCACGCTCCAGCTCCGCGAACGGGGCGATGGTCCGGCGGCACTCGCCGGCCTGTTCGTGGTCGATTTCGAGGAGGAGGGTCTTGTCGGACTGGACGATCAAACAGGACACGCAGGGACCTTCCGAAGCGCGGTGAGAGGGGTGGCCTACGGTGCAACACCGGAGACCGCCCGAACATGCCCGTCAGGCATCGATGGCGATCACGGTGATGATGAACCCGAAGAACAGCACCAGGAGACCTATGACCACGCCGTTGGCGATCCAGGCGTAGCGGGTGAAACGGGAGACCCTCTCCTGGTCGACCGTCTCACTGACCGCCATGATCGAGAAGATGAGTCCGATCGCGGCGAAGATCCCGTAGCAGGAGATCACCAGGAGGATCGACGTGACCAGCGCGCCGATCGCGCCGCCCTTCGCCAACGGCACCGGGTACATCGGGTAGGCCGGGTACGCCTGCGGCGGCGGGGGCGGATAGGCGGGCTGCTGCGCCATGTAGGGGTCCTGGTAAGGGGCCTGGTACGGGCCGGGCGGGGGCGGCCCGTAACCCGGTCCGTACCCTGGACCGCCGTACGGATCGGAAGCGGAGTAACCACCCGTGTTGTCGCCTTCCGGCGGGCCCTGGTTCCTGTCGTCGTACATGCCGTGCCTTAGGGGTTCGGGCTCCATGCCGGGAGCCGGGGGAAGGGGCGGTCAGAATCCGAGAAGCATGGCCAGGGCCGCGAAGACGATCACGGGGACCACGAAGACCACGGACAGCGCCACGTAAGCGAAGTTACAGGCCCAGGTGTAGCGGATGTACCTCTCCACCTGGACCGCGTCGGGGATCTTGCGCAGGGCCATGATCCCGAGCACGATGCCCGGGACGTTGGCGACGAGCACGAAGAACCACAACCCGAGTGAGAGACCGAGCGCCGGGACGATCAGTGTGAGCCCGGCGACGACCAGCGCGGCGACGGCTCCGCCGACCCTGGCAGGGGGGCCGGAAGGGCCCGGGGCCGCCGGGGCCGATAGTGGCTCCGAGACGTTCGGCGAGCCGGTGGCGGGAGGCGTCGTCGGTGAGGGTGAGGTCCCCGTGGGCGCGGCGCCCACGGGACGCATGGGGCGTCGGCGTGTGGCCGCCACGTGGGACGTGGTGCCCTGTCCTCGTTCCCAGAAGGCGCGAGGATCGCTCCGGTCGCTGCGCAAGGCCTACCGTGCCTCCCTGGTCCAAAGGCGGAAATGTCGGGTCCGGTCCCTTGCTCGCATACCCGCCCTCATCGGTTCGGACGCGGAACGCAGGCTCTCGGTTCCGCCAACCGGCGGTCAGTACTGCGTCACATCGACGATGCCCTGGATCCAGTCGCCCGCCTGCGTGAACATGACGAACGTCAACACCGCCATCACGAAGAACATCACCGCCGCGGCGCCCAGGCAGTACCAGGAGTAGCGGGTCAGGACCTCGGCCTGGTCCGGACGGCCCCGGTCCCGGGCGTGCGCCGCTCGGACCGCGAAGGTGATCCCCGCGATGCCGAAGATCCAGTTGGCGCAGCACAACGCCGTCACCAGGTGCAGGATCAGCGCCATGGTGGAACTGTTGGCGCCTCCGCCCGCGACGGGCGAGGAGGACGTGGAGCGGTCCTCGTCGCGTTCCCTTTCGGGCGCCCGGTCCCGTCCCACGTGTTCGCGGTCCTCCCGCCCCCGGTCACGGGGGGAAGAGGCTCCGGGGGGCAGCGAAGCGTTGCTCATTCGGGGTGTCTCTCGCCGTTGGTGGTCGACAGGGCCACTCTAGTCCGTGTGGTTCGGAGCGTGAGTGGGATGGGGGTCAGGGGTCAGGGGTCGGGGGAGAGTTCGGCGACGCCGGTGACCCGGTGGAGCGCGAACCGGTGCACGGCGTCACGGGTGGTGTCGTAGGCGGTGAGGAAACCCCCGTCCACGCGGGTGGGCACGACGATCCGGCTGACCTGGCGGCCGTCGGTGTCGGTGTAGCCGATCCACACCCGTCGCTCATCGGCCAGGACCCGTTCGAGCACCTCGACGAGCGCGTTCACGCGCGCCGCCGGGCCGTCGTTCTCCGGCAGCTCCACCGGAATCCGTGCGACGTTCGTGGCCTCGTCCCCGGCGCGCAGCGCGCGGACGGCGGCGCGGGCGAGTTCCGGATCGCCCGCGTGCTCGCGGACGGGGAGCCCGTCCGGTTCGGCGCGGCGTACCTCGGGCCGACTCAATCGGATGGTCCCGTCTCCGCTCTCGGCCACCGGGTGGTAACCGAGTCGGTCCAAGCGCTCCGTCAGGGCGGCGCGGGTGAGCCCGCTGACCACGACGGTGGGGGCCAGGAGCACCAGTTCCAGATCGGTGGCCCGACGGTCGCCGACCAGTTCGGTGAGCAGGGCGGGCTCGTCGCAACGCAGATAGCTGGTGGCGGACCCGGCGCGCAGTCTGCCGTGCCTGCGCCCCACGTCCGAGATCAGGTAACGCAGTGCCTGGGGCAAGGGCGTACGCGAGTGGCGTTCCAGCATCGCGGTGAGGTCGGCGACCCCGCGTCCGGCGTCCAGCGCCCGGCGCACGGATGACTCGGTGAAGCGGTAGACCGTGGCACCGCCGGTGGACTCCACGTCCGCGGTCAAGGCGAGTTCGCGCGCCAGTTGGGTCACCAACGGACCCGGGGCCACCGCGGTCATGTCGCCCTGCACCAGCACGTAGTCCAGCGGCTGGGGCAACTCGGTGGCCAGGAGTGCCGCGGAGGCGTCCTCGTCGCCGGAGAGCCACGGGCGGGTGTGGGCGGCGAGGGCGCCCATTCCGGTCAGGCCCAGAGTGGCCGCCTCGGCCACCGTCGCCTCGACCAGTTCGGTGTACAGGGGCGACTGGCGGCGGGGATACCGCCAGGCCAGACGGGCCCTCAGGGAGTCGGCCTCCGGGACGCTCCCCGGAGCGGCCGACGCGAGTTCGGTCAGCACGTCACGGCGAACCTGCGGCGCGGCCGGGCGTGCGAGTCCCGGGCCGAGCACGTTGTGCGAGCGCCCACCGGAGTCCTGCGATCCGGCCAGGGAGGGCACCCGGTCCGAATCCGCCCAGGCCCGCGCCAAACGCGACCAGCGACGTTCCGGAGGACTCTCCCGCCACAGGTCGTACTCGCGGGTGGGCAACCATTCCCCGGACAGTCGGTCGTCGGTGGCGAGCAGCCCGGCGGCGTGGGCCGTCTCCAGGAACAGGGCGGCGGTCGTGTCGTCGGTGTCCATGCCCTGGGCGGCGCGGCGCAGGTCGCGCACGCCCAACCCCCCGTTACGCAGCACCGCGGCGGGTTCCTGGGACCAGCGTTCCAAGAGCTCCTCGATGGCGCGCAGCACCACGAAGGCCTGCCCCGCGGCGGCGCGGGAGACCGTGTCGGGATCGACGGAACGCCCTTCGAAGTCGGGCGGTGCGGTGCCGACGTCCTGGAACAGCACCCCCGAACGAAGGAACAGCCCGACCTCGCGCGGCAGCGTCAGCGTGTCGTCGCCGGTGGGCAGGAGCAGGCCACGGGCGATGAGGGAATCCACCGGTGAGGACGCCGTGGCGAGGGAGACCTCTCGTCGGGCGTCCGTGACGGTGCCGTTGGGCGGCCCCCAGGTGAGACTGTCCAGCAGTCGACGGGCGGAGGCGTCGACCTGTTCGACGAGGGCGCGTACCCGGTCGGGGTCGGACAGGGCGGTGGCGACCGACTCCACCGGCGACCCGGCGGTGGAGTGGGGGACCAGGTCGTCGGCCAGACGTTTGACCGCCCCGTGCGGCAGGGCCGCCAGCGGAACCCGCGCGGGCGGGCCCAAGCGTGCGGGGTGCGGCAGTAGCTCGCGCAGGACCTGCACCGGGCGCAGTCGGCCCCGGTCGGGCCAGATCAGGGCCAGGGACCGTAGGGCGTCCAGGGCGGTGTCGAGAGGTTCCGTTCCGAGCGTGTCGGCGGGGGTGAACCCGAGTCCGTGCGCGAGGTCGGAGGGGAGCGCGCCGACCGGTTCCGACAGGCGGTCGTCGCCCAGGGCGACCACGGACTCCAACACCTGGAGCGTGAACCGGTCCAGTCGTTCCAGGGCGCGCAGCGTCGCGTTGCGCGAGGTCGCACGGTGGGCCAGCGCCCCGATGTCCGCCGGGACCGGGCGACCCAGGTCGGGGCGGCCCCGCAGGAGGGCGGTGAGTTCCTCGTCGGAGCGGGATCGCAGCCAGGACGTGAACGTGGGGGGACGCCCCGACGTCGAATCGTCGGGGCTGTCGCTTGAGGACTCTGGCCGTGCGTTGTGCGTCATCGGTTTCAACGCTAAGCGATCTTGCTCCTTGGATCGCACCGCCTCACCAACAGGCCCCCGCGACACCGTGATCACACCGCCTCGGGCCGATTCCAGGGGGAATTCGCCGGCCGAAAATCGGTGGGGAGGGGTTAAAAGGCAGGTCAATGTGGGCCAATATGGGGCCATGACCCAGCGCTCGGAACAATTGGTACTCGACTATCTCTCCGAGGTCGGACTCGCGCTGTACGGTCGTGTCTCGGCGAAGGAACGGACCGCCTATCTGACGGCTCTGCGCGCGCGTATCGACGAGCGCAGAGGGGCGGCCGGCGACGACGTCGACACCGTGCGGCGGATCCTTCGTGGCTTCGGAGCCCCGGAACACCTCGTTCGGGAGGAGTTGACCGGGGAGGCCTTCGACCTTGAGGACGACGAGATGATCCCGGCCAGACCCAGGCACGCGGATCGACCCCCGCCGCCCTGGCGCGGTGGCCCCAGCCAAGGCTTCATGTCCCTGCTGGAGGGCCCCGGTCAGACCGAGTTGCGGATGGACGGTCGGACCAGGCGCCGCAGGTCCGGGACGATGCGCAACGGCCTTCTCCTGGTCCGCCACCACACCCCCGAAGCGGTCGCGCTCGGCGTGTTCGTGCTCGCCGGCGTGTGGTGGGACGCGGCCTTCGTGTGGGTGCTCGGAGCCGCGCTCCTGCTGCTCAGCCATGTGTGGGGGGCCCGTGAGAAGTGGGTCGGGGTGGGGTTTCCGCTCCTGGCCTGTGTGGTCGGGGTGGCCCTGTGGGACGGTGACGCGAAGTTCGTCGACCTCTACATCCAGCAGGCCCTGCCCTCGACCGGGGTTCCGGCCCTGGGCATCGCCTCCCTCGTATGCGTGCTCTACCTCTTCCCCAAGGCCGCCCGCTCCGCTCGGGCCGCCGACCGGGCCGGAGGCTGACCGAACCGGGCGACCGACCGAGCCGGGAGCCATCGCCCCGGACCCGTCCCCGCCGGTCATCGCTTGGCAAATCCTGGGGAATACCTTTTCCGGTCGGCCCGTTACGGAGCATCCACGGTCGACATCTCGGGTAGTCAGGTCCATATACCGCCGTTTTCGCTACATGGCGGTCACGTCGGGTGGTCCGGCCGCCAGCTCGGGCACCGACCCGTCGACGGAGTCCCCGATTCCGCCGAGTCCCGTCCCACACTCCGCACCCAGCGGTGACGGGGGCGACGTCGACATCCACGAGGCCCGGGTGAGCCGTATCCGGGCCTCGTTCTCATGTCCGGCCGCCACTTCCTCCCCCTACTCCGGCCACGCACAATTCCCTCTCGCCTTGGCGAGTACGCGGGTACTAGCCTTGACCCCAACTATGGAAACCAGGGGTCGCCGGGGTGGGGAAAGGGTGGACGGCACCGCTTTCCACGCCCTCGCGTCGCCCGCCAGTGAAAGCATGAGGTCACTACCGTGCCCACCGGCAAGGTCAAGTGGTACGACGGCGACAAGGGTTTCGGCTTTCTCACCCGGGACGACGGCGGTGAGGTCTTCGTCCATTCCACAGCCCTGCCCTCCGGCACCACCTCACTGCGCCCCGGTCAACGGGTCGAGTTCGGTGTGGCGGAGGGGCGTAAGGGCGCGCAGGCGCTGCAGGTGCAGCTACTGGAGACCCAGCACTCCGTGGCCAAGGCGCGGCGCAAGAAGCCCGACGAGATGGTGGTCATCACCGAGGACCTCATCAAACTCCTGGAGAACGTCTCCAACAACTACCGGCGGGGCCGACACCCCGACAAGCGCGAGGCGGGCAGGGTCGCCCAGGTACTACGTGTGGTGGCGGACGACCTGGAGGCCTGACCGGTGAGGGGTCGTGGTGGCCGTCGAGGCCGGCCACCACGACCGAGTCCCGGGCCACTCGGGTTCCCCGCATGTGACGAATCAGGAGACGATCGTTACCGGAAGACGCGGGGGAGGGGTGGAGAGCGGCCGGTTCCGGCCGGCCGCAACGACCTTCCAGGCAGACGGTGTGACAAGAGATGACCAAGAGGTCGCAATCGGACGAACCTTGACCGGCCTTGTGGTCAAATCGGTGCCCGCGATCAGTGAGAATGGGGGACGTGAGCCCTTCTCGACGTTCTCCTGTACCGGACAAGGCATGTATCGACGCGGTGGATCTGGCCCGCTCGGTGGCGGCGGAGGTCGGGCGACCCGAATGGGTGGGTGAGCACCTCACCGCCCAGGTCGAGGACACACGCCTGGTCACCCACTACTTCGAGTGCCTGGACCCCTCATACCCGGGATGGACCTACGCGGTCACCGTGGTGCGCGCTTCGCGTGCCAGGAACGTCACGGTCAACGAGGTGGTCCAGCTTCCCGGAGAGGGTGCGCTCATTGCACCCGAGTGGGTTCCATGGAAGGAACGAGTGCGCCCCGGCGACCTCGGCGCGGGAGACCTCCTGCCCACCGAGGAAGGCGACGAACGACTCGTCCCCGGTTACGCGCAGGTGCCCGACAGCGAACTCGACGCCGAGGGCATGGACAAGCAGATGGTGTGGGAGCTCGGACTGGGCCGTCGCCAGGTACTCTCCGAAACCGGCCGTGAACAGGCCGCGGAGCGCTGGTACAACGGCGACGCCGGACCGCGCAGCCCCGTCGCCACGGCCGCGCCGGCCCGCTGCGGCACCTGCGGCTTCATGACCCCGCTGGCCGGTGAGCTGCGCCAGATGTTCGGGGTGTGCACCAACGAGTTCGCCCCCGACGACGGCAAGGTCGTCTCGCTCGACCACGGCTGTGGCGCCCACTCCGAGGTCCGTCGACCCGGCCCGCAGAACGAGCCGGTCGGACCGGTCGTCGACGAGATGGGTTACGACCACATCGTCTTCGACGACACCACGGAACTGGAACTGGTCTCCTCCGACTCCTGAGAGTCCCACCACGGGCACGGATCCACCCGGAAAACACGAAACGAGGGCCCCGTCGCACACCGCGGCGGGGCCCTCGCACGTCCCGACCCCGTTCGCCCCTCACACCCCGGGCACCACGCGCCGCGCCGCCTCCACGGCCGGGGGACGGGGGGAGGGAGGTGGGCTAGGGTCGAGCCGACCCATTGGCTCACCTCGCCCGGATCGTGCGCGCCCACGCGCCGAACCGATCGCACCGTGTGCCCCGCGCAGGAGGAGACCATCATGGCCGAGCCGGTGACCGCGTCGGTGACCGATCCTTACGACACCGCCGAACTACGCAGACGCGTGCTGTCGGCGTGGGCGGACGCGCCCGCCCGCTTCCGGGAGGACGCCAACGCCGAAGAGGACTTCGCGCTGGGCGGCTACCGGGACCGGGTGGTGGTGGAACTGGCGCAGAACGCCGCCGACGCCGCACGACGCGCCGGGGTGCCCGGGCGGCTCCGCCTGGAACTGGCCGGCGACCGTCTCACCGCGGCCAACACCGGCGCCCACCTGACCTCGGACGGGGTGGAATCGCTCGCCACCCTGCGAGCCTCCACCAAACGCGGTGACGAAGACTCCGTGGGCCGGTTCGGGGTCGGTTTCTCCGCGGTGGCGGCGCTCAGCGACAACGTCGTCGTGGACTCAGGGCACGGGGCCGTGCACTTCTCCGCCGAACGCGCCCGCGCCGTGGTCACCGACCTGCTGGACGTCAACGGCACCCACGCCGACCTCGCGGACGAGGTGGCGCGGCGCTCCGGGCACGTACCGATGCTGAGGCTGCCCTTCCCCGCCGACGTGCTGCCGGAGCGTCCCGAGGGCGACTTCGACACGGTCGTCACCTTGGTGCTCCGGGACGAGCGGGCCCGCGAACGGGTGCGGGAACTGCTGGAGCGCACCGGTGAAGCGCTGCTGCTCGCCTTGGAGGGCCTGTCCGAGGTGCGCGTCGTGGTCGACGGCGCCGAACGACTGCTCACCCGATCCGAGGGTGACGAGGCCGCCGGGATCGACCTGGTCACCACCGGCCACAGCGACGACGGCACCCGGGTCACCCGTTGGCGGACCCTGTCCCGCTCCGGCGAGTTCGACCCCCACCTGCTCTCGGACCGGCCCACCGAGGACCGCGAACGCACCGCGTGGTCGCTGACCTGGGCCGTACCGATCGACGAGGAGGGCCGGGTCGGGGCGCTGCCCGCCGACGTCGAGAGCGTCGTGCACGCGCCGACCCCCACCGACACCGAACTCGACCTGTCGGCGGTGCTCATCGGAACGTTCCCCTTGGGTTCGGACCGTCGTTCGGTGCAACCCGGAGGCACCACCGACCTGCTGCTCACGGAGGCGGCCGACGCCTACTGCGCGTTGCTGCGCCGATTCGACCCCCGCGACGCCCTCGACCTGGTGCCCGCCACCCGGGTGGGCGGCGGTGCCATCGACGCGGTCTTCCGGGCCCATGTCGCCGAACCGCTCCTGGACACCGCGTTCCTGGTCACCGCCGTCGGACACCCCGTCGCACCGCGCGACGCCGTCCTCCTGGACACGGGCGGTTCCAGCGGGGTCCCCGAACTCGTCGACCTGCTCGCGGAGTCGGCCCCACCGCTGCTGCCCGGCACGTGGAGTCCTCGCCACCCCGCACTCGTCTCGCTTCGCGTGCGCCGCTTGGGCCTGGCCGACCTCGCCGACCTTCTCGGGGACGCCCAACGGCCGCCCTCCTGGTGGGCCTCGCTTTACAAGGCCCTGGCCACCGCGGGCACCGCCGGCGCCGACCTCGACGAACTCGGGTCCCTACCGGTGCCCTTGGCCGACGACCGGCTCGTCCGCGGTCCCCGCTCCCTGCTGTTGCCCACCGACGACTGGGCCCGGGTGGTCGACGCCGAGGGCAACCGGCTCGACCCCGCCGTCCTGGCGACCCTGGGCGTGCGCGTGGTCCACCCCGAGGCCGTCCACCCGCTCCTGTTGCGCCTGGGCGCGGTCGAGGCGGAGGCCGCCACGGTACTGGCCGACCCCAACACCGAGGGCGCCGTCCGTACGTCCCTGGACGCCGAGGACCCCGAACCGATCGCCGAGGCCGTCCTGGACCTGGTCGCCGCCGCCGGTGTCACCGTCGAGGACCTGCCCTGGCTGTCCGAGCTCGCACTGCGCGACGACGAGGACGGTTACTCCGTCGCCGCCGAACTCCTGGTCCCCGGCGCGCCGTTGGCCGAACTGCTGGTCCACGACGCCCCGTTCGGGACCGTGCACGAGGACCTCGTCCGCAGGCACGGATCCGACGCGCTGCGGGCCGTGGGCGCCCTGTGGGGGCTCACCGTGGTGCGCGCAGAGGAGGTCGCCCTGGGGGAGGACCCGGGTTCGATCTTCGACGGGGCCGCGGGGGAGGACGGTCCGGAAGGGCTGGAGGACTGGTCCGACGAGCTCCTGGAACGTCTCGGCGATCCGGAGCTGCCTCCGGTCGTCCCCGAGCTGGTGTGCGTGGCCGACCTCGACTACATCGCCGACGACGCCTGGCCCAAGGCCTTGACGATGCTCTCCTCCGGGTCCCTGCGTGCGGCCGTCACCGAACCGGCGCGGTTGTTGACGTCGGACGGCCGGGTCGTGGACACGCCCTCCTATACCGCCTGGTGGTTGCGCACCCGTGCCCTGCTGAACGATCGCGCGCCGGTGGAGCTGCGCACCGCCGACGCCGACCCCGGGCTCCTGGGCCTCTACGACGAGGTGCCCGCCGAGATCGACCCCGAGTTCGCCCGGGCCCTGGGGGTGCGCAGGAGCCTTCCCGACCTGCTCGCCGACCCCGATGGCCCCGACGACCTCCTGGGGCGACTGGCCGATCCGGCCCGGCACGTCGACCGTTCCGCGCTGCGGCGTCTGTGGACCGCCCTGGCGGATCTGGACGCCGACCGAGTCGCCCCGCCCGACCTGGTGCGGGCCGTCCGGGCCGGCTCGATCGTGGTCGCCGACTCGGATGACGCCGTGGTGGTGGACTCACCGGACCTGCTGCCCCTGTTGGAGGACCGGCCGCTGGTGTTGGCCGCGGCCGACGCCGCCGAACGGTTGGCCGACGTCCTCGACCTGGATCTGGCCTCCGAGGTCGTCACCGGGAAGGTGAACTCCACGGGGCGGATCCGCGCCGTGCCGGACGAGGCGGCGCTGTTCCTCGACGGGTCGGAGGGTTTGGACCGTACCTACCTGCACCATCAGACCCTCACCGTGGACGGGGTCGAGGTGGACTGGTACGCGGGTGACGGGACGGTGCACGCCTCCGGCACGGAGGGGCTGGCCCGGGCGCTGTGCTGGCGTGCCGGGCAGTGGTCGCGCCGCCACCTGTTGGCGGCGGTGCTGCGCGATCCGTCGGCCGCGGCGCACCTGCTCGCCGAGTCCGACCTGGATTAGGCCCCTCCCACCTCCCCGAGGATCTCGCCACCGGCCCGCTACCGGTGGCGAGATCACGGCTCAGGCGAGGGCGTCCGCCAGGCGCGGGCCCAGACCCTGCTCCGGCTCGGCCCACTCGGTGACCTCCAACGGGTCGCCGACGGACACGGCGCCGGGGGCGGTCACTGCGAACTTCGAGCAGAACGCCACGCCGCCGTCGTCCGCGCGTCGGTATCCGGCCAGGGCGCGCAACGGTTCGGGTCCGCGCTTGTCACCGGTCTCCTGGTCGACGGTGGTCACCGCGCACCGGATGCACACCTTCGCGTAACCGAGCTCCGCGGTGCCCAGGCGGACCCTGCGCACCCGGTCCTCGGTGTGCGCCTCCGGCCAGCCGGACACGATGACGTTGGGTCGGAACCGCGAGATCGGTACGGGCTCGCCCCCGGTGGCGAGGATGCGTTCGTTGAGCAGGTCCAGTGAGGACAGCGAGGCCAACACGGCGGCGTGGCCGTCGGCGAACCCCGCGGTGCCGGTGGTCAGGCCCCTGGTCTCGCGCCGGTGGTCGTCGGGCACCCGCACGAGCCTGCTGGACGAACCGAGCACCTCCGTCAACCACGCGGCGGCCTCCTCGCCCTGGTCAACGCCCTGAAAGGGGTTCCCGTGCACGGTGACGTCCAGGCGCGGGCCGTCGAGGGTGGTCTTGAGTTCGAGTGGTTCGGCCCCGGGGGTCCGCAGCGTCAGACGGGTGGCGTCGGCGTCGATCTCCGGGACGAGCCGCGCCATCCGAGGGTCCCTCCGCTGGCTGCGGAAGGTGCCGGAGTCGTCGACCACCATGAAGGAGCGGTCGTGGGCGAGACCGGCGGCGGTGACCTTGGAGGTCGACAGCGGGACGCCCGCGCACCCCTTCACGGGGTAGGTGACGAGCACGCTCACACGGGCGATGGGTTCAGGGGCCATGCGACCAAGTTAGTGGAACCACCGATCCGACCGCTCCGACCACTCCGACCCGATCGCCCTGGGCGTCGGGACCGCCCTGATGGTGCGTTCCGTCGACCGGACCGGCAGGATGGGGAGTGGCGAAAGGGGCGTTCGTGAGCGACGTGAGGAATGGGACCGAAGCACCGGTCCTGGGTCCGGCCCGAAGGTGGCTGGTCCTGGCCGCGGTCTCCGCCGGGCTGCTGCTGATCTCGGTGGACATGACGGTGCTGTACACGGCGCTGCCCACCTTGAGCGCCGACCTCGGCGCGAACGCCTCCCAGCGTCTGTGGATCATCAACGCCTATCCCCTGGTCATGGCGGGGCTGTTGCTGGGCGCCGGGACCCTCGGCGACCGGGTCGGGCACAAACGCATGTACCTGATCGGGCTGGTCCTGTTCGGGTCGGCGTCCCTGGTGGCCGCCTACGCCACGATCCCGGAGATCCTGGTCGCCGGGCGCGCCTTCCTCGCGGTGGGCGCCGCCGCGATGATGCCCGCCACCCTGTCGCTGATCCGGATCACCTTCACCGACGAACACGAGCGCGGCATCGCGATCGGCGTGTGGGGGACCATGGCCATGGTGGGCGCCGCCATCGGACCGATCGTCGGCGGGCTCCTGCTGGCGTACTTCTGGTGGGGCTCGGTCTTCCTGGTGAACGTGCCGATCGTGCTGGTGGCCCTGGTGCTGGCGGCCGTGGTCGCGCCGGGTGGCTCGGGCGGTTCCGACCACCCCTGGGACCTGATCGGTTCGGTCCAGGTGATGGCCGGTCTGGCGGGCGCGGTGTACGCGATCAAGGAGGTCACCGGGCCGGAACCCCGGGCCACGGCGGTGCTCGCGGCGCTGGTGGTCTCGGTGGCGGGTTGGTGGACCTTCGTACGTCGCCAACGAGGACGCCCCTACCCGTTGATCGACTTCGCGCTGCTGCGCGACCCGCGCATCCTCATCGGGGTGCTGGCCGCGGCCATGGCGATGTTCGCCGTCGCCGGGGTACAGCTGGTGCTGACCCAACGCCTTCAACTGGTGCTGGACCTGACCCCGTTCCACGCGGGGGCGGTGGTGGCCGCCATGGCCCTGGGCGCGCTACCGGTCGGTGTCACCGCCGGGGCGCTCCTGTCCCGTCTGGGCACGCGACCGGTGATCGGCACCGGCCTGTTGGTGACCGCGGCGGGCACGGCGTTGGTCCTGTTCACCTCGAACCTCCCGCTCGCCTGGACGGTCACCGGGTTGCTGGTTGCGGGCGCCGGCACCGGGGCCGCGATGACCGCCGCCTCCGCCGCGATCGTGGGGTACGCGCCCGAACACCGGGCCGGGATGGCCTCCTCTGTGGAGGAGGTCTCCTACGAACTCGGCAGCCTGACCGGCGTGGCGATCCTGGGCAGCCTGCTCTCCGCCGTCTACGCCCGGACCGTCGCCCTGCCCGAGGGCGCCCCCGCCGAGGCGGCCGGCGGGCTGGACGAGGCCCGCGGGGTCGCCGCGGGGATGGAGGAGGACGCCGCGGCCGCACTGCTGGCGGAGGCCGTCCACGCCTTCGACAACGGCTACCGGGCGACCCTGCTCATCGCCGTCGTCGTACTGACGGCGAGCGGCCTGTTCGGATTCCTGTACAAGCGGGGGAGCGCCTCGGAGACGACCCCCGCGCAAGGGTGAGCCGCCCCCGTCGGATCAGCGGGTGACGCGGAAGAAACCCTCGGAGATGAGGGTGCGCAGCGCGTCCGGGGTGCGTTCGCGGACGGTCTCCTGGTCCTCGCCCATGAGCTCGGCGATCGCGTCCAACAGCGGACCGACCGGCATGGTGCCGTCGCAGACGCTGGCCAGGGCCGCCTCCACGGTGCCGATCCGGGCCACCCGGTGCAGGCCCTCCCGCTGCCGGAGCAGGATCTTCTCCGGGTCGGGCGCGCCCGGCACGCCCACTCGCTCCTCGACCACACCGGGTGCGAGCGCCACGTGCGCCGCCAACAGGGCGGCGTCGGTGAGCCGTCGCGCGGTCATCGATCCGTCCACCACGTCCGGCAGGTAGCGCCCCACGGGCTGCTCGATGTCGTGTCGCAGTTCCTCGACCCGGACCGTGGCGTCCTGGGCGACGTCGTTGCGCAGACTGATCCAGCCGAACCCGATGCCCTTGATGCCCTCGCGCTCGAAGTAGTCCAGCCAGGCGTCGTAGCGCCGCGTGTACTCGGGGGTCCCGTGCTCGCAGGAGTCTCGTAGCCACAGTTCCACGTACTCGGCCGGGTCCTGGACGTCGCGCTGGACCACCCAGCCAGAACAGCCGGTGCCGGTGATCCATCCACCGACCCGGTCCTCCCAGTCGTCGCCGTCGGTGTGGGTCCAGTTGGCCAGGAACTGGGCCCAGCCGCCGTCGGTGAGATGGGCGGGGGCCTGTCTGACCAGTTCGGCGCAGACGGTGTCGCCCGGCAGGTCGGACTCGCGGTAGGTGTATCGGGCCGCGTCGGGGGTGATGACGAAGGGCGGGTTGGACACGATCAGGTCGAAGCGTTCGTCCTTGACCGGTTCGAACAGCGAACCCTGGAGCAGACGGGCGTCGTGGACCCCGGACAGCGCGAGGCTGATCCCCGCCAGGTGGACGGCGCGCGGGTTGAGGTCGGTGGCCACCACCTCACGTGCCCTGGAAGCCAAGTGCAGGGCCTGGACCCCACAGCCGGTGCCCAGGTCCAGTGCGCGTTCGAAGGGCCCGTCGACCATCAACCGGGACAGGTTCGCGGAGGCCCCGCCCGTGCCCACGACGTGGTCGTGGCCGGGGACGTCACCGCTGCCGGGACGCACCTTGGGGTCGGACACCACGAAGCCCGGGCGGCCGTCCTCCAGTTCCCAGGGGCCCAGGTGCACCAGTGCTCGGACCACCTGACCCTCGGGTCCGTCGTCGACGCGCACCAGGCCGGCTTCGGCGAGTTCGTCCACGGGAAGGATGCCGCGGGCGGCGCGGAGCGGGACGGCGCCGCGCAGCCACCACAGGCGCAGCAGCAGTCCGAGGCGTTCCTCTCCGCCGGTGGCGCGCAGGGCGGGCACCAGCTGTTCGCGGGCCAAGGCCTTTGCGGCGGCGTCGCCGAGCCGGTCGCGGACCCCGGACACCGTGTAGTCGGCGTCGATGAGGATGCCGCGAAGACGGTCGGCGAGACCGCGCGGGAATTCTGTCTCAGACACTCGCCCATTATCGGGCAGGTTCACGGTGCGGCCGGCACAGGTCAGGGGGTTTCGGAACGGTCCTCGATCCTTCCGTCGGCGTGTTCGACCGTCTCTCCGCGCTTGCGGAGGAGATGGGGGATGTAGAGGAAACCGAAGACGCCGAGGGCGATTCCGGTCACACAGACACCGATCCACCAGCGTTCGGAGTCGGGCAAGGAGTCGCCCATGACGAGCAGCACGATGAGCGCGACCGCCCACGCGCCGGTACCGATGGCGGCCGGCACTCGGTAGTCGGTCTCGTGAACTTCCGGGTCTGGTCGGCGAGGTTTGCGCACGGGTTCAGGCTATCCGGTGCCGCCGGTCCGAGGGGGAGGATGCGTCGTGGGAGGTCGGAGCGGAGATGCGTTGCTCACATTTGGAGATCCGATCATCCGATCACATGGCGATTTGTACAAAACTGGAGTGACTCCAGAGGATGCTGTTGTACGAATATGCAACTAATCTGGCGCACAATCCTTGATGTCCCGTAACACGAGCAGGTCAGGCTGACGACGTGAACGCATCGAATCCATCCCCCACCGACGAACACACCAGACGGCCCACGGGGCCGATCGACCGCTACTTCAAGATCACGGAACGTGGTTCGACCCTCGGAACCGAGATCCGAGGCGGCATGGCGACCTTCTTCGCCATGGCCTACATCGTGGTCCTCAACCCACTGATCATCGGCACCGCCGAGGACGTCAACGGGGACACCCTGGGGCTCCCGGGCGTCGCCGCCATGACCGCGCTGGTGGCGGCCCTCTCCTGTGTCCTCATGGGTGTGGTCAGCCGCTACCCGTTCGCCATCGCCGCGGGTATGGGCCTCAACGCGGTCGTCGCTTACGGGATCGCCCCCCTGATGTCCTGGGCGGACGTCTTCCTGCTGATCATCGTCGAGGGCGTCCTGCTCTTGATCCTGGTGATCACCGGGTTCCGTACCGCCGTGTTCGCCGCGATCCCGCCCGGCCTCAAGGTCGCGATCGCCGTCGGTGTGGGTCTCTTCCTCGCCCTGATCGGCCTGGTGAACGCCGGCTTCATCCAGGCCGGTGACGGCACCCTGGTCCAGTTGGGCAACGGCGGCCTCAACGGCTGGCCCATCCTGATCTTCGTCATCGGTCTCCTGGTCAGCATCGCCCTCTACGTGCGCAACGTCCGAGGTGCCCTGCTCCTGGGCATCGTGGTCGCCACGGCCCTCGCCATCGTGGTGGAGACCCTGCTCGGTGACGGCGGGGAGGGCCTCGGCTGGGCGCTCACCGTTCCCAGCATTCCCACCAGCGTGGACGACCTCGTGGCGGTGCCCGACGTCTCCCTTCTCGGCCTCTTCACCGAAGGCGGGTTCAACATCGCCGAGCGGTGGTCCGACGTCGGTGTCGCCACCGTGCTCATGCTGATCTTCACGCTGCTCCTGGCGGACTTCTTCGACACCATGGGCACCATGGTGGGTGTCGCGCACCAGGGTGGCCTGGCCGACGACGACGGCAACATCGAGGGCACCCGTGAGGTCCTGGTCGCCGACTCCGTGGGCACCATCCTCGGTGGTCTGGGTTCGGCGTCGGTCGCGACCCTGTACGCCGAGTCCGCCGCGGGTGTCGGTGAGGGCGCCCGTACCGGTATCGCGCCGATCGTCACCGGTGCGATGTTCATGATCGCGACGCTCTTCACCCCGCTGGTGAGCCTGGTGCCCTTCGAGGCCGCCACACCGGTGCTGGTGATCGTGGGCTTCATGATGCTCACCCAGGTCACCAACATCGACTTCAAGGACCCGGCGATCGGCATCGGCTCCTTCCTGGCGATCATCATGATGCCGTTCACCTACTCGATCGCGAACGGCATCGGGTTCGGTCTGCTCGGCTTCGCCTTCGTCATGTTGGTCACGGGGCGCGCGCGCCGAGTGCACCCGCTGCTCTGGCTCATCTCGGTGGTCTTCCTGATCCACTTCGCGGAACCGGCGATCTACGCCCTGATCGGCTGATCCCGCCGCGGATCGAACCGCGTTCCCCGTCACACGTGGGGTCGTCCCACGGGTGACGGGGAATGGAAGCGGCGGTGAACGGCGTTGACCCGAGTGATGAGTCAACGCCGTTTACTTCTTTGTTCCCGTACCTCCGCCACGATGCTGGTTTCAGCCCCCCTCCACGGGTTCGCCCGACAGGGGAGGGGATGATGCGACGTATCGCGATGTTCCGTTCGCTGGGCGTGCGCAACTACCGGATCTACGCCTTGGGCCAGCTCGTGTCCAACCCCGGCACCTGGATGCAGCGCATCGCCCAGGACTGGCTGGTGCTCCAGCTCAGCGGCGGAAGCGGTATCGCGCTGGGCATGACCACCGCCCTACAGTTCCTGCCCATGCTCTTCTTCGGGCTCTGGGGCGGCGCCATGGTCGACCGTTTTGACAAGCGTCGCCTGCTGGTCCTGACCCAGGCCGCCATGGGCGTATTGGCCGTGGCGCTCGGTGTGCTGGCCACCCTCGGCGCCGCCGAGGTCTGGCACGTGTACCTCTTCGCCTTCGGCCTCGGCATGATCACCGTGCTCGACAACCCGGGGCGGCAGGCGTTCGTCCCGGAGATGGTCGACCGCGACCTGCTGCCTAACGCGATCGCCCTGAACAGCGCCAGCTTCCAGCTCGGACGGGTCACCGGGCCCGCCATCGCCGGTCTGTTGATCGGCCTCATCGGCAGCGGCCCCGTGTTCATGATCAACGGCGCCTCGTTCGGTTTCACGATCGTGGCGCTGCTGATGATCCGCGCCGGTGAGCTCAACTCCACCGACCGCGTGCCGCGCGGCAAGGGCCAGATCAGGGAGGGGCTGCGCTACATCGGTGGCAGACGCGACCTCGTCGTGCTGTTGGCCTTGGCGGCTTCGGTGCAGTTCTTCGGCGCCAACAGCCAGAACCAGATCGCGCTCATGGTCAACAACGTGTTCGAGAGCGGAGCCGAGGCGTTCGGAGTGGCCGCCGCGGCCCTCGCGGTGGGCGCGCTCGCGGGCGCGCTGTTGGCCGCCCGACGCGAACACCCACGGCTGCGACTGGTGCTCATCGGTTCGATGGGCTTCGGGGTCACCCAGTTGATCGCCGGGTTCATGCCCGGCTACGTGGCGTTCGTCGTGGTCCTGGTCCCCATGGGCGTGCTCTTCATGACCTACGTGACCACCCTCAACGCCACCTTCCAGCTCAGCGTCGACCCTCGGATGCGAGGACGGGCGATGAGCATGTTCCTGTTGGTGTTCATGGGCGTGGCCCCGATCGGCGCCCCGGTGGTGGGCATGCTCGCCGACGCGTTCGGCCCCAGGGTCAGCCTCATCGTGGGCGGTGCGGTCACCATGGTCGTGGTCGCCGTGCTCTCGGCCATGCTCCTGCGGATCAAGGGCGTCCACGCGCGCGAACTGCTGCCGGCCCGCCGGCGCGGCTCCACCGGAGTCGCGGCCGACCCCGAATCAGGTACGGCGTCCGGTTCGCCGGAGGTTCCCGAGACGGATCGACGGGGTGTTCCCGAGGCGGACCGCGTCGCGGCACCGGAGGGGGCGTGGGGGGTCAGGCGGTGACCACCCGCGTGACCATGGACACCGAACTCACCACCAACAGCACCAGGACGGTGCGGCGGAAGAGTTCGGCGTCCAACCTCCGGAACAACCGTTCCCCGGCGAAGGTGCCGAGCAGCAGGGCCGGAACACCCACCGCCACCAGGCCGCCCACCTGCGGGGTCAGCTGACCGCCGAACCCGAACCCCACCAGCGTCGCCGCACTCGTGACGGAGAACGCCACCGCCAGCGTGGCGCGTTGGATCCTCGGTGGGAGATCGGCCAGCCGGGACCCCTGGAGGCCGGCCACCAGGAGCGGCCCGTCGATCGCGGTCGCGGCGAAGGACGCACCGGAGAGCACGCTCATCCCCGCCACCGCGCCCATCCCACCGGGCACCCGTACCCGCAGCCCCACCAGCAGGGTCCCCACGACCACCGAGAGCGCGATCAGCAGCAACAACGTCGACTCGGGCACGACGTTGAGCGCCCACAGACCGAACGGGACCCCGACGAGCACACACCCCGACAACAACACAGAACCCTTGCGGTCCACGTGCGCCCGGTCGCCGATCGCCACCCACAGGTTCAGCGGAACCGACAAGGTCGCGGCGAGCACCACCGAGGTCACCGGGTCCAACAGCAGCGCCAGCAAGGGGACGGACACCAGGGCGAAGCCGAACCCGGCGGTGATCCGGACCAGCGCCGCCAAGGTGAGCACGACGAACACACCGGCGAGGACGAACATGGGGCGGCTCACGGGGAAGAGTTCGGAGGGGACCCGGCGACCCTAACCCGAGCAGGACGTTTCGCCTACGAGAGGAGGGGATGACCCCATGAGGTTGTTCGTCGCGCTGTGGCCTCCCCGGGAGGTCCTGGACGCACTGGGCGAGGCCGTGCGCCGAGGACGTGGGCACGAACCGGGGTTGCGCTGGACCCGACGCGAGGAGTGGCACCTCACCCTGCTGTTCCTCGGTGAGGTGGCCGACGAACGCGCCCCCGGGCTCGCCGACGCGCTGGAGCGCGCCGTCCACGGCCACCCCGCACCCGACCTGGCGCTCGACGGTTGGGGCGCCTTTCCCCGAAGCGACGGTCCCGCCTCGGTGTTCTGGGCGGGAGTGACCGGCCCACTGGAAGGGCTCGTCCACGACCTGACCGCGGTCGCGCGCACGAACGAGGTGCCCGTCGCGTCACGTCCCTTCGTGCCGCACCTCACCCTCGCCCGCGCCCGCCCACCGCGTTCCCCCGCCCAGATCCTGCACGCGCTGGGACACCCGCCTCGGATCGGTTGGCGGGCCGATCGAATCGACCTGGTGGAGAGCCGGCCCGGAAGGGCGGACCGCTACCGGACCGCCCGGACCTGGCGACTACCCTGGGATGGCGAATCCCAACGAGCACCGGAGCGCGGCACGTCATGAGCATGCTGACCAACAACCGCAAGCAGCGCTGGCTGCTGCCAGTGGTGCTCGCCTCGATCATGGCGATCGTGATCCTGGGCGCCCTCCTCGGCTGACCGGGCCGGGCCCGACCGAGGCGCGACTTGACCCTGACACCTGTGTCAGGGTTTTAGCGTTCCGGCATGTCCTCACGCACACCACGTCCGGGGTGGCTGCTCTGCCTGACCCTGGCCGCCTTCGCCGTCGGTACCGACGACCTGCTCATCGCCGGACTCCTCCCCGTCATCGCCCAGGACCTCCACGTGGGCACGGCCGCGGCCGGACAGCTGGTCACGGTCTTCTCGATCACCTACGCCGTCGCGGCGCCGCCGTTGGCCGTGGCCACGGCCCGCCTGCCCCGACGCGCCCTGCTGCTCGGCGCGCTCGCCCTGTTCGCGCTGGTCAACCTGATCACCGCCCTGGCTCCCGGGTACGTCGCGCTGATGGCGCTGCGGGTCTGCGCCGCGCTGGTGGCGGCCCTCATCACCCCGGTGGCCTTCGCCATGGCGGCGGGGCTGTCCGCGCCCGAACGCACCGGTCGCGCGGTCGGAATGGTGGCGGCGGGCCTCACCGTGTCGCTGTTCCTGGGGGTGCCGGTCGGCACGGTGCTCGGTGCCGCCTTCGGTTGGCGCGCGGCCTTCGTGGCGGTGGCCGTCCTCACCTGCCTCGTGCTGGCCGCTTCGGCCGTTCTGCTGCCCTCACTCCCCGGATCCTCGCAGACGGGCCCGCGTGAGCAGTTCAGGGCGTTGGCCCGTCCCGCGATCCTGTTCTGCGTCACCGGGACCGTCCTGGGCGCGAGCTGCGGTTTCATGACCTACACCTACGTCGCTCCGGTCACCGTGGACCTCACCGGTTCCTCGGGCGTGGTCCTGGCTCCCCTGATCGCCACGATCGGTGTGGCCGGCGCGCTCGGCACCCTGGCGTGCGGGCGGGCCACCGACCGGTGGGGCGCCGACCGGGTCCTGTTGGTCACCTTCGTCGGGATGGTGGCCACCAGTGTCGTCCTGGCGCTCCTCGCCCCGCTGACCGATGGAGGGCTCCCGGTGTGGGCCCTGGGCGGGGTCTTCGCGGTGTGGGGTTTCGCCGCCTGGGGTTTCGCCGCGCCCATGAGCGCCCGACTGCTCCGCCTGGCCGGGGACGCCGGCACCGAGGCCCTCGCCCTCAACACCGGCGGACTCTACGTGGGCACCGCGGTTGCGAGCATGGTCGGTGGGGCGGTGGTGGCCTCCTCCGGGGGCGCGGCGGTGCCCGCGGCCGCCGCGGTCATCGGACTCGTGGCCCTGGTGGTGATGGTCCTGTCCGTTCGCCGATACCCCACCGAGGTTCCCGAGCCCCTGGTCCGCCAGGGGAGCGGAGCCTAGTCTGGGACGGATGGTGACGGCGACGGGACACGGAGGATCCATGCGCATCGGAGAACTCGCCGAACTCAGCGGCGCCAGCGTGCGCTCCCTGCGTTACTACGAGAAGCGAGGACTCCTGGCCTCCGAACGGGCCGAGAACGGCTACCGCGAATACGGACCGGACGCGGTCGACCGGGTCCGCAACATTCGGTTGCTCCTGGAGTCCGGGCTGACCTCCGAGGACATCGGGGAACTGCGGGCCTGCCTCGAACTGGACCTGATCCGCGAACCCGACTGCGCCGCGGCCGTCGCCCTCTACGAGCAAAGGCTCCGGGCGGTCCGCGAACGCATCGACGCGCTCTCGGCGACCGAGGAACGTCTCGAACGTCGCCTGGCCGAGAACCGCGGGGCGTAGAGGCGCGGAACGTGGGAGGGCGCGATCGGACTCAGGCGGTGGTGGTGGCCAGACCGACCGCGTGGGCGACGAGCGCGGCGTTGTCGTAGGCCTCCGTGCCGTCCGGCAGTCGCATCGTGTCCTCCAGGCCCATCCGGACGTCGTACCCGGCGTCCAGGGCGGCCTCCAACATCGGCCACGCTGTGGCGTCCGCTCCGTGCAGCAACCGCGGCGTGCGCACCCTCGCACGGTCCAGCAGGGTGTTGATCGCGTCCGCGTTGCGCCGCGCGTCCTCGATGGCCACCTGGGTGGGCTCCACCAGCACGGTGGCGACCTCGATCCCGGTGGCCACCAGGATCCGGGCCGCGTCCACCGTCCACACCCCGGCCTCCACCTCCACGCGGCGATCGCCCAACAGGTGGATCAGGTCCACCGACCCCGCCTCGTGCAGGTTCACCGAAACCGAGTCGGGCAGGGTGGGTGACGCCCACCTCTGCACCAGGTCGTAACGTCTCCACGGGTCCGACTCGGCGGAGAGGGACGTGGTCAGGGACACCGGGACGTCGGGGCCGTCGGCCCGTAACCGCTCCATCAGCGCCGACACCACGGACGGCTCCAGCGACTCGGCTCCATTCGGATCGCGTGGGTGAACGTGGAGGGCGGTCGCACCCGCTTCCACCACGGAGTGGGCGTCGGCGACGAGTTGGTCGACGGACACGGGCAGGGAGGGGTGGGCACCCGGGCGGCGATCACCGTTGAGACAGGCGACGATCCTCATAGGACTCTCCTTACGGCGCTCTGTAAGCCGAATGTGCCCGTTCGCGCCCGGGTGCAAGCCACTTGTGCCCGCCCCTGGCAGGATGGCCGGTATGAGAACTCCTCTGGCCCTCTGCGCGGCTGCCCTGTTCCTCCTCGCCTCCGCGGTGCCCGCCGCGGCTGAGACGGAGCTTCCCGAGGACGGGGACGGGGGGACGGACTACCCGCGCGGTGGGGAGGGGCCGGAGGGGTCGGAGATCGCCTTCGAGTTCGAGGACCCGCGCATCTCCGAGTCCAGCGGGTTGGCCCCGTCGCTGCGCCACGAGGGCGTGTGGTGGACGCACAACGACAGCGGTGACCACCCCAGCGAGGTGTACGCCGTGAACGAGGACGGGGAGACCGTCGCCACGGTCACCCTGAACCTGGAACGTCGTGACTGGGAGGCCGTCAGCGTCGCCGAGGGGCCGGAGGGGGAACCGACGGTGTTCGTCGGCGACATCGGCGACAACTTCGGCGGCGGCTGGCCGAACATCCGGGTGTACCACTTCGCCGAACCCGAGGTCCTGGGCGACATGGTCCTGGATCCGGCGGTGCTGACCTTCACCTACGAGGACGGCGGTCGCGACGCCGAGGGCATGATGATCGACCCGCGCGACGGGCATCTGTACGTGGTCTCCAAGGAGTTCTCCGGCGGTGTGTACGCGGCCCCCGAGAACATGGACCCCGAGGGGGAGAACGTGCTGGAGCGGGTCGACTCCGCGCCCCTGTTCGCCACCGACGCCGCGTTCAGCGCCGACGGCACCCGTTACGCCATCCGTACCTACTGGGGCGTGACGATCTACGACTCCGCGGACGGTGTCCCGGGTACTTCCGTGGGCTCCTTCGACCTGCCGGAGAGCGACCAGGGCGAGTCGATCGCCTTCACCCCGGAGGGAACCGGGCTCATGGCCGGCACCGAGGGCGAACACGCCCCGGTCTGGCGGGTGCCGTTGGAAGGGGACCAACGGCCCGAACACGCGGTGGTGGACGAACCGGCGGAGTCGTCCCCGGACACCCCGGAGGGGGCGACCGAGGACGTCGAGGAGGAACAGGGCGCGGCCATCGGCTCCACCCCGCTCATCCTCGGGGGCGTCGCCGTCGCGGTCGTGTTGATCGGCGCCATCACCTGGCTCGCCCGCCGAGGCTGAGTCGGATTCACGGGGCCTCGGCCCGCCGTTCGCGCAGGGCGCGGACCTTGGCCCGGTTCCCGCAGCGTTCCATGGAACACCAGCGGCGCTTGCCCGGCCGTGAGGTGTCCACGAACAGCAGTCGACAGTCGTGCGCGGAACACTCCCGGACACGGTGGGCGTGGTCACCGGTGAGCAGGTCGATGGCGTCGCGGGCGAACTCCGACAGGGCCTGTGCGGCGTCGCAGGGCAGAACCCAGGTGGTGTTCCCGTCACCGAGCAACCGGGGCGCGAGCGGCGGATGCTCCGCGGCCGCGTTGATCCGTGCGACGTCCGCTTCGTCGGGAGGCTCCGGCAGGGCGCGCAGCGCGCGGTGGAGGGTGTCGCGCAGCTCCCGGGCGTCGCGGAGCTCGGCCTCGGTGACCCGGACCCGGGCGGGGTCGAGGCGCAGGCCGCAGTCGGCCAGCCAGCGCGCCAGGTCGTCGGGTTCGCGCAAGGCCTCCCACCTGGCGAAATCACCGGGGCCGCCGGTGACCAGCAGCTCCAGGCACAGGCTCCCCGGGTCGAAGAGGTAGGCGGAACCATCGGACGGTGTCATCGGCAAGCCGGTTGTGCTCTGTCTCACGTAACCAGTATAACTGGAATCAGAGGTCGGGGTAGGGTCCCGTCCCTGATCGGAGGAGTTGGACGATGGCTCTCGACTACCAGATCGTCGTGGACTGTGCCGCGCCGCTCACGCTCTCCCGCTTCTGGGCGGCGGCGATGGGTTACGAACCGGAGGACAACAGCGCCCTCATCGAACACGTGCTCGCTCAAGGGTTGGCAGGGGAGGACGACTACACGGTCGTCGACGGGCGCAAGGCCTGGCGCACGATCGCGGTCATCCGTCATCCGGAGGACCCCGTGCACGAGTTCACCGGTGCCGGCCTGGGGCGACGCATCCTGTTCCAGCAGGTGCCCGAACCCAAGACGGTCAAGAACCGGATGCACCTGGACCTACGGACGGCGCCGGGGGAGCGTGACGTCGAAGTGGCTCGTCTGGAGGGACTGGGCGCCGTCTCCGTCGCCGTCGTCGAGGAACCCGGGGCCTCACACGTGAGCATGAGGGACCCAGAGGGCAACGAGTTCGACGTGCAGTAGTCCTCACCTGCTCGGCTGAGAGGCCGTGAAGTGGTTCTCATGCCTGGTCGTGTCCTGTTTTCCTCCCGAACCCCGGCCGCACCGCTCTCCGTGCGCCGGTGCGGCCTTTGGAAGTGGGTTCTGGTGGGTCAGCTCAGGAGGGTGATCAAGGGTTGGGCCATGGCGCCGGCCAGTGCGGCCAGGGCGTAGCCGGTCAGCAGGTGGCCGATCCGGCGGCGGGGTTTGCGGTGGCTCGCCGGACGGTGCGGCCGGTCCGACCTGCGTGGGAGCGGCGGGGGCGGCACTTGTTCTCGGCGGGGGCGCGGGATCGGTAGCGGATGGGCGGGCTCGCGGTCCGGGTCCGGGGCCGGGGCTCGGTCGGGCACCTGGTCATGCCACCAAGGGAGCGGTTGGGGCCGGTCGGGTTCTTCGGCCCGTCGTGTGGCGGCGATCCGCATCCATTCGGGTAGGTCTCCGCGTTCGAGTCGGCGGCGGAGTCCGGGGGTGTCGGGCATGTGGGCCAGGAGGGCACGTTCCCTGGGGGTACGGCCCAGCGAGACCAGCGGCGGGAGTGACGTGGGGCCGGTTTCGTTGCTCTGGGGGGTGTCGATCGGTGCCGGTCGTGGTGCCGATGTCGTTGCCGGGCGGCTTCCCGGGCGGTGTGGGGTGTGGCTGAAGCGTCGACCCCGGGGTGCGTCCAGCACCCGGCGCAGGTCCATGGGGATGGTCGCGTTGCTCATCGCCCACCCCCGCAGACGCAAGTGGTGGTGGACGCGGGCGTGGGGTAGGTGAACTCGGCCCACAGCACGGTGCCGAGCGCGGCGGGCAGAGACGGGTCGGTCCAGCGCTGGGTGCCCCACTCGCTCGCCAGTTGGTGGATGAGCAGCAAGCCGCGCCCGGACTCGGCCTCTTCCCATTCCTCCACCGAACCCCGGACCGGCGGGCACAAGGGCTGGGTGTCCAGGGGTCCGTCGTCGATGACCGATAGGCGCACGGTGGTCTCGCGGCCCATGACGATCGGGGTGGAGAGCAGGCGGACCACTGTGCCGCCAGGACGCTGAGAGCGGGAGTGCGTGACGGCGTTGGCGAAGGCCTCGCTGCCGCACAGCTCGATGTCCTCGCACAGGGAGCGGGGTACCCCGGCCAGGGCATGCAGGTCAGAGCGCAGTTCCGCCCGGAAGCGGGTGCAGGTGGAGCGGGTTCCGGGGTAGTGGCGGGCTTGCCAGCGCCGCCCCGGGTAGGCGGGCGTGGGGATTTCAGGGACAATGGACATGTCGGCAACTCCTGCTTGAAGGGTTGGTTGTCGGCCCGGCTCTGGCGGGTGTCATCAGCACCTGCCAGAGCCCTTTTCGTGTGCGGAACCGGTCGCCAGCTCCACTAGCTCTATGGTGATACACCAGAGACAAAAAATCCATGTATTGGAAAAAACAAGAGTCGTATATCCGAAAAGTGTATTTTGCGATTGCTGGAATAATGGGGCAGGTCCACTACATGCACGAGGAGACAGCCGTGGCCCAGGGTTCCCCCGTTCGCCGCCGTCATCTGGTCAGCCAGCTCAAGCGGCTCCGCGCACATGCGAAGCTGTCGCAGGAGGAAGTCTCCAAACGCATGGGCTGGGACCCCGGAAAGATCATCAGAATCGAGACCGGCAAGTTCATCCGCCTGAACTCGGCCGACGTCTCCGAGCTGTGCCGCCTCTACGGCTCCACCGATGAACTACGCGAGGACCTGGTCGACATCGCCAAAGCCTCGCGCACGCAGAAGCCCTGGTGGTTCCAGTACAAGGACGTCAGCATCGGAGCCTTCTACGGCCTGGAGCATGAGGCGGCCAAGATCCAGCACTACACAGTCGGCCTGATCCCCGGCCTGCTCCAGCACCCGGACTACATCGAGGCGATGATGGCCCGGGGCTTCGTCCCAGATCAGGAAGAGCGCAGTCGGCGGGTGGAGGCGCGTATGCAGCGCCATACGAATGTCCTGCAACGGGAAGCGCCTCCACGCATCTGGATGATCTTGGACGAATCCTGTCTGCGCTGCGTCATCGGCGGACCCGAGGTCATGGCCGTCCAGCTCGACCACCTGTTGACCCTCTCAGCGCGCGCCTCGACCAATATCCAGGTGCTACCGGCATCCGTGGGCATGTCCCGCACCTATGGGTTCTCGCTGCTCACCTTCGAGGAGAACGACCGCGCGTTGTTCGTCGATGTTCCCCCGAACGGGTTGTTCTTCGAGGACCAAGCGGACATCGTGGAACACGAGATAGCTTTTGACCAACTACAGGCGTCCGCGCTCTCCACCTCCGAGTCGCAGACCCTCCTCAAGACGCTGATCGACGAATATAGAAGGCCGTCATGACTCCGAATACGACCACCGACGAATCCTTCATCCCCGCCGTCCCTTGGCACAAGGCGAGTTACACGAACGACCGTGGAGAATGTGTCGAGGTCGCGGAGGGGCCGATCACCGGGGTTCGCGACACCAAGCACCGTGAACTCGGAGCGCTCTTCTTCTCCAGCGGCGAGTGGGAGTCCTTCCTCCACACCGCCAAGCGCGACCTCGGCTGACGAAGCCCCCACAACCGTCGCGGGTGGGGCGCAGAGGCCCCACCCGCAACGGTGGTCTTGTACTTGTGGTCGACTCCGGCGCGCGGCGGGTCCCCAAAGAGACAACCTCCCGGGGGGAGTGCGCGCG
>NZ_JBSHCT010000010.1:107057-239580 GCF_053615935.1 Nocardiopsis sp. NPDC055879
CCCCAACCGGCATCGGTGTTTTTGACTTTGTGGTCGACTCCGGCGCCGGAGTCGACCACAAGTACAAGACCACGGGGGATCAGGGCCCGGTGCCGGGACGGTCTAGTCGGTCGGCTGGGGGTCCAGGAAGTGCTCTCGACACAAGAAGGCGTGCCGAGAGAAATCACTGAACACGCCGTCCACGCCGACCTCGAAGAACGCCTCGTACTCGGCGGCGAAACCCCCGTAGTCCTTGGGGTCACCGTCCGAACGCAGGTCGGTGGGCAGGAAGTGGTTCTCGCTGCGGAAAGTGAACGGGTGCACCAGCAGCCCGGCCTCGTGGGCGTCGTCGACCAGGGTGGTGGGCTGACCCAGCGAACCGTCCTCGTTGGTGGTGATGACCAGGCTCTTGTGCGGTCCGATGGCGTGCGCGAACGTCGCCACCTCGGCCAACCCCTCCGGCGTCGTGTAGTGCAGCCAGTGCTCCTCGGTGCCCATCAGGTACACCAGCGGCAGCCCGGTCTCGGCGAGCTTGCGCAGGCTCTCGGCCTCGAAGGACTGGAGGAACACCGGGACCCGGGGCTCCTCGCCGACCAACTCCGCCTCACGCAGCGCCGCGATCAGCTTCGGCTCCAGGTCCAGACCCTGCTCGACGTGGTGGGCGGGGTGCTTGGTCTCGGGGTAGATCCCGACCGGGCGACCCAGCTCCTGGGTGAGGGTCAGGGCCAGCTCGATGACCTCCTGGAGCGTGGGGATCTCGTAGGTGCCGTCCATCACCGCGTTGTCCGGCCGCACCTTCGCCATACGCTCGATCGCGCGCAGGGTCTTGATCTCGGCCAGGGTGAAGTCCTGGGCGAAGAACCCCTCCACCGTGCGCCCGTCGATGGTCCGGGTGACCCTCCGATCGGCGAACTCGGGACGGCCGGCCACGTCCGTGGTCTCGCCGATCTCCTGTTCGTGCCGGCAGATCAGGTGGCCGTCCTTGGTGGCGACCAGGTCCATCTCGATGAAGTCGCCGCCGTGCCTGGCCGCCAGCTCATAGGAGGCCAGGGTGTGCTCGGGCCGGTGACCCGAGGCTCCCCGGTGCGAAATGATCTTGATGGGGATTTCTTGCTTGTTCCTGCGCACAGTCGAACCGTCCTGAGAAACGATGAGCGGTAGTAAGAGGAGGAGGCCGACCCACGCACGGCGGGTCGGCTTCCATTCTCCAAGGTCGTCGGACCGGGTCAGGACAGCTTGGTCAGCACGTGGTCGATGCACTCGGTGAGTGCGTTGACGTCGCTGGGCTCCACGGCCGGGAACATCGCCACACGCAGCTGGTTACGGCCGAGCTTGCGGTAGGGCTCGGTGTCCACGACGCCGTTGGCGCGCAGCACCTCGGCGATCCTGGCGGCGTCGACGTCCTCGGAGAAGTCGATGGTGCCGACCACCTGGGAACGCTGGGCCGGGTCCGCCACGAAGGGCGAGGTGACCGAGGTGCGGTCCGCCCAGTTGTAGAGGATCGAGGAGGACTCGTGGGTGCGCGCCACGGTCCACTTCAGCCCACCCTGCTCGTTCATCCACTCCAGCTGCTCGGCCAGGAGCAGCAGGGTGGCCACGGCCGGGGTGTTGTAGGTCTGGTCCTTGGCGGAGTTGGAGATCGCGGTGGGCAGGGAGAAGAACTCGGGGACGTAGCGTCCGCTCGCGGCGATCTCCTCGACCCGGGCCAGGGCCTTGGGCGACATGATCGCGATCCACAGCCCACCGTCGGCGGCGAAGCTCTTCTGTGGGGCGAAGTAGTAGACGTCGGTCTCGGCGATGTCCACCGGCAGACCACCCGCGCCACTGGTGGCGTCCACGAGCACGAGGGCGTCCTCGTCGGCGCCGGCCACACGCTTGATCGGCGCGGCCACACCGGTCGAGGTCTCGTTGTGGGTGAGGGCGTACACGTCCACGCCGGCCTCGGCGACGGCCTCGCCGTGGGTGCCGGGGGCGGTGCTGATGATCGTGGGCTCCGCCAACCACGGAGCGCCCTGGGCGACCTTGGCGAACTTGCTCGAGAACTCACCGAAGGACAGGTGCTGCGACTTGGAGCGCAGCAGTCCGTGCGCGGCGATGTCCCAGAAGGCGGTGGTGCCGCCGTTGCCCAGGACCACCTCGTAGCCGTCGGGCAGGGAGAACAGGCCGCGCACCCCGGCACGGACCCGACCCACGAGGGACTTCACCGGCTTCTTGCGGTGGGAGGTGCCCATGTAATGGGAACCGGAGGCGGCGAGGGCGTCGAGTTGCGCGGCTCGGACTTTGGACGGGCCGCTCCCGAAACGACCGTCGGCGGGCAGCAGGTTCGCGGGAATCTGAATCTCGGTCACACCGCACAGCGTAGTGGTGGACCCGGTGACGCCGCCGGTCAGGGCGGCGATTGGTCGCGTGAAATCACGTGAACGTCGGTAGGTGCCTTCACACGATTGTTCGGTGTCCGGTATTGGACAGCGACGATTTCGCTTCGCCCGGTGAAAAACCGTTCACCTTGTTGTCTAATGGGGCGCTTCCCAGGGGTGATGAGCGATACGAACGGTGGAAGGGAGGCGCTTCGTGACGGACCGGAACGGCAGCGATCGATCGGATGGCACGCCCCGGAGGGCCGGTGACCTGCCCGGTTTCCTTCAGGTCTTCGAGGCGTTGAGGTCACGTCCGCGATGGGGCCTGCATCGAAGGCTGCGTCGTATGGAGGCCCGCGTCGCCCATCGGCGCCCCGCCGGCAAGGGCAAGGTCCAACGCGGCGATCTGGCCGAACCCCCGCCCGTGCTCGACCTGGTGCTGGACGACGCCACCGATCACGCCGAGGTCCGGCGCATGCTCGTCCAACAGTGCGCCGTAGATCCCGTTTGGCTTCTCCCACCTCGGTCCACCGAGAAGCCGGAGGAGACCAGGGAGCCGGGAAAGGCGCGAATGGCCGACCCCGCCCACGATCCGCGTGAATGGTTCAAGGATCAAGGAACGCGTCCCCTGGGTCCCCAGGCCCGCCCCGAACTGGCCGACACCGTGCCGCGCGGCCTGCCCCGGGGGCGCTACGAGGCACTCGACTCCGACACCGACGTCACCACCGACGAGCTCTACGACTACATCGAACACCTGGTGAACGACGGGTTCGCCTGGAAGGACTCCCCACCGAAACCGAAGAGGGGTCGCAGACCTCCACCTCCGCCACGTCTGCCGCGTCTGAACTCCCTGCTGTGGCTGCGCCGCTGCGATCTCATCGAGATCAGGAGCAGGGCGAGCGGTGACCGATCCGAGAAGACCCCCGAACACGGCCGTCTGGAGAACACCAGCCAGGGGCAGACCGCGGTCATCAACGGGTTGCGCGAGGCTCGCCTGAACTACGCGATCCAGTATCGGGCGGACCTCCTGGACCGCGTCGAACAGGCCGGACACGGTTCGAGCGAGGAAGAACCACCCTCGCGTGGCGAGATCTTCAGCGCCACCGCGCTCGTCCACTGGCGCAGACTCGCGCGGGTCGCCGCCGTCACCTCACGTTGGGTCACACGGATCTCGGGCAAGGCCACCTTCGGGCTGGCGGACGAGAAGATCCTCACCCCGCTGGCCTTCATCGTCTCGCTCGTCGTCACCGCCACCCCCTTCGCCTTCGTGGGTCTGGCCGCCCAGCAGCTCGGTGAGATCGTGTCACTGCTGACCGGCGTGTTCCTGGCGGTCGTGTACCTGCTCACCGTTTTCTTCTTCTTCCTGCCGTGGCGCCCCTACCGGTGGCTCAACCACCACCGGTACGTCATGGACCCGGTCGAGGACGACTCCCGGCAAGCACAGGAACCCGCGCCCGAGGGCCAGGGAAGGGTCGGGCGGCACCGCGCACGCGGTGTGCACCTGCTCAACGAGCTCCACCACCCCCAACGCAACAAGGGGCGGATCGGCGGCGCCGATCCGCGGAAGGGGGCCCACCCACCCGGCACCCATCGCATCGCGGTGAACGCGCTACTCGACGACCTCCACCAGGTCTACGGCGCGAACCGAAGTCGCGGGCGGGCCCGTGCCTCCCGCCCCGTCCTCGTCTACGACCAGCGGGGCCTGGGCCGCGTGGGCCGCTACCTCATCCGATTGATCGAGGACGAACGGCTGCGGCGCGCTCTGCCCGACCCCCTGCTGCTGGTGCAGATCCGGGATCGTGACGGGGAGAAGCCGCTGATCGGCGGTGAGATCGCCGTCGCCAGGTACAAGAATCTGCCGGAGTTCGACGGGACCGACTCGGTCCCCAAGGAGATCCGTGGCTGGCACCGTGAACGCCACCTGTCCGGCGCGCTCGGCGCCCGACGCACCCTTACCCTGCACGTCGCCGGGCGGCCACCGGAGTCGCGGGAGAGGAGCTGGCGGACCGAACCCACGTGGGTGATGACCCGCCCCGTCAAGGCCGCTGCGGTGAGCACGGGCGCGGTCGCGGTGACCGGCTTCCTCGTACTGGCCGGTCTGGTCCTGATCCCGGAGCAAGCACAGGCGCTCCATCCGTGTATCGATGAGGGGTCCTGGGTGCCCCAGGGCATTACCAGGGTCAAGGGCAAGGATCGGAAGGAATGCTATGGGGTGACCTTCGGCGACTTCGTATTCGACGAACGGCTGCGGGAGGTCACCGAGCTGATCGGGGACCAGAACGACGCGGTGGACGACTCGGGGAAGCCCTACGTGACGATCGCCTATGTCGGGGAACTGAGCGCTGCGGATTCCAAGGACGCTAAGTACGTCGAGGACGTTAAGGCCTTCAAGAAGGACACCAAGGACTCCGAGGACTCCTCTCCGGTCGAAAACGACGGCTCCGAGCTGGCAGGGGTCCAGGGCGAACTGCTTGGTCTCGCCTACCAGCAGGAACTACAAAACGATGAACGGGGAAAGGATCGGCCCAACATCAAAATCCTCCTCGGCAACGTGGGGGAGGACTGGACGTACTCCAAGGAGACGGCCAAGGAGATCGTCGATATGGCGAAGGATGAGAGCCTCGCCATGGATCGACCGATCGCCGCCATCGGCTTCGGGCACAGCGTGGTCAACAACAGCTTGGCCATCAGGGAGGTCGGCAAAGCGTCCCTGACGATGATGGGGACCACCGCCACCTTCGACGACGTCGCTCGTTCCGGGGCCGGAGGGCACAATCGCTTCTTCTTTCCGGTGGCGCCGTCCAACAGTCGCATCGCGGCGCAGGCCGCCCAATGGGCCTTAGAGGGTGTCTCTTGGACCGACCCCGAGGGGGCGGAACACGGCCTACCCGAGCATAAGACGGCCGTGGCGCTCGCTGACGCCGAGACCGACGCCAAAAATAATGAGCACGAACAGTACGGTCGGCACTTGGCGCAGGAGTTCATGGAGGCCTTCGTCAAGGGCAGTGAGACAAAAGACGGTGAGATAAATGGAGAGGCCTGGCGCAGCTCGGAGGTCCTCGACTCCGACGAGTACGACAGCCAGGGGGTTCTGCTTTACCAGGACAAAACGACCCTCCGCGAACAACTGAGGGGAATCTGCTCGGATGACCCGCCCGACCTGATCTACTACGCCGGTCGCTCGGAGGACTTCTCCGGGTTCTACAACGCACTCATTCATTCCAAGGGAGCGAAGTGCAGCAGCGGTGAAGTGACCATCCTCGGTGGTGACGACATATCCAAGCACCTCTCCGACGAGGAGCAGACCATCGAGGATTCTGCCGAAACCCATCCGGTCTTCTACACGCCGCTGGCACCCAGCGGCCCCTGGGGAACCGAAGAGGAAGAGGAAGGTCTCAGCGGTAGCGGCCAGGGCTTCTACTCCGCTATGAGTCGACTCGTGTGCGAGCACTACGGGAGAGGGTCCCAGCAGGACTGCGCCGATAAGGAGTTGTGGGATAAGAATCTGCTGCCCGCGGACTGGTTGCCCTCCATTGCCCACGCGGCCATCGGCAACGACGCCCTCCTGGTTATCGCCGACGCCCTGCCTCCCACCGGACCGACCAAGGGGGAACCGGCGAACGACGGGTTGCGGCAGCGGCTCGGTCTCGACCAGCAGCCCTTTCTGCGCACCGATGACGACTACGAGGAGAAGCGGGACGAACTGTACGGCCAGGTCGAGGAGTTCGAAGGGCTAACCGGGGTCTCCGGGTACATCAACTTCGACAACGACAACGACGGCAACTGGCTCGGCGGGCGCATGGTCCAACTGGTGCTCGTCGGCCCCAGGGTCACCGACCAGACCGGCGACGTGCAACGTCAGCACGTCCTCCAACGCTGCGGTACGCGCAATTCCACCACCGTCGAGCCGGGCCCGCAGTGCCTGCCGGTGGACGTGGGGTGATGACGGGCGGCGGGGGAGGACCCGTGGACACGCGGGAGGCGGGGGGCGGCCGGCGCCGCCCGGCCCCGACGCGAGATCATGCCGGGTGTGGACCACCAGAACCCCGCCGAGCTGCGGAAACCGTACATGGGTGAGCCCTTGCGTCGATCGGATCTGGCGGAATCGCCGATGGCCCAGTTCCACCTGTGGTTCGACCAGGCCTGCGAGGCGGGTCTGGCCGAACCCAACGCCATGGTGCTGTCGTCGGTGGAACCGTCGGGCCTTCCCCGGTCGCGCACGGTGCTCATGAAGGGCTATGACGGCTCGGGACTGCGCTTCTTCACCAACTACACCTCGCGCAAGGGTCGTGCCCTGGCCGCCGATCCGCGGGCGTCGGTGGTGTTCCCCTGGCACGCGATCCGCCGCCAGGTGCTGTTCGCGGGTGTGGTGGAACGCCTCGACGACGAGGAGAACGACCGCTACTTCGCGTCCCGACCACGCGGCTCCCAGCTGGGCGCCTGGGCGAGTGAACGGCAATCGCGGCCGGTCGCCGATCGCGAGGAGTTGGATCACCTGTTCCACGAGTTCGACTCGGTGTGGGGCGAGGACGAGGCCATCCCGCGGCCCGAGTACTGGGGCGGGTATCGGCTGATCCCGCAGGAGGTGGAATTCTGGCAGGGTGGTCCGGACCGCATGCACGACCGGTTCCGCTACCTGCTCGGCGCGGACGGGGAATGGACGATCGACCGCCTCGCTCCCTAAGGGAACCGGGTGGCCGGGCCGCTACGGGGTGATGTTGGTCGCTTCGTACATGAGTTCGGGAGTCGTCGAGTCACGATTCGGGACGTGGGCAGGGGTCTTAAGTAGTTCATTTTTCAACCGAATGGCCTGCACACCTGTGACCTCGGTCCCTTGCGTCACATGAGTCTCACGGGTCGTTCGTGTCCGCATCGTGAGACGAAGGGGAAAATCAGGCTCGGCGCGCCAGGATATGCTTGGTGCATCGGTGGTCGCTCCAGCGGTACCTCGGACGTCCCGGTCCCACCCGGCCCCAGGGAATCACGTGGTCCCGGCCTGTGTTGAGAGAGACCTGCCGTGCTTGTCGTGACCGCGCGACGAGCACAGAGCCTTGGGAGGGGAGTCTTGACCGCACACGGGCTGATCGACACCACGGAGATGTATCTCCGTACGGTCTTCGAGCTCGAGGAAGAGGGCATCGTCCCGCTTCGAGCGCGTATCGCCGAGCGCCTGCACCAGAGCGGACCAACGGTGAGCCAGACGGTCGCCCGTATGGAGCGCGACGGACTGCTGCGGGTCGAGAACGACCGTCACCTGGTGATGACCGAGGAGGGGCGCAGGCTGGCCACCCACGTCATGCGCAAGCACCGGCTCGCCGAGCGCCTTCTGGTCGACGTCATCGGGCTGCCCTGGGAGGACGTCCACATCGAGGCCTGTCGCTGGGAGCACGTCATCTCCGAGGAGGTCGAGAAGCGCCTGGTGACGCTGCTCAACGCCCCCTCGGTGTGCCCGCACGGCAACCCGATCCCCGGCCTCGACGAGCTGGGCCTGGAGGGGTACGCCCCCGAACCGTTCACCGACGACTCCATCGTGCCGATGGTGGACGCGGCCTCGAACACGGACACCACCGTCACCGTGCGTCGCATCAGTGAACAGCTCCAGCCGGACGCCGACATCATGCTCACCTTGCGCGAATCCGGGGTACAACCCGGACAGGAAGTGGTCCTTCGGGCTTCGGACGGCGGAGTGCGGATCATCGGCGAGGACGGTCACAGCGACCTCCCCGCGGATGTTGCCGGGCACATCTTCGTCGCCAAGCCGTGAAACGTCCGTACACGTTGATTGGTTGTTCATCGGGATTGTCTCATTGCGCTGCGGGAACGTTGACGGTGTTGCTACGCTCGCCCCAAGGTGCGGTCGTTCGGGGTACCCGGAGCGGGCATGTATGCAGCTCATGACGGCGAGGTGGCGGCTAGATGACACGGTGGGGTGAGCCCTTCCGGGAGAGTGACGCGCTCGCCACGGCAGAGGTCGTGGATCAGGCCGAGATCGCCATCGTCGTCATCGACCGGTTCAGCCTCCTTCGGTACTGGAACCCCTACGCTCGCGAGCTGTTCGGGTTCATGGGCGGTCGTGACCACATCGGCCTGTCCCTACTGGACATCGGCATCCACGAGTCCGACCGCGAACACGCCTCCCAACTGGCCCGCCGCGTCCTTCGCGGCGAACCGTGGGAGGGCACCTTCGCGGTGCTCAAGGGCGACTCCACCTGGATCCACGTGCGAGCGCAGGCCGTGCCCATGCGCGACGACTCGGGCGAGATCGACGGCATAACCCTCATCGCCCGCGAGGCCCTGCGCAGTGGTCGGGTCGAGGAACAGTACGGGCTGCTCGAACGGATCGGCAGCCGCCTGGCCGGCTCCCTGGAGTTCGACTCCACCGTCAAGGGCGTGGCCGGGATCCTCGTCCCCCAGTTCGCCGACCACTGCTTCATCGACCTCTACGACCACGAACGGTTGGTCCGGCAGGTCTCCGTGCACGCCGAGGGCTGGACGCCCCCGCCCCGCACCTGGTTCGACGTCGGGGACGAGGTCCGCTACCCCGAACGCCACTTCGTCACCCAGGCGCTGCGTCGACTCGAAACCGTGGTCAGCAGCGACTACCTGTACGAGAACTCGCCCAACGACCGCTCCGACCGGGTCTCCCGCCAGGTCGGCGTCACCTCCGCGATCGCCGCGCCGCTCCGTGCCCGTGGTGAGGTGCTGGGCGTGCTCACCCTGGCCCTGTCCGGCCTCTCCCCTCGACAGAAGAGCAGCTACGGCGGCTTCGACCGCGACCTGGTCGGCGCCATCGCCTCCCGGGTCGCCCTGGCCATCGACAACGCCCGTCTGTTCGAGCAGGAACGCTCCACGGCGCTGGCCTTCCAGAACAGCCTGTTGCCCGGTGACTTCCCTCCCCTGGACGGGCTGACGGTCGCCAAGCAGTACCTGCCGGCCGGTCCGCTGGAGGCGCACGGCCACGGGGTGCAGACCCAGGTGGGCGGAGACTTCTACGACGCCATCCCCCTGTCCGCCGGACGGGTGGGCCTGGTCATCGGTGACGTGGAGGGCCGCGGCCCGCACGCCGCCGCCGTCATGGGCCAGCTGCGCGCCGCCCTGCGCGCCTTCGCCCAGGCCGACCGCGAACCCGCCGACATCCTGCGCGAGCTGGACGAGTGGGTGCGCCAGCTGGGCACCCCCGACGACAAGGGCGGGGTCTGGATCCCCAGCGTCAGTTGCCTGTACATGGTCTACGACGCCTGGTCCCGGGAGTTGTCCTACGCCAACGCCGGGCACGCGTCGCCCCTCCTCATCAACTCCGACACCGTGGAGACCCTGGACCTGGAGGTCACCGACCGCATGCTCGGCGTTCGCGCCAAGGGCGGGTCGGGGGAGGACATCGTCTACCACCAGGCCGACCTGCGCCTGCCCACCGGCGCGACCCTGGTGATGTACACCGACGGTCTGGTGGATCGCAAACCCGTGGGCGGCAAGTCCGACCCCGAACGTGCCCTGGCGCAGCTGACCGAACGCGTCGCCGAGGTCGCGGACAAGGACGTCGAACAGATCGCCGAGGCGGCCGTGTACAGCGTGCCGGGCGAGCTGGACGACGACACCGCGCTGTTGGTCGTGCGCACGCACTCCGAGGAGTTGGCGCTGCGCGAGGGCTGGTTCCCGTCCGAGGCCTCCACCGTGGGCGAGGCCCGACACCTGGCCGCGGACACCTTCAAGGAGTGGGGCGTCGATCGGGACCAGGCCGAACTGGCCTGCCTCCTTGTCTCGGAGATCGTCACCAACGTGGTCATCCACGCCACCCCTCGCCCCGTGCACCGTGAGTTCACCGGCGGCGGGGTGCTGGACTCGGAGACCCCGCTGGAGGGCGGCGGAGCGCCCGACGAGTTCGACGAGGACTGGAGCGACCTCTTGGAGGCCGTCGCGGAGGAGGACGAGTCCAGCGACGACTCCGGCGACAAGGAGTTCCTGCTCCGGTTGCGCCGTGGCGCCAACGCCGTGTGGGTGGAGGTCTTCGACCACGACCTGCGACTTCCCCGGATCCGCAGCGCCGCCGCCGACGACGAGGGCGGACGTGGCCTGTACCTGGTGGAGCAGCTCGCCAGCCGGTGGGGTTCGCGTCCCACACCGGACGGCAAGGCCGTGTGGTTCGAGATGCCGATGCACGCCCCCGAAGAGGCCGAGGACGTGGCGGCCGACGAGGCGGAGAAGGTCGACGAGGACGTCTGAGCCGGCGTGCGGCGGTGTGCCGGGCGGGTCACCGCCGCACACCGCCGCCCCGACCGACCCGGTCCTTCCGGTCTGCGACCACCACCATCGGCCACGGGGATCTCGAAGTGCCGATTCGATGATTCACCCTCTTTTCCCAGGTGGGGTAACGTGCCCCGTTAAACCTGTTCCGGGTCGCTGAAAAAAGGCCGTCAGAACACCTTGCCTTGCTGTAGTCGGATGGTTACTTTATCCAGTGGTAAACGGACATCCCGCTGCGGAAATGGTGGTGTGTGCATTGTCGTCCGGGGCGGGAAAACTGGTCCTGAGTTCCACCGGTGATTTCGGGGGAGAAAGCCCCGATGGGATCGCCGGCCCCCTTCGGCGACCCTGGGTGTTCGCCAAGAGGGGTGGTGTGTCCCTCCTCGGGGCCTTCGCGATCGTGCTTGCCCTCGCGGCTCCGGCGTTCGCCGAGCCCCCGACCTCCCTGCCCGCGAATTCCTCCGAGGCCGAAGCGAAATGGCAACCGGCCTTCGACTACGACACGGACGGTTGTTATTCGACGCCCGCGATCGGACCCGATGGCAGTGTCGCCGAAGGGTTGAACACCTCGGGGGCACTGAACGGAAACTGTCGCGACCAGTCCGACCTGGACAACACCAATTCTTATTCTCGCGCCAAGTGTGATGACAGTGGTTGGTGCGCCTACATGTACGCCCTCTACTTCGAAAAGGACCAGGTCCTGCCCGGATGCTGTGGGCACCGGCACGACCTGGAACACGTCGTGGTGTGGGTCCTCGACGACGAGGCGCGCCACGTGTCGGCCTCGGCGCACGGAGACTACGACACCCGGGCGGCGGAGGACCTCCTCTGGGAGGGCACGCACCCCAAGATCGTCTACCACAAGGACGGCGCCTCCACCCACGCCTTCCGGTTCGCCGCCGACCACGACGACCCACCCGAGAACCACTACGGGGTCTGGCAGTACCCGGACCTGGTGGGCTGGGACGGCTACCCCGAGGGGATCAGGGACATCCTCGTGAGGGCCGACTACGGCTCCGCGCAGCTCGACCTCAAGGACGAGCGGTTCGGTGACTCGCTCGCCAAGGCCGTTCCCGACGGGATCGACTTCGACCCGTACGCCTGAACCATCGAGGCCGAGGCTCGGGCGGCCGGTCCCCACCCGCCTATGGGATCGTTCGTTCGTGCCTCGCCGATTCTCCGGACGCCGAAGGGCCCGCCTCGTGAGGCGGGCCCTTGGTGTGTTCGACGTCGGTTAGCGCCAGGACCAGGCCCACAGCAGCATGCAGACGAAGATGAAGACCAGGACGATGGCACCGGTCTTCCACGGAATGTGGACCTTCGGACGGAGCTTGCGGACGCCGAGGACCAACAGGATGACCAACAGCCCCATCACGATGAGGCCGTCCCACGCTCCGCTCATGACCGGGACCCTTCCGAACGGGGGTTTAGGGCATGTTCCGCGAATACATACCCTGCTGCGCGGCGCCCCAGCGGCACCGTCACTGCGTTCTCATCAGTCGACAGCCAAACCCGGGCGGGCCCCCGCTGTGCGACACTGCCGAGCTTGCGAGGCCGTGCACAGTAGGGGCACTCCTTCTTCGGCCTTGTGCCGGCACCACTGGATGCGCCGCTCGCGACGGGCAGCATCCACGGAATACGCCCTACAGACCCAGGCCCCGGCCCACGATCTCCTTCATGATCTCGGTGGTGCCACCGAAGATCGTCTGGACGCGTGAGTCCTGCCAAGCCCGTGCCACGGGGTATTCCATCATGTACCCGTACCCACCGTGAAGCTGGAGGCAACGGTCCATGACCCGGTTGCACATCTCGGTGGTCCACCACTTGGCCTTCGCGGCGTCCTCGACGGTGAGCTCACCCCGGTTGAGCAGCTGGACCGCCCGGTCCACGTAGGTGCGGCCCAGGTCCACCTCGGTGGCCGACTCGGCCAGGACGAAACGGGTGTTCTGGAAGCGTCCGATAGGTCGACCGAAGGCGGTGCGGTCACGGCAGTACTCGATGGTGTGCTGGAGCATGAAGTCGGCCGAGGCCACCGCGCAGGTGGCGATGGACAATCGCTCCTGCGGCAGGTTCCGCATCAGGTGGATGAAGCCCTGGCCCTCGGTGCCGATGAGGTTGGCCGCGGGCACGCGCACGTCGTCGAAGAACAGTTCGGCGGTGTCCTGCGCCTTCATGCCGACCTTGTCGAGGTTGCGGCCACGGTCGAAGCCGGGCGTATCGCGTTCGACGCAGATCAGGGAGAAGCCCTGCGCACCCGCCTCGGGGTCGGTCTGGGCGACCACGACCACCAGGTCGGCGTTGATGCCGTTGGTGATGAAGGTCTTGGCGCCGTTGAGCACGAACTCGTCGCCGTCGCGTACCGCGGAGGTCTTGATCCCTTGGAGGTCGCTGCCGGTCCCGGGCTCGGTCATGGCGATGGCGGTGATCAGCTCACCGGAGGCGAAGCCCGGCAGCCAGCGCTTCTTCTGCTCGTCGTTGGTCAGGCCCACCAGGTAGGGGGCCATGACGTCGTTCTGGAGGGTGACGCCGAGGCCTGTGGCGTGGGCACGGCAGATCTCCTCGTTGACGATCTGGTTGTAGCGGTAGTCGTGGACGCCGGTACCCCCGTACTCCTCGGGCACGCCGTGACCGAGCAGCCCGACCCGGCCCGCCCCGACCCACACCTGACGGGGGACGACGCCGTCCTTCTCCCACTGGCCGTGGAAGGGCTGGACCTCCCGCTTGAGGAACTCCGCGACCGATTCGCGGAAGAGTTCCTGGTCGGCGTCGAAGAGTTCCCGCTTCATGTGCTGCTCCGAGGGTGTCGGGGATCACTGTGTTCCCACACGGTAACCGAATCACGTTCGGTTATGAAGGTCGGGAGGCAAGTGGGGGCAAAGTTCCCGTTCCCCCTGGCGGTTCCCCGACCCGAGGAGGAAGGGGCTTCCTAGTGTGGCCGCAGCGGGGGCGCCGGACGGTGAGCGTCGCCTGCCACGATCGGGGAGGCGATTCGATGGCCCGTGGCGGCGGCGCCGACCAGGGCGCGGAGGATCGGCGCGAGCACCAAGGTGCGCGGATCGCGTTGATCATGACCGCCCTGATGCTCACGGTCCTGTTGTCCGCGCTCGACCAAACGATCGTGTCGACCGCGCTGCCGACGATCGTCGCCGACCTGGGCGGGCTCAACCACCTGTCCTGGGTGATCACCGCCTACCTCCTGGCCGTCACCGCCAGCACCCCGCTGTGGGGCAAGCTCGGCGACCAGTTCGGCCGCAAGAAGCTGTTCCTCACCTGCATCGCCGTGTTCCTCGTGGGCTCGATGCTGTGCGGGATCGCCCAGAACATGCTCCAACTGATCCTCTCCCGCGGCTTCCAGGGGATCGGTGGCGGCGGTCTCATGGTGTTGGCCTCGGCCCTCATCGGCGACGTGGTCTCACCACGCGAGCGCGGCAAGTACCAAGGGCTCTTCGGAGCGGTCTTCGGCGTATCCAGTGTCGCGGGCCCTCTCCTGGGCGGGTTGTTCGTGGACCACCTGTCGTGGCGGTGGGTGTTCTACGTGAACCTCCCACTGGGGCTGCTGGCGTTCGTGACGGTCCTGCGCTTCCTGCCCGGCCGTTCGCCCTACGGACGGCAGAACATCGACTACGCGGGCATCGTCCTGCTCGCCGCCACCGCCGTGTGCCTCACCCTGGTCGCCTCCTGGGGCGGGAGCGTGTACGGCTGGCTGTCCTGGCAGATCATCGGCTTGTCGGCGGGCGCGGTGGTCCTCGGCCTGGGCTGGTGGCTCACCGCCCGTCGGGCCACCGACCCGGTCATACCGCTGGGTCTGTTCCGTGATTCCACCGCCGTGGTGGCCATGGCCATCGGCTTCTGCGTGGGCTTCGCGATGATGGGGTCGATGGCGTTCCTGCCGTTGTTCCTCCAGATCGTGCACGGACTGTCTCCGACGGCGTCCGGTCTGCATCTGCTGCCGATGGTCGTGGGCATGCTGATCACCTCCGTCACGAGCGGTCGCCTGGTGACGCACACCGGAAGGTACAAGCCCTATCCGATCGCGGGAATGGCGCTCACCGCGACCGGCCTGTTCCTGATGTCGGGGATGGGGCCGGACAGTTCGCTGCTGGAGATGAGCCTGTACTTCTTCGTCCTGGGCGTCGGCCTGGGCCTGGTGATGCAGGTGGTGGTCGTGGTGGTGCAGAACGCCGTGGCCTACGAGGACCTGGGCGTGGCCACGTCGACGGCCACCTTCTTCCGGTCGATCGGGGGTTCGTTCGGCACGGCCGTGTTCGGCGCGGTCTTCGCCGGACAACTCGCCTCGAACCTGGCCGAGCGCGCGGAGGAGATCCGTCTGCCGCCCGGGGTGAAACCCATGGATCTGGAGTCCGACCCCAGGGCGCTGGATCAACTGTCGCCCGGCGAACAGGCGGGCTTCCTGGAGGCCTACGCCGACGCCATCGACGTCGTCTTCCTGACGGCCGTTCCCGTGGCGATCATCGGGTTCGTGCTGGCGGTGTTCCTGAAGCAGATCCCGTTGCGCACCACCATCACCACCCCGGACCTGGACGAGACCTTCTCCCCGGTGGCGGCGCCGAGCCGGACCACGATCGCTCAGGTCGAGCACGAGATCTACCAGGCCACCGGGGCCGAGGGCGCCGAGACGATGTACGGAAGGTTGCGGGAGGCCGCCGGTCTGGACGTGTCCATCGAGGGCTGCTGGGCGCTCAGCCACCTGGGCGTCAAGGGTCCGCTCTCGGTGGACCAACTGCATCGGTTCTCCGGCCTGGCGGTGTCCCGGTGGAGGAACGTGCACCAAGAACTCTTGGAGAACGGCTACCTGGTCTCCGACAGCGAGCCGTGGGAGTTGAACTGGCGCGGTGAGGACGCCGTCCGCAGACTCTACGAGGCGCAGCGCACCGCGTTGCGCTCCCTGCTCTCGGACTTCGACCCGGACGAGCATCCCGACGTGTTCGAGGTCCTGGAGAAGGTCACCGGGGACACCCTGGGCGATCAACGCGACGCGGGCCGCCTGGGTGACGCCGACGGGGGCCCGGATCGAGAGCGCGGCTGAGCTGGGCCGAGGGCGGGAAGTCGGGGGCGGGGGCTTGCCAGGGAGGTGAAACCGAATACAGTTCGGTTCAATAGGACGTCACATCCCAGCCCCTTGGAGGACCCCGTGGCCGAGGCATACATCGTCGGCGCAGTTCGTACCCCCGTCGGCACCAAGAAGGGCGCGCTCGCCGCGGTGCACCCGGCGGACCTGGGGGCGCACGTCCTCAAGGAACTCATCGAGCGCACCGGGGTCGACCCCTCCGCCGTCGAGGACGTCATCATGGGCGTGGTCAGCCAGGCCGGACCGCAGGCCCTGGACCTGGCCCGCACCGCGTGGCTCTCCGCGGGACTACCCGAGACCGTCGCCGGTGTCACCATCGACCGCCAGTGCGGCTCCTCCCAGCAGTCCATCCACTTCGCCGCCCAGGGCGTCATGTCCGGGACCCAGGACCTCGTCGTGGCGTCCGGTGTGGAGAACATGGGCATGGTGCCGATGGGCTCCAACGTCCAGCACGCCATCGAGAACGGCATCTCGCTGTACGGCGAGGGCTGGATCGAGCGTTACGGGACCCAGGAGATCTCCCAGTTCCGCGGCGCCCAGCTCATGTGTGAGAAGTGGGGCTACAAGCGCGAGCAGCTGGAGCGGTTCGCCCTGGAAAGCCACCGTCGCGCCGCCGCCGCTCTGGAGGCGGGCCACTTCGACTCCCAGATCGCGCCGATCGCCGGCGTCTCCCAGGACGAGGGCGTGCGCCCCGACACCACCATGGAGAAGATGGCCGGACTCAAGCCGCTGCGCGAGGGTTGGGAGCTCACCGCCGCGATCGCCAGCCAGATCTCCGTCGGCGCCGGCGCCCTGCTCATCGCCTCCGAACGCGCGGTGAAGCAGCACGGCCTGACCCCGCTCGCCCGCATCGTCCAGCTGTCGCTGATCGGCGACGACCCGGTCTACATGCTCACCGCGCCCATCCCCGCGACCAAGATCGCCTTGGAGAAGGCCGGTCTGAGCATCGACGACATCGACGTCACCGAGATCAACGAGGCGTTCGCGCCGGTGCCGATGTCGTGGATCGACGAACTGGGCGCCGACCCGGCCAAGGTCAACCCCAACGGTGGCGCCATCGCCCTGGGCCACCCGCTGGGCGCCACCGGTTCGGTCCTGATGACCAAACTGGTCAACGAACTGCACCGCACCGGCGGTCGCTACGGCCTGCAGACCATGTGCGAGGGCGGTGGCCAGGCCAACGTCACCATCATCGAACGCGTCTGACCCGCGCCCCCGAACGGGCCGCGCACCCACGGTGCGCGGCCCGTTCTCGTATCGGATCCAGGAAGCCGCTTGATAGCAGGCATGCAGGCGGTCACGATTCAGGTATGAGTCAGAGCGAGCACCCCACCCGGATGATGCGCGCGGTCACCGACCCGGGCCTGGAGGATGACGAGGCTCGGACGGTCCGAGTCAAACTCGCGCGGGCAGGCCTCCTGGATGAATCGGGTACCCCGCGCTCTCGGCCGAGTCGGGAGGCCGTCGAGAGGGCTCGCCGTGCCGCTGGAGGGGGAACCCCTTTGGAGGGTCTGGTGACGGAAGGCCGCGAGTGAGCGTATTCGCCGACACGTCCGCGATGACCAAGCTCTACGCGGACGAGCACGGAAATCGTGCGGTTCGTGCTCTGGAGCGGTTCACACCGGCGTCCGAAGAGCCCCCTCAGGTCGGGCGTCCCGGCCGGCGTGGGGTGGGGAGCGCCTCGCCGCCCACGCCGTTGTCCAGGCCGAGCCAGTCGGCCATCTCGGCCAGCTGTTCCATGAGCGCCGGCATGGTGTCGGCCGGGGCGTCCTCCTCCAGGGTGATCCGGCGGGCCAGGAGGGTTCCCGACGCGCGGTCGGCCTTGAGGTCGACCCGGGCGACCAGGTCCTCTCCCAGCAGGAACGGCAGCACGTAGTAGCCGTGCACGCGCTTGGCGGCGGGCACGTAGATCTCCAGTCGGTAGCGGAACCCGAACAGCTCCTCGGCCCGGTCGCGTGTCCACACCAGGGAGTCGAAGGGGCTCAGCAGGGCACGGGCCTCGACCTTGCGGGGGATTCGGGCGTCCTTGTGCAGGTAGGCGGTGCGCTCCCGGCCGCGTACGGACACCGGGACCAGTTCACCGGCCTCCACCAGGTCGCCGATGGCGGCGCGGGTCTCGGCGCCCTTGAGCCGGAAGTAGTCGCGCAGATCGGGTTCGGTGGCGATGCCGTGGGCCCGGGCGGCGATGGCCACCAGCTCCCGGTGCGCCTCCTGCGGGGTGGGGTGGGCGAGACCGTGCACCGCGGAGGGCAGCACGCGTTCGGGCAGGTCGTAGCGGCGTTCGAACTGGACGTTGCGTCCGTTGGTGGTGAGGTCGCCGATCCAGAACAGGTATTCCAGGCACTTCTTGACCTCGGACCAGTTCCACCCCCAGTGCTCCTTGGTGCGAGGCGCGTCCTGGGCCAGTGAGCCCTCGACCTCGCGGGCGGTGGCCGGACCGACCCGGGCCACCTCTTCGTAGACGGCCTTGACCAGGTGCGGCTTCTCCTCGCGGATGCCGTTCAACCAGCCGACGCGTTCCTGGGCGCGGTTGCGTTCCATCCGGTGCCGCATGAGCCGGTGGGTTCCGGGTGGCACCAGACTGGCCTCGTGGGCCCAGCACTCGACCAGCCGGGCCGGGCCGGACCCGACGGCGGTGGTGGTCGCCCGGTCCAGCAGGGCGGGGTCGTAGGCGCCCAGGCGGGCGAAGACCGGCAGGTACTGGCTGCGGGCGAGCACGTTCACGCTGTCGATCTGTAGGATCCCGATCCGGCGCAGCACCCGTGCCAGGTGGGCGAGGGTGGGTTCGCCCTTGGGACGTGGATCGGCGAAACCCTGGGCGGCCAAGGCTATGCGGCGGGCCTGGGGTGGGGAGAACTCGGCGTCGCGACGGGGGTGCGGTTCGACCATGCGACCCAACCTAACCTCCGGCACCGACGATCCGAGGTCTTCTCGGTTTCGGAGGGCTTTCCGACCGATCGACGAAAAAACCTTGCGCACAATGCGAACCGTAGGGAAGACTCGGCCGTCCAAGGAAGCGCGACGGAAAACAACCGAGCATGTGCCGGGAGTCGCACGACCCCGGTGCGGAGGACGGCCGCACCGGGGTTTCCTCATGTCAGGGGCCTGCCCGGGGCCGGGACGTCGGCGGGATGACTTAGCCTTCTGCTGTGCGTATCGCGACATGGAATGTGAACAGTGCCCGGGCCAGGGCCGAGCGGATCGGTGACTGGTTGGACCGCAGCGACGTCGACGTCGTCGCCATCCAGGAGACCAAGGCCCGCGATGACCAGTTCCCGGCGTCGGTCTTCACCGACCGCGGCTACGAGGTCGCCCATCACGGCCTCTCCCAGTGGAACGGGGTCGCGATCGCCTCGCGGGTGGGTCTCGACGACGTCCGGATCGGCTTCCCCGGCCAGCCCGGCTTCGGCGACCCCGAGGAACGCGAGGCCCGCGCCATCGCCGCCACCTGCAGTGGCGTCCAGGTGTGGAGCCTGTACGTGCCCAACGGGCGCGAGATCGGCCACCCCCACTACGACTACAAGCTGCGCTGGTTGGAGGCCCTGCGTCAGGCCGGCACCGCCCGCCTGGCCGAGGACCCCCAGGCGCAGATCGCCTACGTGGGCGACTTCAACATCGCCCCCCAGGACGACGACGTGTGGGACATCGCCGCCTTCGAGGGGCTCACCCACGTCACCGAACCCGAGCGCGCCGCCTTCACCGGGCTGGTCGAGGGCGGATTCGAGGAGGTCGTGCGCGAGTACACGCCGGGCCCGGGCGTGTACACCTACTGGGACTACAAGGGGCTGGCGTTCCCCAAGCGCAGGGGCATGCGCATCGACTTCGTGCTCGCCTCGCCGGCGCTCAAGGCCCGGGTGACCGGCGCGAGCATCGACCGCGAGGAACGCAAGGGCAAGGGCGCCTCGGACCACGCGCCCGTCATCGTGGCGTTGGACGGGGCCGACAGTCGGCCCGTCGACCGGGAGAAGAAGTGAGCGACGACGTGAATTCCAGAGTGCCCCGCCTGGCGGTCTTCGGCAGCGTCAACATGGACCTGGTCGCCTACGTGGGACGGATGCCGGGCGGTGGCGAGACCGTCACCGGGACCGACTTCCGTCAGGTTCCCGGTGGCAAGGGCGCCAACCAGGCCGTGGCCGCGGCGCGGGCGGGTGCTCGGGTGGCCTTCCTCGGCGCCGTCGGTGAGGACACCTTCGGGTCGGAGTTGCGCGCCAACCTGGAGGCGGAGGGGATCGACGTCAAGGGACTGCGCACCGTGCCGGGCGTCTCCGGCATCGCCCACATCGTGGTGGAGGGGGACGGCGGCAACCGCATCATCGTGGTCCCCGGTGCCAACGGTGAGGTCTCCGGGGTACCGGAGTCCGACCGCGGGCTGCTGGAGGGCGTCGACGCGCTGCTGCTCCAGTTGGAGTTGCCCATGGAGGCCGTGGTGGCCGGGGCGCGGATGGGTCGTGAGACGGGTGTGCCGGTCTACCTGACCCCCGCGCCCGCGCGTGAGCTCCCCGACGAGCTCCTGGCCGACGTGGACGTGCTGGTCCCCAACCAGCACGAGGCGGCGGCGATCACCGGACACGACGAACCGGTCGCCGCGCTGGCCGCGCTGCTGGAGCGTGTTCCGGAGGTGTTGCTGACCCTGGGTTCGGCCGGGTCGCTGTACGGGCGTCGCGGTGAGGAGCCGGTGGCGGTCCCGGCGCGGCGGGTGAAGGCGGTGGACACCACCGCCGCGGGTGACACCTTCTGCGGGTCCTTCGCGGTGGCCCGGGCCGAGGGGCGTTCTCCGCGAGAGGCGATGGAGTTCGCCGCGACCGCGGCCGCGATCTCCGTGGGACGGCACGGAGCGAGCTCATCGATGGCCACGCGCGATGAGGTGGAGGCCCTGCTCAAGGGCTGAACCGAGGACGCGAGCGTCGCTCTGTCGGGCGCACGACTTGAGGGCCCGGGTGGGTACGGCACCCGGACGGTTCAGGGCGTGTGCCCGATCTGCTTGAGGAAGGGCGCGGGGTCCTGGTTCTGGACGCGGACCTCCAGCACGACGTCGACCAGGTCGCCGACCATCCGGCCGCCCCAGGGGAGCGGGCCGCCGTCTCCCACGCCGAACTCGGACAGGTGCAGCTGGGTGGTGGCGGAGAAGAAGTGTCCGTAGGTGTCGTTCGGGGACACGTAGTCGGGTGCCTCACCGACCCATTCCGCGGCCAGGCTGACGGGACGTGAGCGGCCGTGCAGTTCCAGGTCTCCGTGGACCCGGAAGGAGTTCTGCCGGCGGCTGGGCTCCAAGGAGGTCGAGGTGAAGCGCAGCTTCGGGTGGTTCGTGACGTCCAGGAAGTCGGCCGAGCGCAGGTGGTCGTCCCGGGCCCGCACCCCGGTGTTGACGCTGGCAGTGGCGATCTCCACCTCGACGGAGGAGAGGGTGGGGTTATCGGTCACGTGCAGCTGACCGTACGCGTCGCCGAAGGTTCCCTGAACCCGACCGAAGCGCAGGTAGTGGGCGACGAAGATCAGGCTCGAGTGCAGTGGATCCAGGTACCAGGTACCCGGACCGGGGCCGAAGCCCGCGGCGGCTGTCATAGACGATATCTCCCGCTTGTCTGGTATGGGGCTTTTGTCCACATACTGTAAGTGTGATGTTCCACCGCAACGTGGGGTTCCGGTTCGAGTCACCACGAGAGATTCGACTCGCTCTGTCCGGGAAGTCCCCGAAAGCGACCATGACCAGCGACATCGAACCCCCTGGGAGGGGCTCTCGGACGGTCGGTCCAGGGCGGCCCCGACCGGTTCCGGCCACCGCGGGACGGGAGGGGTCGGAGAACGAGAAAGGGCCGGGGCGTTCACCCCGGCCCTTCGTCCACTCGCGACTACATGTACTCGGGGGACTCCACACCGAGCAGGTCCAGGCCACGCACCAGCACCCGCAGCGCCACCGCGACCAGGGCCAGTCGCGACTCGCGCTCGGCGTCGGTCGCGGCGGTCAGCACCGGGCAGTGCTCATAGAACGCCGTGAGCGTCTGAGCCAGCTCGAACAGGTACGAGGACAGACGGTGCGGCTGTAGCAGGTCGCCGGTCTGTTCCACCACAGGGCCGAAGCCCAGCAGCTTCAGTGCCAGATCGCGCTCGGCGCTCTCGGACACGGTGATCCGACCCTCGATCCCGGCCGGGTCCACCTCGCCCTTACGGAAGATCGAACGGATCCGCGCCTGCGCGTACTGCAGGTACGGGCCGGTGTTGCCGGTCAGCGCCAGCATCCGGTCGAAGTCGAACACGTACTCGGTGTCGTGCGAGACCGACAGGTCCGCGTACTTCACCGCGCCGATGCCGACCTTGCGGGCGATCTCGGCCCGGCTCTCCTCGTCCAGGTCGGGGCGGGTCTCGGCGACCACGGCTGCGGCCCGGTCGACCGCCTCGTCCAGCAGTTGCATGAGCCGGACCGGTTGGCCGCTGCGGGTACGCAGGATCTTGCCGTCCGCCCCCAGCACGTTGCCGATCTGCACGTGCGTGGTCTCCACGTCCTCCGGCAGCCACCCGGCCTTGCGGGCGGTGGACCACACCATCTTGAAGTGCATGGCCTGCGGAGCGCCCACCACGTACAGGACGCGGTCGGCCTTGAGGTCGTCCACCCGGTAACGGATGGTCGCCAGGTCCGTGGTGGCGTAGCCGTAGCCGCCGTCGCTCTTGCGGATGATCAGGGGCACCGGCTTGTCCTCGCGGCCGGTGAAGCCGTCCAGGAACACGCACAGGGCGCCGTCGCTGACCTCGGCGATGCCCTTGGACTCCAGCTCCGCGCACACGTCGGCGAGCATGTCGTTGTAGCTGCTCTCACCGGCCAGATCGTCGTCGGTGAGGGTCACGCCGAGCCGGGCGTACACCTTGTTGAAGTAGACCTTGGAGAGGCCCACCAGCTTGCGCCACAACCGCAGCGTCTCCTCGTCGCCGCCCTGGAGGGCGACCACCCGACGGCGGGCGCGCGCGGCGAAGTCGCCGTGGTCCTCGCCGGAGGAGTCGAACTTGGCGCGGGCCGCCTGGTAGAAGGCGTTGGGGTCGGTGGTGAGCAGGTCGGACTCGGGGGAGTCCTCCCCGACCTCCAGCAGGTGCTCGATGAGCATGCCGAAGGGGGTGCCCCAGTCGCCGATGTGGTTCTGCCGGATGACGTTGTGACCCAGGAACTCCAGGGTGCGGGCCAAGGAGTCGCCCACGACCGTGGTGCGCAGGTGCCCGACGTGCATCTCCTTGGCCACGTTGGGCGCGGAGTAGTCGAGCGGGATGTTCTTCCGCTCCTGAAGGGGCACGCCGACGCGGTCGTCGTCGAGGAGCAGGCGCGCCTGGTCGGCGATCCAGTCCTCGCGAAGCGTGAGGTTGATGAAGCCCGGGCCGCTGACCTCGACGTCACGGCAGACGTCGGAGACGTCCAGGTGCTCCATGATCGCCGCGGAGACCTCGCGGGGCTTTCGGCCCAGACGCTTTGCGAGCGCGAGTGCGGCGTTCGCCTGGTAGTCAGCGAACTGGGACGGGCGGATGACGGGGTCGGTGTCGGCGAACTCGGGACCGAAGGCGGCGCCGAGGGCGGACTGGACCCGTCGCGAGAGTACTTCCTGCGGGTCGGCCATGGCTCCAAGCCTACCGACCGGCCACACCCGTCCCTACTGTTATGGCCCAGGCCACATCCAGGACTTTCGGGGGCTGTGCGGAACCCCGACCCCTCCCTAGGCTTGAAGACATGAGAGACAGGAACCAACTGTGGGATCCGGCCTCCCCCGGAGTCATGCGACTGCCCTCCGGACGCCTGGTGCGCGGTCGCGGACTCGCCCTGCCGCTGCCGGCCGGCCCGCGCCCGGAGTTCGCGGTGTACCTGCTCGACCATGAACCGCCCACGGTCCAGTGGGTGGCCAGGTGGGTGCGCTGGGAGGACTTCGGGCTACCCACGGACGACACGGACACCCTGGAGCGCCTGCGGGAGGCGCTGGAGCGTTCGGGGGAGCAGCGGGTGGAACTGGCCTGTCTCGGCGGCCGGGGACGTACGGGGACGGCGCTGGCCTGTCTGACGGTCCTCGACGGCGTGCCCGCGAAGGACGCGGTGGGTTACGTGCGCGAGCACTACTCGACGCTCGCCGTGGAGACCACCGAACAGGAGGAGTACGTCCGCGGCCTCGCCGTGTAGTTCTGCGCCCTCGGCGGGGGGCCGATCAGCGTTCGTCCTGTGGGCGCCGGTGGAGCCAGACCGGTGAACGGTGGTGCACCCGTCGGCGTATCCGCTCGTCCATCCGCCCGCCCGCCAGGTCGTTGGCGAGCCGACAGGCGTGGGCCACGCTCGTGCGGTTGCTGTCGCCGTGGGCGATCACCACCGTGCCGTTCAGGCCGAGCAGGGCGGCGCCCCCGTAGGTCTCGCTGTCGAAGCGCTCGCGCAGTCGGCGCAACGCGCCTCGTTGCAGCACGGCCCCGGCCTTGGCGATGGTGGAGGAGGTGATCGCCTCCTTCATGGCGTTGAGGGTGAACCCGGCGGTCCCCTCGACGGTCTTGAGCGCCACGTTGCCGGTGTGCCCGTCGGTGACCACCACGTCCACCTTCCCGGTGAGCAGGTCGTGGCCCTCGACGTTGCCCTGGAAATCCAGGTCCGGAACCTCGGCCAGCAGCTCCACCGTGCGGCGGACCAGCTTGTTGCCCTTCCCCGGTTCGGAACCGATGGTCAGCATGCCCACCCGCGGGTTCTCGACGCCGAACGCCGTCTGCGCGTACGCGCAACCCAGGTGCGCGAACTGCACGAGCATCTCCGGCTTGGCGTCGGCGTTGGCGCCGGCGTCCACCAGGATCGTGGGCGTGGGCAGGGTGGGAAGGGTCACCGCCAGCGCGGGTCGTAGGACCCCCGGTCGGGTGCGCAGGCGGACGGTGGAGGTGGCCACGATCCCTCCGGTGGAACCCGCCGAGACCAGGGCGTCGGCGTCGCCGCGTCGGATGAGTCGGCAGGCGACGGCGGCGCTGGACCGGGGGCGCCGCCAGCTGGCCAGGGCGCCCTCGTCCATCGCGATGCTGTCCTCGGCGTGTACGACCGGGATGTCGCGCAGGGCGCCCTCCTCGGCGAGCATCGCCGCGATCTCGGTGCGTCGGCCCACCAGAAGCACGCGAAGGCCCAGGTCGCGGACGGCCGTCACGGCCCCGCGCACGATCTCTCGGGGTGCGTTGTCGCCACCCATGGCGTCCACCGCGATGATCGGCGGTGACGTTCGCGGAGCGGGGGATTCCGCGTCGGGTGTGCCACTCATCGTCGGTTGGTTCCTCACAGTCCGGGGATGCTACCGCGTCACCCTCGTCACGCCTTTATCGGGCGCGTTCGTACACTCATGCGAGGATACTTCCAGAATGTCCAGGTCAGGGCTGGATTTAACGTGGGGTGGGTACAAGACCCCCTGCGGGGGTATATCCGCTCGCCGGCTCCCCTGCTCGGAACACTCCGTGCACGGGAGACAACCGAATTTTCATCCAGAGGTGGTCCACCGGTACCCGTAATGCCGGAGCCACCCGCTCAGGGCTGCCTTCCGGGCACCCTGCCTACCGCAGGAGAGGAGAGGCGTGAGCGTTACGCCTGACGCGGCACAGTCCCCGTCCGCCGGACGTCGGTTTCGTGCCTACACGACGAAACACCTCGACGAGTTCACGGCGCGAGCCGGTCTCTCGACCGATGAGCGGCTCGCGGTCAAGGCGGTGGCACACGTGCTGCCGTTCCGCGTCAACAGCTACGTCATCGACGAGCTCATCGATTGGGACGCCGCTCCAGACGATCCGATCTACCGACTGGTCTTCCCCCAGTCGGACATGCTTCCGAAAGAGGACGTCGCCCGCATCGCCGACCTGCTGAGCGCCGGTGCCGGGCGAAAGGAGCTCAACGAGGCCGCCAACCAGGTCCGCGCCAAGCTCAACCCGCACCCCGCCGGACAGATGGACCTCAACGTGCCCACCATGGGCAACGAGGAGCCCATCCCCGGCATTCAGCACAAGTACAAGGAGACGGTGCTCTTCTTCCCGAAGCAGGGGCAGACGTGCCACGCGTACTGCACCTACTGCTTCCGTTGGGCACAGTTCGTCGGTGACGCCGACCTGAAGTTCGCGTCGGGCGAGATCGACCAGATGGTCGAGTACGTGCGTTCGCACCCCGAGGTCACCAGCGTCCTGTTCACCGGTGGCGACCCGATGATCATGGGCGAGGGGGTCATCTCCCGCTACATCGAGCCGCTGCTGGAGATCGAGCACCTCGAAGCGATCCGGATCGGTACGAAGGCCCTGGCCTACTGGCCGCAGCGCTTCACCACCGACCCGGACGCCGACGACACGCTGCGCCTGTTCGAGAAGGTCGTCGCCTCGGGCAAGAACCTCGCGTTCATGGCGCACTTCTCGCACCCGAACGAGATGCGTCCGGAGCTCGTGCAGGAGGCCGTGCGCCGCATCCGCGCGACCGGCGCCGTCATCCGCACGCAGGCTCCGCTGATCCGCACGATCAACGACGACTCCGCCACCTGGGAGAGCATGTGGCGGACGCACGTGCGGCACGGCATGGTGCCCTATTACATGTTCGTGGAGCGTGACACCGGCCCGCAGGACTACTTCGCGGTGCCGCTGGCCGAGGCCTACGACATCTTCCGTGGTGCCTACCAGAAGGTCTCGGGTCTGGCCCGGACGGTCCGTGGACCGTCCATGTCGGCGACCCCGGGCAAGGTGTGCGTGGACGGGGTGACGGAGATCGCGGGAGAGAAGGTCTTCGTCCTCCACTTCATCCAGGCGCGCGACCCGGAGCTGGTCGGCAAGCCGTTCTTCGCCCAGTACGACGAGAACGCGGCCTGGTTGTTCGACCTCAAGCCCGCCCTGGGCGCCACCCACCTGCCGTGGGAACAGGCCCCGGTCGGCGCCAACGGTCTGGTCGACCCCACTCGCATCTGACACGGAGCGTCGGACGCGTGAGGTTCAAGCGGTCCCGTCGGCCCATCCCTTGGGGCGGGCGGGACCGGGCGAGGTCGGCGGTCCCTTACCGCCGAACGTGCCACGCACCGGAACGACCTCCGATGAACAGACGGAGCCCGGCACCTGGTTTGGGGCCGGGCTCCGCTCGTGTGTACGTCGTGGACGGATGTCGGTCCGCGTGGCACGGGAGTGGACCACGCGGACCTCGACGTACACACGTTCCCGGGCTGGCTCTTCGTGGGGGGGTGGGGTGCCCGGGGTGGGGCGAGGGTCAGCTCAAGAGGGCGTCGAAGTCACCGGTCTTGGCGCCTCGAACGAAGGCCTTGATCTCCTCGGGGGTGTAGACGAGGGCGGGACCCTCGGGATCTCGGGAGTTCCGTACGGCGATGTCGCCGTCGGGGAGGGTGGCGACCTCTACGCAGTTCCCGTCCGGGTTGCTCCAGCTGCTCTTGGTCCAATCGACCCGTAGCCGGTCCGCGGGAACGCCGTTGTAGATCGGATACATCCTCAACCTCCTGGAACTTCGGGGGACTCGCGGGTGGTCCACAGGCGGCTCCAGCGCGCCGCACTCATCGGATCGGGCCGCCACGGTCCCGCCGATCGGGTCGGCCGCGCCACCGGATGGTCCTGATGTCCCCTTGCGAGGCCAAAGCGTAGTGCATGCACGTGCATCCGTGATTGCATCGGCAAGCACTCATGGGTCCGCGCGTAGAACCCCGGTGGAGGAACCGCATGTCAGGCCTAACGCGTGACGGGCGCCGATGGTTCGCCGTTTTCGGATCGTTCTTCACTCGTGGCCGAAGTAGGACACGCGGGGAAAGGACGAAGCCCCGGGCGTGAGACGACCGGGGCGGGTGGGGAAACGGGGGGAAGGTGGTGGTCAGTCGCCGTAGCGCTCCAGGAAGCCTTTGAGGATGCCCTCGGTCTGCGCCGGTAGCGGGGCCTGGGTGGCGAGGTGGTCCATGGTCTGGGCGTAGCCGCTCGTGTCGTCGTACTTGTCGAAGTACAGCGCGCTGTTCAACTGTTCCAGATACACCACGTCGGGCAGTTGCGGCGTGGGGAAGCGCATGATGCTGAACGGGCCGCCCGCCGCGGGGTGACCGCCCATGTCGAACGTGGCGATCTGGATGGTGATGTTGGGTCGCCGGGCCATCTCGATGAGGTGTTCGATCTGCTCGCGCATCACCTTCGAGTCGCCGTAGGGCCGGTGCAGCACCGCCTCGTCGATCACCGCCCACAGCCGCGGGGCGGGGATCTCCGCGTCGGGTCCGTCGGACAGACGACGCTGCCGATGCATGCGCATCTTCACGCGACTGTTCACGTCGTCGTCGGAGGTGGCCGTGCGGGAGAGGCGGATGACGGAGCGCGCGTACCCCTCGGTCTGCAGCAGTCCGGGGACGAACTGCACCTCGAAGGTACGGATCACCGACGCGGCCTCCTCCAAACCGACGTAGACCCCGAACCAGTGGGGCAGCACGTCACCGTACTTGTGCCACCACCCCTGGGCGTTGGCGCTGGAGATCAGCCCCAGGAGGGCCTCGCGCTGCTCACGCTCGTCCACTCCGTAGAGCTTCAGCAGGTCGTCGACGTCACGACGCTTGAAACTGACCTGACCGAGCTCCATTCGGCTGATCTTGGCGTGGGACGCGCGGATGGCGTATCCGGCGTCGTGCCGGGAAATGTCCTTCTCCTGGCGCAGCCGTCTGAGCTGGGTGCCCAACAGAATGCGCAGCACTGTGGGCCCACCACTGGAATTGGCCAGGAAATCCTGTGTGGCCTGGTGGTTCTCGACGGGATCGGCTACCACTTCGCCTCCCTAGGAGTGGTATTGGCGCGAGCGACCGCTCAGTATACCGATGCTGTTCTCGCCTCGACAGGTCTCGACGTGGATTCGGAGTGGGACCAAGGTCCCGTTCTACGAATCAACGGCGATGAGGGTGAATTCTTCGCCAGGCCCCTACCAATAAGGCCGAAGCTTCCTATAGGGTTGCCGAACGTTGATCTGCACGTGCATCTGTGTCTTACGTCTGTAAGCGACATACAGGACACTGCGGAAGCGGACTCGCGAACCGACATCACCCGTGAGGACAGTGATGAACGCAGAGCTGATGCCCTCGGAGCTGCAGACCAGGGCATCCTGGGGCCACCCGGCACTACCGCGGGGTCGGTGGGACGTCGGGCTCGGCGACCTGAGGATCGGACAGGGCACGCTCGGGCTGGGCGCGGCCGCGCACGCCTACGCCGCGGTGCCCACCTCGGTCGGCGCGGCCCGACGATTCGCCGTCAAGTGCCTGAACGAGTGGGGGATGTCCGAGGTCACCGAGAACCTCTGCCTGATCGTCTCCGAACTCGTCGGCAACTCCTGTCGCCACGCCGTCTCCGGACGCGTCCCCGAGGACACCCGTGTCCTCCTCCAACTCCGACCACTGCCCTCCGTCGACGCCGTGGTCTGCATGGTCGCCGACCCCGAGGCGCGAGGGCCGATGCGGGTCTCCGCGCACCAATTCGCCGAATCCGGCCGGGGCCTCGGCCTCGTCGCCGCTTTCGCGCGTGAATGGGGATGGAATCCCATCACCGGACACGGAAAGGTCGTCTGGGCGGAGTGCGGCCCGGACCCCTTCTGACCTCGAAAGGCATCATCGGGCATCTCCCTGGCCCACTCCGGAACGGAAAAAGCGGAAGGGAACGCGGGAGAGCGGTTACGACTCCTCTGGGCGAGTAGGCTGTCAACGCATGTCGGTATTCGACCGGCAGCGATAGACGAACAACCCCACAGACCCCGAACCGTGGGAGTGAGGCGTGGCCGTACTGGACCCCGACCGTGAGCACTTCCCCTGCGATGGCACGACCATCGTGCGCTTGGATGGCGAGATCGACATCGCCACCGCCGAGGAGGCCTACTCCCGGTTGAGCGCCGCCGTCCTGGAGGCGTGCGCGATCGTCGACCTGTCCGACGTCGGCTTCATCGACGCCTCCGGGGTCAACGTCCTCATCGGAGCGGCCCGACTGGCCTCCGGCCGTCAGCGGCACCTGCTGATCGCGGGCGCCCCCCGGCAGCTCCATCGGATCCTCGACGTACTCGAACTGCGCTCCGTGCTGCCGACCCACCCGGATACCCTGGCGGCCCGCGCCACCCACGCCGCATGGGCGGCCCACTGAGCGGTACCCGAAAGGGACGGGGCGTGCCGCCCGGGGGAACACCCCCGTTCGACACGCCCCGCGAGGGACGTTCCTACTCCACGGTCACGCTCTTGGCGAGATTGCGCGGCTGGTCGACGTCGTTGCCCTTGGCCAGGGCCAGCTCACAGGCGAACACCTGCATGGGGATCGTCGAGACGATCGGCTGCAGCAGGGTCGGCACCGCGGGGATCTCGATGAGCACGTCCGAGTACGGTCGGACCGACTCGTCGCCCTCCTCGGCGATCACGATGGTGCGGGCGCCACGGGCGCGCACCTCCTGGATGTTCGACACGATCTTGTCGTGCAGCACGCTGCGGCCCTTGGGGGAGGGGACCACCACGACGACCGGCAGGCCCTCCTCGATCAACGCGATCGGGCCGTGCTTGAGCTCACCGGCGGCGAACGCCTCGGCGTGCATGTACGCCAATTCCTTGAGCTTGAGAGCACCCTCCATCGCCACGGGGTAGCCCACGTGGCGGCCCAGGAACAGGACCGTGTCCGCGTCCGCCAGCGAGTGGGCCAGCTCACGGACCGGCTGGATCGTGTCCAGGACCTTCTCGATCTGCTCGGGCATCGTGGCGAGCTGGGCGATGACGGCGTTGATCTCGTCGCCGAACTTCATCCCGCGGACCTGCGCCAGGTAGAGACCGACCAGGTAGCAGGCGGCCAGCTGGGTGAGGAAGGTCTTGGTGGCGGCCACCCCGACCTCCGGACCGGCGTGTGTGTACAGCACACCGTCGGATTCGCGCGGGATGGTGGACCCGTTGACGTTGCAGATCGCCAGGACCTTGGCGCGCTGCTCCCGGGCGTAACGGACCGCCATCAGGGTGTCCATGCTCTCGCCGGACTGGGAGATGGCGATGACCAGGGTCTGCTGGTCCAGGATCGGGTCGCGGTAGCGGAACTCGCTGGCGACCTCCACCTCGCAGGGGATCCGGCACCAGTGCTCGACGGCGTACTTGGCGATCAGACCCGCGTGGTAGGAGGTACCGCAGGCGATGATGACGATCTTCTCGACGCCGCGCAGGTCGGCGGGGCTCAGACGCATCTCGTCCAGAGTGAGCTGGCCGTCGACGGTCACCCGGCCCAGGAGGGTGTCGGCCACCGCGCGCGGCTGCTCGACGATCTCCTTGAGCATGAAGTAGTCGTAGCCGTCCTTCTCGGCGGCGGAGGCGTCCCAGTCCACGTGGTACTCGTTGACGTCCACGGGGACGCCGTCGTAGTCGGTGACGACCACGGAGTCGGCGCGCAGTTCCACGACCTGGTCCTGGCCCAGTTCCACGGCCTCGCGGGTGTGGGCGATGAACGCCGCCACGTCGCTGGCCAGGAAGTTCTCGCCCTCGCCACGGCCGACGACCAGCGGGGAGTTGCGGCGGGCCGCGACGACCAGGTCGGGGTCGTCGGTGGAGACCGCGACCAGGGTGAAGGCGCCCTCCAGACGCTTGCAGACGTCGCGCATGGCGCCGGCCAGGTCACCGTCGCCCCGGCTCGCCAGCGTGGTGCTGAGCAGGTGGGAGGCGACCTCGGTGTCGGTCTCGGACAGGAACTTGCAGCCCTGCTCCTCCAGCTCCACCCGGAGGGTGGCGAAGTTCTCGATGATGCCGTTGTGGACGATCGCGACCCGGTTGTCGTTGTCGACGTGGGGGTGGGCGTTCACGTCGTTGGGGGCACCATGGGTGGCCCAACGGGTGTGCCCGATCCCGGCGCCGTCCCCGGAGATGGGTCGCTCTTCAAGGGCCTGACGCAGGTTGGCGAGCTTACCGGCTCGCTTGTCCGTGTGCAGGGCGCCCTCGCCCAGCACGGCGACACCCGCGGAGTCATATCCGCGGTACTCCAACCTCGCGAGGCCGTTCACAACGACCTCAAGCGCCGGTTGCGGCCCGACGTAGCCAACGATTCCGCACATGGCCGCCAGCGTAAGTGAAAAGGTGGGCTGGTTCGACCAGTGAGAGGTCCATACCACTCACTGTTTTCGCAGGTCTCGGTATAGACCATTTGGTGTATGCGGAGTGGATCGCGCAGGTGGGGGGACTGGTCTGGTCCACGAGTGGAACCGGTTCCACTCCGTCCGGATCAGGACAAAAAACCTTCGGAGTCGGCGTGGTGAACGTGTGGTTTCGGGAACGATCGCGCACCAGGTCGGCCAATGAGGGGGCCGGCCGCCCGGGACGGCGGAGCGGCTGCTCTAGGGTGGTCAACCGTGTCTCACGTGACGAAGAACGGCTTCTCCTCACCGTACGTGGAGTTGGACCGCCCGGCCTGGGCCGCGCTCCGCGCCTCCACGCCCCTGTCCCTGACCGAAGCCGACCTCAACGAGCTTCGCGGGACCAACGACCCCACCTCCCTTGAGGAGGTGCGCGACATCTACCTGCCCCTGTCCAGGTTGCTCAACCTGTACGTCGGCGCCACCCAGCAGCGGCACGCGGCGGTGCGCGCGTTCCTCGGCGAGTCCGATCGCCCGGCCCCGTTCATCATCGGGGTCGCCGGCAGCGTCGCCGTGGGCAAGTCCACCACCGCGCGGCTCTTGCGCTCCCTGCTCGCCCAGTGGCCCAACCATCCCGACGTCGAACTGGTCAGCACCGACAACTTCCTGTACCCCAACGCCGTCCTTCAGTCCCGCGGACTCATGCGGCGCAAGGGGTTCCCGGAGAGCTACGACCGGCGCGCCCTGGTCAGGTTCGTCTCGGAGATGAAGGCCGGTGCCGAGCGCCTCGACATTCCGGTGTACTCCCACCTGCACTACGACGTGGTGCCCGACGAACGCCAGACGGTTCACCGGCCCGACATCCTCATCGTGGAGGGCATCAACGTCCTGCAGCCCGCCACCGCCGGACGCCTGGCCGTCGCCGACTTCTTCGACTACTCCATCTACGTCGACGCCAAGGTGGAGAACGTCCGCAACTGGTACCTGGACCGGTTCCGGGAACTGCGCCGGACCGCCTTCTCCGACCCGCGTTCCTACTTCCACCACATGGCCACCACCATCGGCGAGGACGAGGCCGTGGATTTCGCGGCCAACACCTGGCGCACCGTCAACGAGGTCAACCTCCTGGAGAACATCCGCCCGACCCGTGGCCGCGCCACGCTCGTGCTGTTCAAAGGCGAGGATCACCGCGTCAGCCGGGTCCGCCTGCGTAAGACCTGAGGGACGAAACCGGCCAAAGGCTGCACAAAAGGGCGGGGTTCGCCCGTTCGGGTAGATTGGATCGTTCGGTCTCGCGACCCCACGGGGTCGTCTGTGCGCGCTCAATGGATCGGAACGAACCGGACCTCATCGGTGACCGGGGCGGGACCCCGCGCACGCGCGAAGCCGCGTCCTGTCCCGCCGACCAGAGGTCCGCCCATGACCACAGCCGATCCCACGACCATGCCTCCCGAGTCCGAACCCGATCCCGAACTCGCATCCGAACGCCGTCATCTCGCGGCGGCCCGCGCCGCCCTGAACCGCATGCGCGAGCACGTCGACGCCACCGAGCTGCTCTTCGGTGACGTGGTCAAGGACAAGGTCACCGACGCCGCCCTGCGCCGCGGCCGTGAGCGTCGACTCGCGGAGCTGACCGACATCCCCGACGCGCCCCTGTACTTCGGACGCCTGGACTTCGACCACGGCACCGTCTTCCTGGAGGAGGACGAAGAGGGCGGGTCCGGACCCCGGGCCGCCGACGAGCCCGACCGGATCCACATCGGCCGACGCCACGTGTACGACGCCGACGGCCGCCCCATGGTCCTGGACTGGCGCGCGCCCATCAGCATCGCCTACTACCGGGCCTCGCCCGCGGACCGGATGCTGGTGCGCATCCGGCGCCGCTACGGGTTCACCACCACGCCCGACGCCGACGGTGAGCCCCGGACGCTCCTCACCGCCTTCGAGGACGAGGACCTCCTGGCCGACCCGGACGCACCGGCCCCCGCCAGTGAGCTCCTCACCACGGAGATCGAACGGCCGCGCACCGGACCCATGCGCGACATCGTCGCCACCATCCAGCCCGAGCAGGACGATCTGGTCCGAGCACCGCTGGAGACCACCCTGTGCGTCCAGGGCGCTCCCGGCACCGGCAAGACCGTCGTGGGCCTGCACCGCATCGCCTACCTGCTCTACACCGAGCGCGCACGGCTCTCCCGCACCGGGGTGGCGATCATCGGGCCCAACCGCTCCTTCCTGTCCTACATCCGCGACGTCCTGCCCGCCCTCGGCGAGGTGGACGTCCACCAGACCACCGTCGTCGACCTGCTCACCCGGGACCTGCCCGAACGGGCCAGGCACGCCCAGGGATGGATCCGCCGGATGGAGACCCCGGATGCCGCGCGGGTCAAGGGTTCCGCGGTCATGGCCGAGGTGCTCCGGCGCGACCTGTGGGCGAACCTGCGCGAACCGGAGGAGACGGTGATGGTGCGCGAGGGCTCGCGCCGGTGGCGGCTGTACCCGGAGGACGTGCGCCCGCTCGTCACCGAACTGGCCGAACGCGGGGTGGCCTACGGTTCGGGGCGTGAACTGCTCTCGCACCGCATGGCGCACGTGATCCTCACCCGAATGGAGGCCGAGGGCCGGACCTGTGACGACCGCACCCACACACGGGTACGCAGGGACCCGGCGATCCGTACGGCGGTCACCGCGCTGTGGCCCAAGGTCGACCCACTGAAGATGGTGCTGGGGCTGTTCACCGACCCCGAACGCCTGGCCCGCGCGGCGGAGGGCCTGCTCACCGCCGAGGAACAGGCCCTGCTGCGGCTGCCGGGCAACCCGCGCGGCCCCAAGTCCGCGAAGTGGTCGGAAGAGGACCTGGCGCTGGTGGACGAGGCGGCGGCGCTGATCGAACGCCCTTCCGGGATGGGGCACGTCGTGGTGGACGAGGCCCAGGACCTGAGCCCGATGCAGTGCCGGGCGATCGCGCGACGCAGTGGTTCCGGGTCGCTCACGGTCCTCGGGGACATCGCCCAGGGCACGAGCCCCTCGGCCGCGCGAAACTGGTCGACGCTCCTGGAACACCTGGGAAAGCCCACCGGCCACCTGCACGTGCTGGACCGTGGCTACCGGGTGCCCGCGCAGATCATCGACTTCGCCGCCCGACTGCTGCCCACCATCGCCCCGGGGCTGGGGGTTCCGTCCGCGGTGCGCCGGTCGCCGGGGGCGCTGCGTCTCTCCCCGGCCGTGGGCGACCCGGCCCCCACGGTGGCGAAGGCCTGCCGCGCCGCGCTCAAGGGTGAGGGGTCGGTGGGCCTGATCGCCGCCGACCACCAGATCGCCGAACTGAGGTCGGCCCTGGCCGCCGAAGGGGTGGAGGCGCCCTTGTTGGGCGAGGCCGGTCTGGACGACGCGCGACTGATCGCGGTTCCGGCGAGCCTGGCCAAGGGCCTGGAGTTCGACGCCGTGGTGGTGGTCGAGCCCGCCGCGATCGTCGAGGCCGAGGAACGGGGAGCCAACCGCCTGTACGTGGTCCTGACCCGAGCGGTGAGTTCGCTGCACGTGGTCCACGGCCGTGCCCTGCCACCCGAACTCACCTGAATTCGGACACGCGTCCGGCCGCGAGGGGACCTTCGACCGGAAATGGTCGGCCCGGGCGAAACCTCGCCGCCACTTTCCACGTCCGACAGGGGCGAGGACACGTGTGAAGGGGGAGCGGTGATGCGGGGAGTCGTCCTCGACGATCTCAGGTATCCGGAGGGGACGGGGGACCCGGCCCTGGACCGACGGCTGTGGCGGGCGTTGGAACAGGCCGGGGCCGATGAACCGGAACGCGCCGGCGAGGATCTGCGCGAACTGCACCGGGAACTCGGCGAGCGGCTGGGCGCCGACCATCCCGACACCCTGTCCGTTCGGGTCCACGCGGCGCTGTGCCTGGAACGGAGGGGCGACCCGGTGGGGGCCGCCGTCGACCTCAGCGGACTATGGGGAGAACTGTCCGTGAGCGTCGGCCCCCTGCATCCCCACATGCTCGCCCTGCAGGCCGAGATCGCCCGGCTGTGGGGAGAATCCGACCTCGTCGACCTGGCGGCCGATGGCTATGGCCGCCTCGTGGACCTGCTCGAACAGGCCCGTGGCGTCGACGACCCCGACTCCCTCGCCGCCCGGGAACGGCAGGCCTGGTGGACCGGGAAGACCGGACAACCGGAAAAGGCCGCGCTCGCCTACGCCGACCTGCTGGACCGACAGCGCCGCGCTCTGGGCCCCAACCACGCCGACGTCCTGGAGAGCCGTGGGGAACTGGTGCGCTGGTACTCCGCCGCCGGCGACCGGGCGAGGGCGGCACGGGTCTGCGCGGACCAGGTCGCCGCCCGAGAGCGCGTCCAAGGCCTCTCCCACCCCGACACCCTCGCCGCCCTCCTCCAGTCGACGCGACTGCACTCGGAGGCCGGGGATCCGGCCGGCGCGGCGCGGGCCTGCGCCGCGCTACTCCGTGCCCGGCTGACGACGAAGCCGCTCCGAGACCGTGAGGTCCTCAACACCCGTCGGATGCTCGCCCATCACCGGGTCGAGGCCGGGGACCTGCTGCGGGCCGAACACGACTACGAGGAGCTCCTTCCGGACCTGGAATCCTCCCTGCCGTCGGACCACCGCATCACCCTGCTGGCCCGGTTCGGCCGTGCCCGCCTGCTGTTCCTGTTGGGCGAGACCGACCTGACCAGGACCGAACTGGCCCAGACCCTCCCCGGCCTGCGGCGGGTGTTGGGGGAGGACCACGAGGACGTACTGGACGCGTGGTTCCTGCTGGCTGCCTCCATGGTCACCACGGGCGAATCGGAGGAGGCGCTCATCGAGGCCGAGGCGCTTCTGCCGCGGCTACGCGACCGGTACGGTCCGCGCCACCACACGACCCTGTTCGCTCGGGCGCATGTCCTGGAGGGACGCGGCGACCCGGCCGCACTCGATGTCTACGGGGAACTGCGTGCCGAGTGGGAGCGAGCCCTGGGCCCCACCCACCCCAACACCCTGCTCGTCCGGCTCCGGCTGGCCACCGAGGGCGACCTGTCCGAGGAGGTCGAGCGGCGCGCGCTCACCGCCCTGTTCGAGGAGTTCCGCACGGCGTTGGGACCGACCCACGGGCTGACCGTCATGTTCCGGGCGCTGCTCATCACCCTGGAGGAGGACGAGGTCACGTCCCTGTCCGAGTTGGGCGAGCTTTACCGGCGGTGCGTGGAGAACCTGGGGACCGACGCCCCCGGCACCCGGGCCGCGTTGGAGGCCTACACCGAGTGGCTGGGGCACGTCGTAGGTCGGGAGAGCGGCCTGGAAGGCCCCGACACCCCCGAGGTTCCGGAGGGTGTCGGGCGGCAGGCGTGACGGCGGGTCAGCTCAGCCGCTCGGGCGCGCGGACCCGGTCGCCACGTCGCTTCCAATGGCCGGGGACCAACCCCACGGCCAGCAGCCACAGGGCGACCGTCACCAGGTGGAGGCGTTCCGCCATCCCCAACGCGACCCCCGGGGAGCCGTCCCCGGACGAGAGGTACACGCCGGCGGCGAGCACCAGGACGACCACGGCGGCCACCGCCTGCGCGGCGGTGATCAGCGCCAACACGATCCAGGAGCGTTCGCCCGCCACGTGCCGGTCCCTGGTGAGCGCGGCCGAGGCCACCAACGCCGCGAGGGTCGCTACCACGGCCAGCGGCGGTTGGAGGACGCTCACGCCGCCCATCCCCTCCACCACGGACTCCACCGCGCACGCCGCGTCGGTGGACACCACACACCGCCCGGGCAGCAGGGACGAGATCAGGGACGTGACGCCGAACACGACCATGGACCACCACGAGATCGTCAGCCACCGGCGCGGTCGCTCGGCGCCCAGTGCCAGCCCGAGGCCGGCTGCGAGCACGACCAGGATCGCGGCGGTCCGATGGGCGCTGTCCAACATCCGCCCGAATGTGGAGTCGGGGTCGGCCAACGCGCCGGTGTCGGAGCCGAGCCCGACAGGAAAGACGACCTCCAGTGCCCACATGCTGTAGACCACGGCGGCCACCACCGCGGCCACACGGCCGTCACGGTGGTCCCAGTGCAGGTGTCCGGTGTTCGAGTGGGACATCGCGTTCCCCATCCGCCGATGACTCGCTTATGTCTCTCGGACGCGACCTGACGTCCGCGCGTTCCGTTCCTGCGGGGACACTGGTCGTCCTGGGACCTTACGTCACCCAACTCGCGGCGGCACTGTTATCCGCGGGTGCGTGTTCAGGCGTCATCATCGGGAAGAGCATGGAAACACCGGCGGGGGACGAAGTTCCCATGGCCGCCGATACCTACGGAAAGGGCGCACGCAGATGAACGGCGCTACCACGACACGATGGATCGTCGTGGGGGTGGACGGCAGCGACTCCAGCAGGCACGCGTTGGAATGGTCGGCGCACCAGGCCATGCTTCGTGGTCTGGGCGTGTTGATCGTCGCCGCCGCGCGCCCGCTGGCCACGGACGGTTTCGACGTGTGGTCGAGCGTCGAGGAACAGGCTCGGGCGACGGAGGGCTCGGGGGCACGAACTCTGCTCGACCACGCGCAGGACTGGGTGTCACGGCTGTTCCCCGAACTGTCCGTGCGTACCCGGATGTCGTTCGACCGGCCCGCCCAGGCCCTGATCACGGAGTCCCACGAACCGGGGGTGGCGGCGGTCGTGGTGGGCTCGCGCGGACTGAGCGGGATCGCCGCGGCGTTCGTGGGGTCGGTGGGCATCGAACTGGCCGCTCGTTCACCTGTGCCGGTCATAGTGCTGCCCCGGGACCACGCCGCCGCGCACGGGGTGCGCAGCCGGGTCATCGTGGGGGTGGACGGTTCCGAGCCAAGCCGTCGGGCGTTGAAGTTCGCCTTCGACCAGGCGGAGTTCGCCGACGCCGACCTGGTGGCGGTCAGCGCCTGGCAGCCGTTGGTGGCGTTCGCCGCCGCGACCGGACCCATCCCGCCGGAACTGTTCGACGACGCGACGGCCGCGGAGGCCGCCAGGCAGGCCCTGGACGAGGAACTGATGGACCTGCGGTTGGCGCGGTCCAACGTCCGGGTGCGCACACGGGTGGTCCGCGCGCACCCGGTGGTGGCCCTTCTCGAAGAGGCCACCCCCGCCGACCTGATCGTGGTGGGCTCGCGCGGCCGCGGCGGGTTCCGCGGCCTGCTGCTGGGCTCGGTGAGCCACTCGGTCCTGCACGGCGCCCGGGGCCCGGTGGCCATACTTCGTTGATCTGCGAAGACCCGACAGTGGTCTAGGCGGTGTTTTTTCGGGCCTCCGCCGGCGCTTCGGCCCAGGGTCGGCGACCCCCGTGTGACGAACAGCACGGTGTGTCGTCGTGGATACGCCTCCGGCCCGCAGTGCAGGGAAAAGCGGCCCCGAGTCGTGCCGGGGCGAGCCCGTCGAGCGCGTGTGGGCGCACCGTGGTCGAGTGCCCGAATCCCTTGCCATGCAGCGGAATCCGATATCTCGCGCGGCCATTATTAGACCACTGGCCTAGACCAATTGGTCAGTTCTGCTCCTCGTCGTTCATCATTCGAGAGATCTCGTCATTCGAAGAGGAGCCGTTGTGACTGCTGACGTGGGTATTGACGTGGGCACCGCCCTGACCGACAACGAAGAACTCATCTCCTGGGTTCGTGACGTCGCGGAGCTGACCAGGCCGGACGAGGTCGTGTGGTGTGACGGCTCCGAGGAGGAATGGACCCGCCTCACCGACCTACTGGTCGAGCAGGGCACGTTCACCCGCCTCAACTCCGAGAAACGGCCCAACAGCTTCTACTGCAAGTCCGACCCGAGCGACGTCGCCCGAGTGGAGGACCGCACCTTCATCTGCTCCGAGCGCGAAGAGGACGCGGGCCCCACCAACAACTGGATCGCCCCGGACGAGATGCGCGACACCTTCGGCGAGGTCTTCAAGGGCGCCATGCGCGGCCGCACCATGTACGTGGTGCCCTTCTGCATGGGTCCCCTCGGCGGTGACATCTCCCAGCTCGGCGTCGAGATCACCGACTCCCCCTACGTCGTCGTCTCCATGCGCATCATGGCCCGCATGGGCACCGCCGCCCTGCGCCTCATCGAGGAGCGCGGCGAGTTCGTCAAGGCCATCCACTCCGTCGGCGCCCCGCTGGAGCTCGGACAGCAGGACGTCGCCTGGCCCTGCAACACCACCAAGTACATCTCGCACTTCCCCGAGACCCGTGAGATCTGGTCCTACGGCTCCGGCTACGGCGGCAACGCCCTGCTCGGCAAGAAGTGCTACGCGCTGCGCATCGCCTCGGTCATGGCCCGTGACCAGGGCTGGCTCGCCGAGCACATGCTGATCCTCAAGGTGACCTCGCCGCGGGGCGAGTCCCACTACGTCGCCGCCGCCTTCCCGAGCGCCTGCGGCAAGACCAACCTCGCCATGCTCCAGCCGACCATCCCCGGCTGGAAGGTCGAGACCGTCGGTGACGACATCGCCTGGATGCGCTTCGGCGCCGACGGACGGCTGCGCGCCATCAACCCCGAGGCCGGCTTCTTCGGCGTCGCGCCCGGCACCGGCGCCAAGACCAACGCCAACGCGGTCGAGACACTGTGGGGCAACAGCATCTTCACCAACGTCGCCCTCACCGAGGACGGCGACGTGTGGTGGGAGGGCCTCACCGAGGAGCCCCCGGCCGGCCTGACCGACTGGAAGGGTCGTCCCTGGACCCCCGAGTCCGGTGAGCCCGCCGCCCACCCCAACTCCCGCTTCACCACCCCGGCCGGGCAGGCCCCGACGATCGCCGACGAGTGGGAGGACCCCGCGGGTGTGCCGATCTCGGCCATCCTGTTCGGTGGCCGTCGCGCCACCGCGGTGCCGCTGGTGAGCGAGTCCCTCAGCTGGCAGCACGGCGTCTACCTCGGCGCCAACGTCTCCTCCGAGAAGACCGCCGCCCAGGAGGGCTCCGTCGGTGAGCTGCGTCGCGACCCGTTCGCGATGCTGCCGTTCTGCGGCTACAACATGGGCGACTACTTCGCCCACTGGCTGAAGATCGGTGCCGGCGCCGACCAGGCCGCGCTGCCCAAGATCTTCTACGTCAACTGGTTCAAGAAGGACGCCGACGGCAAGATCGTCTGGCCGGGCTTCGGTGAGAACAGCCGCGTCATCAAGTGGATCGTCGACCGGCTCGAAGGCGAGGCCGAGGCCGTGGAGACCCCGATCGGTCTGGTGCCGACCGCCGACGGCATCGACACCGAGGGGCTGGACATCTCCGACGAGGACATGAGGTTCGTCCTCGACGTCGACACCGACGTCTGGAAGCAGGAGGCCGCGCTGGTCCCCGAGTTCTTCAAGACCTTCGGTGACAACCTCCCCAACGAGCTCTGGGACGAGTACCACGCGCTGGTGAACCGCCTGGAAGGGTGACCATCCAGGTCGTCCCCTCCCTTTCCGCGCATCGGGGGTCGACCGACTGCGAGGGGGCGCGGGCACGACGGTGCCCGCGCCCCCTCGTCGTGGGTCAGCGACAGGAGACGTGGCCGGTGCGGAACGTCGTGTCCTGCTCAGAGACGTGCATCCGTCCCTGGACGTTGCCGATCGAGGCGATGCCGGTGGTGAAGGACGCGGACCGGCCCGCGGAGATCACCTGGGGCCCGCCCTTGCGTTCCAGCCGACCGATCTGGCCGACGCGCAGCTCCACGGTGATCCGGCTTCCGGAGGCCTTGGAGTAGCTCACCCTCGCGGTGGTGCAGTCGGTGGTCCGGATGGTGAGGGTCCCGTGGGTGAGCGCGGCCGAGTCGGCGGCCAGGGTGCCGACCTCGTCGGGATTCTCCACGGTGTCGGCGTACTCGGGGTTCTCGGCCAGGAAGGTCTCCAGGCTCTCCACATCATCACCGACCTCGTAGAAGCCATCGTCGGTGATGATGACCTCCACGGAGGAGCGCTGCGCGCGATCGTCCTCGGCGACCGCGGCGGAAGGGGCGAGGAGGACCGAGGCGGTGGTCACGGCGGCGAGCGCGGTGAGTCGGGACAAGGGTCCACGGGGGGAGAGGAGGGTGGGCACGGGTGGTCCTTCCGAGGACGCTGGAGTGGGGAGAGCGGCGCTGAGAACGTACCAACCGGTACGTCGGGGTCCAAGGGGCGAGGTCTCGGCGGACGGGGCGGGGGACAAATGCGGGCGTTCACCCGTTCCGGGGGCGGGGCCGGTCGGGGCGTGTTAACGATGACCAGTCGATACCCGTTTCTCCTGCTGGGAGCCCCGATTGTCCACCCTGCTGCTGCTTGCCGCCCTCTTGATCGTCATGGTCGCCGGCGCCGTACTGATCTCCCGACGCCTCCAGGTCGACGATGAGTTCTCCGGCGGTGCCCTGGGCGCCACCATCGCTCCCTGCGTGCTCGCCCTCTACCTCGTGGCCGCCGCCATGGGCGCGGTGATCGCCTGGGAGAACTTCACCACCGCGGAGGACGGGATCGTCGCCGAGGCCGGCGCGGCGCAATCCTTGTACTGGAGCACCACCGCCCTGCCCGAGGACGAGGCCGCCGTGGTTCGCGAGAACCTTCGCGCCTACCTGACGACCGTGGTCGAGGACGATTGGCCGCGCATGGTGGCCGAGGGGGAACTCAGCACCGAGGGGGACGAGGCGATGGCCGAACTGACCACGTCGGTGCGCACGCTCTCGGCGTCCGACTCCGGTGACGGTCTCGACCGATTGACCGCGCGCCAGGAACTCGGCAACCTCAGCGACGCGCGCGTGGCCAGGTCCGACACCGCCGGGGACGACATTCCGACGCTGTTGCTGGTGCTGACCGCCGCGTCCGGCGCGGTGGTCGCGGTGATGCCGTTCGCGATGATCAAGCGCGGTGCCCGGGTGGCCTACCTGTGGGCCGCCGTCAACCTGCTGTTCGTGTTCGCCACCATCGCGCTGCTCTTCTACATCGGTGATCCCTACGCGTCGGCGTTGAAGGCCGACGCCGAGGGGTTGACGGCGGTGCTGGCCACCTTCGAACGCGTCGACTCGACGATCGTCACGCCCTGACCTCCTTACCTTTGCCGGGTGGCGCCGGCGCGGCCGGCACCGGCGGCGGCGACGGCGCCCACCACGGCGATGAGGACCATGGTGCGCATCGGTGTGAAGACCCCGGACGCGGCGTCGGCGGTGGTTCGGTCGGCGGCGACGAGGGGTTCCTGATGGGCGGTCTCGACCACTCGGGCCGCCTCCGCCGGTGTGCGGGGCTCCGCGGGTTCGGCGGGTTCGGGCGCCGGTGGTGTCTCGGGGGCGGGACTCTCGGGCTCGGGCGATCGCGGTGCGGCCGGTTCCGCGGTGGCCGGCGTCGGTGTCGGCGCGGTCGTGGTTTCGGGGACGGGAACCTCGGGGACGAGCCGGCCCGGTTCGGGCACGGGCTCGGGCAGGAAGGCCGGCGGTGACAGCGGGCAGTCGCCCGGACCGATCACGACCGTCACCTCACCCGCGCACACGATCACCCGGTCCGGGCCGGACTCCACATAGGTGTCGGGGGTGTCCACACGGACGTCCTGGGGCCCGGCCGTGACACTCGTGTCGGGGGGCGGGGCGTACCCGGACTCGTCGGCCTGGGCCGCCGCGCAGGAGCACAGCACGACTCCGGCGGCGAACAGGAAGGGAAACGCACGCGGCGGGCGAGGCACGCTACTCCTCGTTGCTGATTATGGACACGGGGTAATCGTACTCCGCCGGGTCCCCTCCCGTCCCGCGAACGGGGTGGTCAGGGCGAGTGCAGGCGCAGGACCGCGTGCTCGGCCCATTCCGGGGGCCGGGTGAAACGTGAGACGACCATCATCGTCAGGAACGCCAAGGGGATGGTCCAAGCCGCCGGTTGGGCCAACAACACGGTCCCCCACCCCGGGAGCGTGGGCAGCAGGATCGACCACCCCACCGCCCCGGTGGCGGTGGCCCCACCCACGATCAGTCCGGCGGCGGCGCCCGGCAGGGTCAGCCGGCGCCACCAGATCCCCAACACCAGCAGGGGACAGAAGGTGGACGCGGCGACGGTGAACGCCCACACCACCAGCGCGTTGATGTCGATCATCTGCGCGGGCAGCGCCAACAGGACGGACACGCAGGCACCGACCACCACGGCCAGCCGCAGGCGGGGCACGCTGCCGTGGAAGAGGTCGTGTGACAGTCCGCCGGCCAGGGCCAGCAACAACCCGGAGGAAGTGGACAGGAAGGCGCCGAAGGCACCCGCGGCGACCATCGCCGTCAGGAGGGTCCCCACCGAACCCGGGACCGCCTGTGCCGGCAGCACCACCGTCACGGTGTCGGTGCCCTGCAACATCACCAACTGTGGGGTGAGCACGCGGCCCAACAGCCCGTACACGGTGGGGAACAGGTAGAACAGCCCCAGCAGCGCGATCACGCCCACGGCCACCCGGCGGGCGACCCGCGCGGTCGGACTGGTGTGGAAACGCATGATCACGTGCGGCAGACCCATACAACCCAGGGTGATGGCGAGCAGCGTCGACCAGGTCTCGAACAGCGGGTAGCCGCCCACGTCCAGCAGGGGCGTGCTCCACCGTTCACCGCCCAGCTCCGGCAGACCCTCGGGGTGCGGGATGGTGGCGCCCTCCGGGAACACGTACTCCGTGCCCTGCTCCACGGAGTGCCCTCCCGCGGCGAGCTCCAACTCCTCGCCGTCGGCGGTGACCACGGTGACCGGTTCGTCCAACGTGAACTCGGTACCGATGGTGAACTCCACCGGCGTGGCCTGTGGGAAGTGCGTACCCCATTCGGGGTGCAGCGCCTCGGAGCGGGTGTCGGCACCGGCGTGCACCACCAGGTAGATCGCCGGCACCGCCAGGAACGTCAACTTGATGATGTAGTGGAAGGCCTGCACGTAGGTGGCCGAACGCATGCCGCCCGCCGCGATGGAACCACTCACCACCAACCCGGCCAGCAGCACCCCGACCCAGTAGGGGGTTCCGCTGACCAGGCTCAACACCACCCCGGCCCCCTTGAACTGGGGGACCAGGTACAGCAGCATGATGATCAGCACCACGCAGCCGCACAGCTTCCGCAGACGGGGCGCGCCCAGCCGGTACTCGGCGAAGTCCGGCACGGTGAAGGCGCCCGAACGTCGCATCGGTCCGGCCACCAACGCGACCACGGCCACGTACCCGGCGGTGAACCCCGCCGCGTACCACATGGTGCCCAACCCGTTCTTGAGCAGCAGTCCGGCCAGGCCGAGCACGGAGGCGGCGGACAGGTACTCACCGGCGATCGCCAGGGCGTTCCAGTTCGGCGACACCCGCCGTGAGGCGACCAGGAAGTCGGAGGTGGACCGCGCGGCCCGCACCCCGTAGATCCCGATGACCAGGCTCGCGACGAGCACCAGGCCGATGGCCAGGACGGCGGAGGTCATGAGGTCCCGTCATCGAGAGGGGGCGGTTCGTCGTCACGGGGCGACCGGTCGACGGCCCCGTCCCGAGCGACGGCCTCGGCCCGGTCCTCCAGACGTTCGGCCGACCGCACGTGCCACAGCGCCAGGCCGAACAACGACGGGTAGATCGCCACGGTCAGCAGCAGCCAGGAGATCGGTACCTCCATCACCCGGAGGTCTCCGAGTGAGGGGAACAGGGAGAAGGCGCCGCTCAGCCCGAACAGCACCAGCCCCAGCAACGTCACGGTGCGCACGGCCTTGCGTCGCTGCGCGCGGAACAGCGCTCGGGCGGCCTCGGTGTCCACGGGTTCGGGTACCGGCTGCAGGTGCTGCACCGGCCGGTTGCCCCTGGCCAACGCGATCCTCGTCTGCGGGCTGGTGAGCTTCTCACGGCGTGGACTCAACTACTGCTCCTTGGCTGTCCCCGGGCGCCCGGTCGCCGAACGGCCGAGCTGGTCGCGCTTGGCCGCCTCCAAGAGTTGGGCGCGCAGATGGCGTCCGTGGCGGCGACTCACGGGCACGTCTCCGGCCGGGGTCCCGGCCACCAGACCGGAGGAGGAGGTCACCCGAAGGTCCCGGACCCAGGGGATGGCGATGAGGAAGCCCCGGTGCACCCGGACGAACCCGGCCGAGGCCCACACCTCCTCCAGGTACGACAGCGACAGCCGGATCAGGTGGGTGCCCTCGGCGGTGTGCAACCGCACGTAGTCACCTTGGGCCTCCACGAACTGCACGTCGTCGCGCTTGACGAACACGGTGCGCCGGCCGGTGTCGATCTGCACCACGTGCAGGTCCTCCGCCGGGGAGGAAGTGGCGTTGGAGTCGCGCAGTTGCGCGATCCGGCCCACGGCCTCGGCCAGGCGCTCGGGACGGATCGGTTTGAGCAGGTAGTCCACCGCGCCGATCCCGAACGCCTCCACGGCGTGCGCCTCCGACGCGGTCACGAACACGATCGACGGCGGCTCCGACATCACGCTCAGCACCCGGGCCACGTCCATACCGTCCAACCCGGGCATGAGGATGTCGAGGAAGGCGGCGTCGATGTTGGTCGTACCCAACAGCCGCACCGCCGAGGCCCCGTTCGAGGCCACCAGGACCTCCGACACCTCGGTCATGTCGCCCAGGAGAGAGGCCATCTCCTGGCGGGTGGACGCCTCGTCCTCCACCACCAGCACACGGAGTTCGGGGTTCATCGCACGACCACCCCGGGTGCGAACCTCGGTACGCGCACGGTCACCTTCGTTCCCTCCCCCAGTGCGGTTTCGATCATCAGACCGTACTCCGGTCCGTAGACCGCTCGCAGCCGCTGGTCCACGTTGGCCAGACCGACGCTACGGGCCTCGGGCCCGGTGCCCGCGAGGAGGGCGCGTGCCAGTTCCGGGTGCATGCCCACCCCGTCGTCCTCGATCTCGATGACGCAGAGCGGACCCTCACCGAAACCGGACACGCTGATGTGACCACGTCCCTCCTTGCGTTCCAGTCCGTGCCGGATCGCGTTCTCCACGATCGGTTGCACCACCAGGAACGGGATGGCGATCGGCAACACCTCGGGCGCCATCCGCACGGTGATGTCCAACCGGTCGTGGAAACGGGCGCGCTGTAGTTCGAGGTAGGTCTGCGTGGCCTCCAACTCGTCGGAGACCGTGGCGTAGTCGCCCTTGTCGGAGAACCCGTACCGCAGGTAGTCGGCGAAGTCCGACAGCAGTTGGCGGGACCGGTCGGGGTCGGTGCGTACCAACGCCGCGATCACGGCGAGGGAGTTGTGCATGAAGTGCGGGGAGATCTGGGCGCGCAGGGTACGCAGATCGGCGGCGGCGATCCGGGCCCGGGCCCGGCGCAGCGCCGCGTGGTCCAGGCTGTCCGAGACCAGCGCCGCGGCCGCCTCGACGTCCGACTCCACCGGTTCGCCGATGGCCACCAACGCGCCGGCGAGTTCGTCGGCCACGTGCAGCGGGACCGCGCAGACCGAGGTGCCGTCCGCCAGGCGGGTACGGGCACTGCCGCCGTACTCGAAGACCTGGGCCAGGACGGCCTCGATCTCCTCGGGCCCGGGACGGACCCCGCTCGCGGTGACCGGCCCGTCCAGGTCGGCCAGCAGGACACCCTCCACGGAGAGGATCCGACGCAGCCTTCTTGCGGCCGCGCCCACGCTGCGACCATGCAACCCGTCCTGGAGGTCGACTCCCAGGGCGTGGACCTGGCGCATCAACTCGACGCTCGCCCGACGATCCGAAGAGGAGGGGCGCCGGGAGGGGGAAAGCCACGACAGCCACCGATACGACACGCACCGATCTTATCCCCGCATAGTGTGTCAACGGTCACGTTGAAGGGGCGCCTTTCCGAATTCACGTGGAATGGCCCGCCACCCCCGGGAGGAGGGGTGACGGGCCGGAACGCACGGTACGCGGTCGGGAGATGGCCACGTTCCGTGCGTGGCCCCCGTAAGCGGCTGATCGGGGACCAGGGGAGAGGCCTACTAGTGGTCGACGGCCTTCTCGGAGCCCGCACCGGTGAGGGCACGAACCTGGAGCATCGCGAACTTGTCGAAGTCCTGCTCCTTGGACATGTACGTGCCGACCACGGCGCACAGGAGGCTGATCGGCACCGACACCAGGGCCGGGTTGGGCAGCGGGAACCAGGCGAAGTCCACGTTCGGCATGAGCGCGGTCTCCGAACCGGACACCACCGGGGAGAAGAACACCAGACCGACGGCGCTGATCAGACCACCGTAGATACCGGCCAGGGCGCCGGAGGTGTTGAAGCGCTTCCAGAACAGGCTCAGCAGCAGGGTCGGCAGGTTGGCCGAGGCCGCCATCGCGAACGCCAGCGAGACCAGGAAGGCCACGTTGAGGTTCTGCGCGAAGATCGCGAGGACGATCGCCACCACGCCGACGCCGATGGCGGCGAAGCGGGCGACCCTGACCTCTTCGGCGCCGGTGGCCTTGCCCTTGCGAAGGACCGAGTTGTAGAAGTCGTGCGCCAGCGAGGACGACGAGGCGATGACCAGACCCGCGACGGTCGACAGGATCGCCGCGAACGCGGCCGAAGCGATGAGCGCCAGCAGGATCGCACCGGCCATCTCGCCGCCGATGCGCTCACCCACCACCGAGGCCAGCTGCGGTGCGGCCGTGTTGCCGGCCGCGTCCTGGGCCGTGATGGCCTCGTGTCCGACCAGGGCGGCGGCGCCGAAGCCCAGCACCAGGGTCATCACGTAGAAGCTGCCGATGAGGCCGATGCCCCAGTTGACGGACTTGCGGGCGCTCTGCGAGTCGGGAACGGTGTAGAAGCGGATGAGGATGTGCGGCAGACCCGCGGTGCCCAGGACCAACGCCAGCCCGAGGCTGATCAGGTCCAGCTTGTTCCACAGGGTCTGGATCGGGTCGCCGGCGACCTCGACCCCGTAGCGCAGACCGGGCTCCAGGAACCCGGCCGCGTTACCGTCCGCCGCCGCCTGGCTGGCGTTGGCGGCGTCGGTCATCAGGGCGCCGAGGTTGAACCCGTACAGCGAGAGGGTCAAGAGCGTCAGCAGCGCGGCGCCGGCCATCAGGATGACGGCCTTGACGATCTGCACCCAGGTGGTGCCCTTCATACCGCCGAAGGCCACGTAGATGGTCATCAACAGGCCGATGACGACGATGCCGACGATCTTCGCGGTCGGCGCGTCCATGCCGAGGAAGGTCTGACCCTCCTGGATGCCCAGGAGCAGGGCGATCAGGGCGCCCGCGCCGACCATCTGCGCGAGAAGGTAGAAGATCGACACGACGACGGTCGAGATCGCGGCGGCCGTCCGCACGGGGCGCTGCTGCATGCGGTAGGAGAGAACGTCGCCCATGGTGTAACGGCCGGAGTTGCGCAGCAGCTCGGCGACCAGCAGCAGGGCCACCAACCAGGCGACGAGGAAACCGATGGAGTAGAGGAAACCGTCGTAGCCGAACAGGGCGATCATGCCGGCGATGCCCAGGAACGACGCGGCGGACATGTAGTCACTGCCGATCGCGAGGCCGTTCTGCAGCGGAGAGAAACCGCGACCGCCGGAGTGGAAGTCGGTGGCCGAACGGGTGTTGCGGCCGGCCCAGATCGTGATGCCGATCGTGGCCGCCACCATCAGGCCGAAGAGGACCAGGGTGACCAGACGGCTGCTGTCACTCATGGCCGCTTCCTGTGCGAGGATCATCGGCCCGCCTCCTGGTCGTTGCCGCCGTTGGCGCCGTTCTGAAGCTCGGTGCGCAGCTCGGTGGCGCGCGTGTCGAAGTTCCGGTTCGCGTACCTCGTGTAGAGGATCGCGATGCCGAAGGTCGAGACGAACTGGAGGATCCCGAAGACCAGTGCGACGTTGACGCCGCCGAACAGTTCGATGCCCATCACGCCGCGGCCGAAGGCGGACATCAGCACGTAGAGCAGGTACCAGGCCATGAAGGCGATACTCATCGGGAAGATGAAGCGGTACAGCCGGTGCTTCAGGTCGATGAACCGTGGATCCGCGTGCATGGTCACGTAGGCGGAATCCTTGATGGGCTCGTCTCCACCCCCGTTCTCGGGTGGGGGAGCCGGGTCCTGCGCGGGCCTGTCGGTTGCCATGGTGTCGGTACCTCCGGGGGGATGGGCGGGACGGTGACGCTGGTCAGGACACATCTCAAAGGTGTGACCTGCGTTACTCGGCACTGTAAGGAGCGACACCCCACATTGAGCAGGGGGCGCGCCCGGGCGCGCGCCGAACGCGGGTGCGAAGCGTCGAGCGGTCGCCCACCGTGCGGTGAACGGTCGCCATCCACGACGAACGGTCGCCGGGTGGTCGTGTCCAGGGTCGTTGGGACTCGTCTTCCGGGATGATCGGCCCCCTCACCCCGCAGGATCCCCGTGCGCACGGCCGTCGAACCGACGTGGCCCCGGCGGACGCTCCGCCGGGGCCACGGTCGTTTCGGCCGGTGGTTCCTCACTCTCGCAACAGTTGCTCCACCACACGTCCCACGCCGTCCTCGTGGCTGGGCGGGGCCACCAGCAGCCCCAGTTCCGGGTCGAGCAGTTCGGGGTGGCCGCTGCGCATCGCGTAGCCGGCGCCGGCCCAGGTGAGCGAGGACCGGTCGTTGGGCATGTCGCCGAAGGCCACGACCTCCTCGCGGGAGACCCCCCATTCCTCGCAGAGCAGTGCCAAAGTGCTGCCCTTGTTCACCCCGGTCGCGCTCACCTCGACCAACCCGGACGAACCGGAGTAGGTCACCTCCGCCAGGGGGCCGATGGACTCGGAGGCGGCGTCGAGCATCAGGTGCACGGGCATGGCGGTGGACCGGGCGAGGAGTTTGGTGACGGGGTTCGCGGCCGCCAGCAGGGCGTCGGTGTCCTCCAACACCTCGGTCACCCAGTCCCGGGGCATCCAGGACTCCAGCGTGTAGTCGGCGTCGTGGTAGAAGCCGACGCCGGTCTCCACCGCGAACCCGACCTCGGGCAGAGCGCCCCGGAGCTTGTCCACGAGGGTTCCGGAGGTGTCGCGGTCGATCGCCCTGACCAGTGGTTCGCGGCCGGGCACCTGGGCGTGGGCACCATTGCCGCAGACCACCGCGGCGCACTCGAACAGTTCGGCGATGGCGGCGGTGTCGCGGGGTGGTCGGGCGGTCACGATGACCACCCGGATTCCGGCGTCGACGGCGTCGTTCAGAGCCCTGAGGTTGCGTTCGGAGACCTCACCTGATCGGCCCAGGAGGGTGCCGTCGAGGTCGGTGGCGATGACACGGGGAAGGACCATGGGACGAATTATGGCCGTCCCCGGTGACGGTTTCGAAGGGGGCGTCGGTACTTCTCACGTGGATGTGTCAGGAGCCGCGGATCGCCGGGATCCGCTCGACCACCCCGCCCCGGAACACGTCGTACAGGTCCAGGGACTCCAGGTGGACGTAGCCGATGTGGCAGTCGCAGGTGGTCAGCGGGCAACCCGAGGGCCCGAGTCGTTCGCGGAAGGACCCGTCGTAGAGGTTGCCCAGGGGGAGGTCCACGAAGTGACAGCGCCGCACGTTTCCGTCCCCGTCAACGGACAGCACACTCTCACCGGTGCGACAGGGAAGGTCACGGCTGGGATGGGGCAGCCGACTGTAGTGGAAGTGCGGGTCGATCCGCTGCCAGGTCGCGGCTTCGGCGTCGGTGTAGGAACGTCCCTCGGCCGCGTTCACCCACAGGTACACCTCGTCGGGCAGGGCGGCGCGCATCCGAGTGGCCGCCTCCACGTGCTCGGGCAGCCCCACCACGCCGACGCTGAACCGCACCCCGAGGTCGATGAGCTCGCGAGCCTTGGCCAGGAACCGCTCGTGGGCGACCTCACCGGGGTGGTAGGTGGTCCACAGCGCCGCCGAGTCGAGGTCGCAGTCGGCGAGCCAGCCCAGGCGTCCGCCCAGGTTGGTCTGGATCGCGACCCGGTCCACGTGCGGCAGTCGGCTGAGCCGGACGATCGCCCGCCGGTACCAGGACCGGACCAGACCCTCGCCCCACGGGGTGAACAGCACCGAGATCCGGGTCCCGGGATCGTGCTCGGCGCGTTCGGCCACCCAGTCGGTGAAACGCTCCAGCGCCGCCCGGTCCACTCGCAGGGTGTCGGGGGAGTCCCGACGCTTGGCGAACGGGCAGTACGGGCAGTCGTAGTCGCAGCTGGCCAGCGGGCCCCGGTAGAGCAGGGTCAGGTGAGCGGGCAGGGCGGCGCGCGCGGGGGGACCCATGGTCGGGTCCGGGAGCGGCACGGCGGAGTCGGACGGCACCGGCCTCACCCCGCCTCGTACTCGGCCATGAGCCGGTTCACCCGTGCCGAGAACAGGTCCGGTCCGATCGAGTCGGAGTGGGCCAGCCCCTCCTCGGTGAGCCGGATCGTCGCGGCGTCGACGGAGTCCTCCCCGGCGACCAGCCACCCGCGCGCGGCCAGCGCGCCGAATTCCTCGGCGAGATCCGCCACCGGGTGGCCGCCGAACCGTTCGGCGTAGGCCCGCGCGTCCAGGCCCTCCACCCGCAACAGCGACTGCAGGACGTGGCGGCGCCGACGTTCCTCCTCGTCCAGGTGGAATCCCACCTCGGCACGGGCGAAGTCCCCGGCGTCGCGCCCCACGTAGTCCTCGATGATCGACCGCACCTTGCCCACGCCCACCGCGTAGTCGAACGAGTAATGGGTGCCCGAGGTGTAGGAGCGCGCCCCGCAGCCCAGCCCCACCATGCCGTCGGTCTGGCAGCAGTGGTCGGGGGCGGTCGTCTCGGCGGCGTCGGCCCGTCGGAACATGCGCATAGACACCTGCTCGTAGCCGTGCTCGCGCAGGTGGTCGCGGCCCCGCCGATACAGGGACAGCCGGTGGTCGTCCCACTCTCGGGCACGACGGCCCAACCCGGTCAGCGGCCGCACGTACAGCGGGTACAGGTAGACCTCCTCCGGCGACCAGGACAGCGCCGTGTCCAACGAGTACCGCCAGGTGTCCGGGGTCTGCCGCTCGATGCCGTAGATAAGGTCGACGTTGAGGTCGGCGTCGGTGCACGCCCGGATGTCGGCCAGGGCGCGGTCCACCTCCGCGCGTTTTTGCGGCCGTCCGGCGGCGTGCGCCTCACTGTCGATGAAGCTCTGCACCCCCATGCTGATCCGGGTGGCGCCGCGCTCGGCCAACACCGCCAGCCGATCCGGGGTCGCGGTGGCGGGCGAGGTCTCCACCGAGGTGGGGATCGCGGTCAGATCCACGCCCAGGGTGCGTTCGAGCAGGTCGTAGACGCGGACCAGTTCCGTGGCGGTCAGGTAGGTGGGGGTGCCTCCGCCCAGGGCCGCGCGGGCGAACGACGCGTCCTCGGGCAGACAGGAGGCGACCACGTCGGCCTGCCGCTCAAGGGCGTCGAGGAAGGCGGTCACCTGCTCGGCCGGGGGAGTGGAGCGGGTGAACAGGTTGCAGAACCCGCACCGCATCTCGCAGAACGGGATGTGCGCGTACAGCGACAGCGCGCTCACGTCCTCGCCCCGCCACAGGTCGGCCAGGTGGGGCCGGTCGTCGAAGGGGCGGTAGGCGGTCTTGTGCGGGTAGGCGTACACGTACGAGCGGTACGGGGAGTCCGCGCGCACGGGTTCGGTCATGGGGACGAGGCTCACGCCTTCTCCTTCTTCTCGTCGGGTGCCGGGGCCTCGGAACGGTAGCCGTGCGGCAGGACCGCGTGGGTGTAGGGAACGGTCCACACGACCTCGTGACCGATCCGGTGCCCGTTATGGCCGTCCTCGCCGTAGGCGGTGCCGTGGTCGGAGCACACGATCGCGAAGCAGGGGCGCCGGGCACTCATGGCCGCCAACAACGGTGGCAGGTGCCGGTCCACGTACTCCAGCGCGGCCGCGTGGCTGGCGCGGGTGTCCCCGGCCTCCCGGGTCGCACCGGGCAGGTGGAACCAGTTGGGCTGGTGCAGGGCGGCCACGTTCAACAGCAGGAACAGGGGGCGGTCGGCGGGGACGTCCTCGCTGATCCGCACGGCGCGTTCGACCTGGTTCTCGAAGGAGTGGGGGTCGGCGACCCCGAACGACTCCTCCCAGTGGCTCTCGGCGAACAGGTCCGGCAGCACCGACCCCAGCGCCGACCGACGGTTGAAGAAGCCCGTGCCGCCCACGCAAGCGGTGTGATAGCCCTCGGCCGCCAGCCCGGAGGCCAGATCGGCGGTCTCGAACGTCCAGGTGCCGGGGGCGGTGGACACGCTGCCGGGGAACGACGCCGCGAACAGGCGCGGATGGGGCCCGGGCGAGGCGGGGGTGGGCAGGAACCCGGACAGCATCGCCAGGTGGGAGGCGTAGGTGAAGCTCCCCGGCGCGTGCCGCTCCTGCCAACCGCCCGCGGGCAGCAACCGGGCCAGGTGGGGCGTGCGCCCGGCTGCGGCGAGTTCGACCGCCACGTCGTATCGCAGCGTGTCCAGGGTGAGCAGCAGGAGGTCGTGCGTGCCCACCACGGTGTTCATGTCCGGGGTGGCTCCCGGCAGGGGCGGCCCGGGGGTACTGGTGTTCAACGGTGTTCCAAGGTGGGTGTCGAGGATGACGGGTCGGGGTGAAGGGGCGGCACCGGGAACCGGCCGGTCGTGAGCGCGTGCAACTGCTCGGCGTGGGTGCCGCGGCCCTCGTGCAGTACCCGCGGGAGCAGGTCGCCGAAGGCGTTCACCTCGCAGATCGTGAAACGGTGCCATCCCGGGGAGAGCATCAGGTCCACTCCCACGTGCAGAGTCGAATCGAACACCTCGGCGGCCGCCTCGGCGGTGGCCATGGCTTCCCGCCACGCGTGCGGTCCCATGGCCTCGCGGAGCGCGTCCACGTCACCACGAGCGTTGCCCAGGTGCAGGTTGGTCAACGGGGAGCGTGAGGAGCGCACCACGACGTGGGTGGCGCGTCCGGCGACCACCAGGACCCGCAGGTCCACCACACGGCCGTCGAAGCCGGCCTTGGGCAGCCAACGTTCCACGTGCAGGCCGTCCGGGGCCAGGGCGTCCACCACGGCCGCCACCTCCGCCTCGGTGGTGTAGGTGCGCAGTCGTAGCGAGTTGAACAGCGCCACCGATCCGTCCCGCGCCCGGGTGAGGTCGGCGGAGGTGACCGCCTTGACCCTGCCCGCCCCACCGGTGGCCAGCGCGATCACCCCGGAGGCCGAGGAACCGTGCGCGGGTTTGACGAACACCCGACGCGCGTGGTGCTCGTCCATGCGTTCGCGCAGGGCCGCGTAGTCGGTGATCGGTCCGGGCAGAGCGTCCGCCACCGCGACCCCGGCCGACGCCAGACGCGCGTGAGCGCGGCGTTTGTCGCACATGTCGACCAGGTCGGTGAGGTCCTGCACCAGGTGTGCGCCGGGGGTCGCGGCCACCAGGGCGGACAGGCGGTCCAACGCGCGGACGAACCCACGGTGCTGGTCGGCCGTGCCCTCGGCCCGGTACGGGTCGGGGTCCGCCGCCCATCCGCGAAGCAGACGGGCAGTGGTGACGTCCTCGCCGGGTGAGTCCACCCGTACCAACGCACCGGGAGGCAGCGACGGCGACCCGGTCGGGTCGGCCAGCTCGTGCCAGGGCAGCACCATCGGCTCGGGCCACCCCGCCTCCCGCGCGGCCGCCACGAACAGCGCGCGGCGCCGGTTTCCGGGCACGCACACCACGACCAGTGGCCGCCCGGCCAGGGGAGTGCTCACTCGGTGACGGAGGGGTAGTAGGCGTACTCGTCGTCGGGGTCGTCGCTGTCGGGAACCTCCCGCTCGGAGAGATCCACCTCCAGGCCCGCGGACGCGAAGGCGGCGCGCACCCGCTCCGTGTCCTCCTCCGACAGGTAGTGGTGACGCAGGTCCAGGCTCTCCAGGTGGGCCAGCGCCGGCACCGAGGCGAGCAGGTGGTCCACGTCCCGGCCGCGCAACGAACCCTCGGAGAGGTCCACGGAGGTCAGCCGGGCGAGCACGGGCGCCTCGACCAGGGCGCGCAGCCACAGGCCGGTGTCCTGGGCGTTGCGCAGGCCCAGGTGGCGCAGGTTCGGGAGGGCGTCGCCGGACAGGACCGGGGCCAGGTCCTCGGGGATGGCGTCACCCCCGTACTGGTCGACGCCCAGCCACAGCTCCAGGTGCTCCAGGTTCGGTAGTCCGGAGGAGAGGACCTGGCGTACGACGGGGCCGGGAAGACCACCGCTCTGCAGGGTCAGGGACCGCAGACCGGTGTGCTCGTCCACCCGCAGGGCCAGCGTGCTCGCGTCCGGGAAACCGCCGCCGTCGCCCGTGCCACGGACCGTCAGTTCCGCCAGGCGAGGGTAGGCGGCCAGGAGCGGCGCCAGATCGGACTGCTGGATCCAGGAGATCTCGGTCTCCTCGAACGTGATGTCACCGAAGAACAGCGAGCGCAAAGCCGGAAAGGCGGCGGCGTGTTCGACGAGCAGGTCCCGCACCCCGGCGGAGGAGACCTCGGGGTCGTCGTACAAGCCCCAGTCACCGATGACCAGTGCGACGACCCGGGTGGTGTCCACGTCGCGGACGAACCGGGTCAAGTAATCGGCGAGTTCCTCACCGTCCTCGGCGACCCGCAGTCGCCAGGCCACGTCGCCGGGGGCGGTCATGGCCTTGTCCATCCGCTCCCGTTGCGGAACGGACGTCGGCGCCTCCTCGTCGTTCCTGCGGGCCTGCCGGGCGGCTTGGCGTAGCAGCTGATCCTCGGCGCCCTCCGACAGGAAGTCCACCACGGGCAGTCCCGCGTACTCGGTGAGGTGTTCGCTGTTCATCGGTTCGCCTTCTTCTCAGGTCCGGAGCCGCTGTCAGGGGATGCGCTATTTCTAGCAGTGGCCGGAGACGATCGAGGCTGTGCCGTGGCCCGGTGATGGCGGCCGGGGCCGGTCGAACCGCCTCCGGGCGCGGCGCTGCGGCGGGACAACTCCACGGGCCGGTGTGAGAGTGGGGCAATGGCTACTCACAGTGAACTCCGGGACTTCTGGGAGCACCGCCTGGAAGAGGACTGGACCGAGAGCGGGGTGGGATACCGAGCGCTCGGGCGGCCCTTCAACAGGTGGATGTACCGGGTGCGGGAGGAGGTCTTCCTCCGTGAGGTGGGCCGACTGGAGCCGCGCGGGGCGCGCGTTCTCGACGCGGGCAGCGGAACCGGCTTCTACGTGGACCTATGGGATCGACTCGGGGCCGACGTGGTCACCGGTTGCGACATGGCCCACGCAGCGGTGGAACGTCTGCGCGGACGCTTCCCCCAACACCGTTTCGTCCGCCAGGACGTGTCCGCCCTGGACGCCTTCGAGGACGCGAGCTTCGACGCCGCCTCGTGCATGGACGTGCTCTTCCACATCACCGACGACGATCGCTACGCGGCGGCCCTGGAGGGCCTGGGCCGGGTGGTACGTCCCGGCGGAGCGCTCGTCATCTCCGAGAACTGCCTGCAACGGCCCGAACAACGTGGGGAACACCAGGTCGATCGCACCCTGGAGACCATCACCTCACTCGCCGACAAGGCCGGGTTCGACGTGGTCCGGCGGGTGCCCATGCTCGTGCTGATGAACGCCCAGGTCGACGCCGCACTGCCCTGGCGCAAGCTCTGGGGCGGGTTCCTGCGGGCGGTCACCGTCACCTCGTTCACCGGTCGGCTGGCCGGCGCCCTCCTCTACCGGGTGGACCGTCGGCTGGTCCGTGGCCGATGGGAAGGACCCACCACCGAACTGCTCGTGCTGCGCAGGCGCGAACGGGACTGACCCGGCCCGCGGCGAGGCGGTTCGTCCGAGGTCCACCGTGCACGGCCGGATACGGTTGGGACACAAACCGTGCCGGGCCGCGCCCCAGGGCGACCCACGGCAGACGGCCTGTTCCGGGGAGGCGACCGTATGCTGAGACGTTCGACCGTCATGACCTGGGTTCGGCGAGGGCTCTTGGGGCTCCTCGCCACTCAGATCGCCGTGGTGGCGACCCTTGTCGGGATCGACCACTGGCGAAAGAAGGTGCGCCCGCACCGGGTGAACTTCCCCCGTACCGAACCCACGTCCCTGCCGCTCGGGGGCAACACCACCACCGTCTACACCTATGGCGCCGACCTGTTCGAGGACATGCTCGGGGCCATCCGTGGTGCCCGCCGTCGCGTCCTCTTCGAGTCCTTCATCATCAAGTCCGACGCCGTGGGCCAAGAGTTCAAGGCCGCCCTGATCGAGGCGGCCGAACGCGGTGTCGAGGTGTACGTCGTCTACGACGGTTTCGCGAACCTGGTGGTGCCCCGTCGGTTCTTCGAGTTCCCACCCTCGGTACGGGTTCTGCGCTACCCGGTGTTCCGGCTCGGGATGCTCCTCCTGGACATGCGCAAGTCCGGCCGGGACCACCGCAAGATCCTCACCGTCGACGGCGAGATCGGCTTCGTCGGCGGGTTCAACATCGGCTCCACCTACGCGATGGAGTGGCGCGACACCCACCTGCGGGTGGCCGGCCCGGTGGTGTGGGAGCTGGAGAACGCCTTCGTCGACTTCTGGAACAGCAACAAGGCCGAGGGCGAACCCGAACTGGACGGGTTGGGCGAGGCCGAATGGGACCCCCACATCCGCGTCCATCGCAACGTTCCCGAACAGCTCATCTATCCGATCCGGGCGATGCTCCTGGAGGCGCTGGACCGTGCCAGGGACAGGGTCCTCTTCACCCAGGCGTACTTCATCCCCGACCAGGAGCTCGCGAACGCGCTCATCGATGCCGCCGGCCGGGGAGTGGACGTCAACGTCCTCGTCCCGGAGAACTCCAACCACGTCGTCGCGGACTGGTTGGCGCGCGGCCGCTACTCCGAACTGCTCCGCGGTGGGGTGCGGCTGTGGCTGTACCAGGGCACGATGGTGCACGCCAAGACCGCCACGGTGGACAGCCGGTGGAGCACCATCGGCACCGCCAACGTGGACCGGCTCAGCCTCATCGGCAACTACGAGATCAACGTGGAGCTCTTCGACGAGGGTGTGGCCAAGCACCTGGAGCGGGTCTTCGACGTCGACCTCACCAACGCCCGCGAGCTGACCGAGGAGGAGTGGCGAGGCCGCCCCATCATGGCCAAGTTCAGCGAGATCGTCCTGGCCCCGTGGCGTAGCTTTCTCTGAGGGCTCTCGGGGGCGTGGTGACCGGAGCAGGGAGGTTCCGCCGTGGGACCCGATTTCGACGCCCCCTCGCTCAAGGCCGCGCCGACTCACGTGGGATCACTCCTCGGGGGAGAACCGGGGGAACCTGCGCGGAAAGAACACCTCGGGCTCCGCGCGACGTGGCCGCGGTCCACCCCAGTGCTGGGGCCCCGGATGGGGATCCCTGCTGAGCGCGGACGCGATCGCCGAGGGCGACCCACCTCGTTGCCGCCCTCGTGACCGACCGTTCCCCCGCTCGGTGTCGCGTTCGGTCTCGTAGTCTCCGTTCGCCACCCGGCTCACCCCCGCTCGCCCTGGATCACGCGTGTCCGGCCTGGTCGGCCGGGTCTCCATGATCGAGGTCGGAGCCTCGGGAAGCCCGTCCCGACACGACGTGGCCGGACGATTCCGTCCAGAGTTCTCCCGAGAACGGGGCCTTCACGGAACCAAAGAGTCGGTGCCGAACGCGCTGTCCGCGATACTTGTGGGGACTTGACCGTCCGTGGGGGAAACCATGGGGGAGCGAAAAGGCGTGGGCACCATCCCCGATGGAGGACGGCGCCCACGCCTTGTGTGGCGGCCCCGGCAGGATTCGAACCTGCGGCACCCGCTTTAGGAGAGCGGTGCTCTATCCCCTGAGCTACGGAGCCATGATTTTGACGGAGGTTACCCCGTCGCGGGGTCAAGCCTAACCCAGGATGGGCGTGCATGGGATGTCGATTGATGTTCCTGCGGTGCCGCGGGAGCACGCTGTGTGCGTGGCGGAGTACGCTGACCTACGATTGGTTGTCCTGGTGACGGTGTGATGTTGTTCATGTCGCGTGTCGTGATTATGGCGGCTTGAGCGTTACGGTCACTGTGGGTTGATGGATGTGACCTCCATCGGTGACCCGATGACCAGGCCTTCCGCCGGGGGTCGAGTGGGACGCCCCGCAGGGGAGCGGCTCGCTGTCCGCGGCCGTGGCCGCCGGATGGAACTGCCCAGTGTGTCCGCATGTGGACATGTAGTACGTTGCCATGCGGCCACGAGTAGATGTTCGAGGAAAAGCAGCCGGAGGATCATTCGTGCCGTTCAATTCTGATTCGGCGCGGCGCAGGTTCCGCGTGTCGGGTGGCGGGGCGCTGTCCGCCCTGAGCCTGTCGCAGCGGGTCCGGATGACGCAGGCGCTGACGCTCGTTCTGGTCACCGCGCTGCTCGTCGTTCCCATGCCGCAAGCCGCACTGGCACCCGCTTCCGCAGAGGCCGACCTTGAGGACCTGAGGAACAACGCGGAAGAGGCGACTCAGGAGCTGGAGGACGCCACCGACGAGTACGTCGAGCGTCAAGAGGCCGTGGAGGCCGCTCAGGAGGATCTGGTCGGGACGCTCCACGACCTGCAGCAGATCGAGGTCGACCTCGGTGAGATGCGCGAACCGCTCGCCCAGCTGGCCAGCACCATGTACCAGCAGCCCGACGCGGGCGTACTCGGCATCCTCGCCACCGGTGACCTCGACGAGGACCTCCAGACCCAGTCCTACGCCGCCAAGCTGTCCGAGGACAACCAGGCGCTGATCCAGGACGCCACGGACCTGCGTGAGGAGCAGGTCGGGCTGGCGAGCGAGGCGCAGGAACTACAGACCTTCACCCAGCTTGAGCAGGCGGAACTCGCCGCCCAGGTGGATGATCTGCGCGCCCAGTCCGAGGAGAGCACCAACGCGCTCACCGACGAACTGGAGTCGCGTGGTCTGGACCCCGACACCTTCATGGCCGCCTCGGAGTGCGACGCCTCGGCGGGTTCCAAGGCGGACGGCTACCCCAACGGGCTGCTGCCGAAGGATTCCCTGTGTGAGATGTACGACGGACATTTCCTGAGAGCGGACGCCGCCAAGTCCTTCCTCGAACTCAACATGAAGCACGTCGAGCAGTACGGCGAGAACATCTGCATCACCAGCTCCTACCGTGACCTGCCCAACCAGCACCGTGTGTACGGCGAGGTGGCACCCGGTTTCGCGGCGGTCCCGGGCACGAGTAACCACGGTCTGGGGCAGGCGATCGACCTGGGCTGTGGCATCCAGAACTTCCGTTCCGAGAAATGGAACTGGATGGAGACCAACGGAGGCGACCACGGCTGGGTCCACCCGGCCTGGGCCAAGTCCAGTCCGTTCGAGCCCTGGCACTGGGAGTACGAGGGCTGATCGGCCCGTGAACCCGTAGGGCGGCCCCGCGGGGCCGCCCTTACGCGTGTGCGGGGACCCGTGTGGGTCAGGCCGTGCTCTCCGGGGTCGCGGCGATCTCCGGGGTGACCTCACCGGTGCAGTGGGCGCACCTACCGGCCCTCTTGTCGATGTCGGAGAAGCAGTGCGGGCACTCGCGGGTGGTCGCCTCCTCCGCCTTGATGAACTTCTCCATGAGCTTGCCGAGCGGCAACACCACGAGGAAGTACAGGATCGCCGCGGTCATCAGGAAGGAGATGAGGGCGTCGATGAAGGAGCCGTAGAGGAACCTGCTGCCGTTGATCTCGAAGTAGAGGTCGCCGAAGGTGGGAACACCCCCGAAGATGCCGAGCAGCGGGGTGATGAACCCTTCGGTGAACGCCGTGATGAGACTGGCGAAGACGGAGCCGATGACTACCGCGACGGCGAGCTGCACCAGGTTTCCCTGGAGCAGGAACTTCTTGAAGCCTTCCATGGGGTACTGCCCTACGTGTTCGGAGTTGTTCGGGAAGGCGCCGCGGCGCGGCGCCTCGAATAGCTTTCACCAGCTCCGGAGATGGGTCAACCACGGATGATGACGGACAGTCGCGAAACGGTCGCGTGCCCGGCCAGCACGCGGGCCTCCTCCGTGGTGGCGGCGATGAGGATCAGCGCACCGCCCTCACCGGTGGTGCCCTCCTCCGCCGGTACGTCGAGCACCGGACGGTCGCCGACCACCTCGATGGCGGGACCCGCGCGGGCGGGTGGGCCACCGAGTTCGTCCATGGCCCGGGCGGCCAGTACGTCGACCCTGCTGCCGGGGGAGAGAAGGGCCACCGCCCCGGGATCGGAGACTCGGACCGGCACCGCCACCATGTCGGGGCCGTAGGGGGCGGCGGGTGGGTCGCCCAGGCGGGCGTCGGTCAGAACCTCGCCCGCGCGCACGGGTGCGTTCGGAACGAGGCCGGTGGGTGGATCCTCGGGGGAGAGGGCGCCTTCGGGAAGCAGTCGGTCCGGCAGGGTCCGACCGGCGAGGTCGGCCTCGGTCACCGGCCCGGTGGCGTCCAGGTCGCGTGCGGCGACCAGTACTTCCGTGGAGGGTTCGGGAGGGGGTCGCAGGACCAAGACGGCGCCGATCGCCGCGCAGGCGGCCAGGAGGGCCGCCACGGCGCGTCGGTACCGGTCCAGGAGGCGCAGGAGCCCACGTCGGTGACGGTAGGGGGTGGTGGTCATGCCTTCAACGCTAGAACGGCGGAAGAGGGCCGGACCGGTTATCCACAGGCCGGATTCCCCTGATCCTCCCCGGGCCGTGGAAGACCACGGAACGCTCGGGCGGCTCCGGTCACCGACACGCGAAAGCGCCGCCGGAGGATCCCGGCGGCGCGGACAGGTCAACGGAGGGTGGGGCGGCTCAGCTCTTGCTCGTGCTCGCGGTGGTGGTGTTGCCGGTGCTCTTGCCGCCGGAGGAGTCGCCGCCGGAGGAGGCGCTCTTGGCGGTGGAGTCGCCGGACTTGGCCGAGTCTCCGGAGCCGGAGGGCTTGGAGTCCTTGCCCTCGGCGGAGCCCGAACCGGTCATGGCCGAGCTGTTGGAGGTGCTGGAGCTGCTGTCGGTGCGGTAGAAACCGGAGCCCTTGAAGACGATCCCCACGGCCGAGTACACCTTGCGCAGGCGCCCCTCGCACTCGGGGCAGACCGTCAGCGAGTCGTCGCTGAAGCTCTGCACGACCTCCATCTGGGCGTCGCACTCGGTGCACGCATACTGATACGTAGGCACTGTTCCGGGTCCTCCTTGCTGGCACTCTCACCCGTTGACTGCTAAATAGTACGCGTTCGCCGACCACGGCCGCGACCGCCCCTCATCCGGAGGGATCACCGATGGGGAGGGGCACCGAAAGCGACAACGTCGCGATGTGACCGCTTAATCCCCGGTCAGTCCTCGGCCGACCCCGACCCGGACCCTCTCCGGCCACGGCCCCAGTCGGGCCAGACCGTGGCGGCGGGGTCGAAGGCGTGCAGCCCGCCACCCGGAGTGACCACCGCGTCCACGGGCCGATCATGGGGCTCCGAGGGCAGCTCCACGACGAACTCCTCGTCGTGGACCACCGCGATCGCCGGGGTGTGCGGGCCCTTGTGCGCCAGGGCGCGGTCGTAGCAGCCCGCCCCTCGTCCCATGCGTACACCGTGGTGGTCCACCGCCAGGGCCGGACAGATCACCGCGTCGGCGCGGCCCAACACCTCGGGCCCGTAACGGTGCCCGGTGGGTTCCACCAGCCCGCGCCCGGACGGGGAGAGGGAGTCGGGGCCGTCGAAGGACGCCCAGTCCAGGGTGTGGTCGGGAAGGAAGATCGGTAGCAGGACGTACGTGCCGCGCTTCCACAGCGCGTGCACGAGCCTGCGGGTGTCGGGCTCACCGCCGACCGAGTAGTAACAGGCCACGGTTCCGCCCATCGCCAGCCAGGGCAGGTCCATCAGGGCGTCGCGGACCCTCGATCCCACCCGGTCGCGCTCCCGCGGTCCCCGCTTCCGACGCTCGGCGAGGAGACGCTCGCGCAGCGCGCGCTTGTCGGCCCGTTCGCGGCCGTTCGGATCACCCATGCGCCCCAGTGTGGCACCGCCGTCCCGGATGTCCCAGGGACGCTCGTACGTCGACCCGGGTGAACTCCGGGTGGCGTTTTCTCCGCCTCCTCCCGAAAGGACGGGGACTTCTCGTCGCCACGTCCGTGGACCGAGCACGAGAACGGCTCGCTCTGCCCTAAAGTGCCTGACCATGAGCGCCGACATCGACCAGACGCGTCCCTCGACCTCCTCCGTGACCAAGGCGGTCGTCCCCGCGGCGGGTCTGGGCACCCGCTTCCTGCCCGCGACCAAGGCCACTCCCAAGGAGATGCTGCCGATCGTGGACAAGCCCGCGATCCAGTACGTCGTGGAGGAGGCGGTGGAGTCGGGTCTCCACGACGTCCTCATGATCACCGGACGCAGTAAGCGTTCCATCGAGGACCACTTCGACCGCGCCTACGAGCTGGAGGTCGCCCTTGAGGCCAAGGGCGACGCGGAGCGGCTCCGTTCGGTCCGTGAGTCCAGCGACCTCGCCCAGGTCCACTACGTCCGCCAGGGTGAGCCCCGCGGGCTCGGGCACGCTGTGCTGTGCGCGGAGGCGCACGTGGGCGACAACCCCTTCGCCGTGCTGCTGGGCGACGACCTGATCGAGACCGCCGACCTGCTGCGACGCATGATCGAGGTGCGTCGCGAACACGGAGGCAGTGTCGTGGCGCTCATGGAGGTCGAGCCCGAACAGGTCTCCCTCTACGGTTGCGCCGCGGTGGAACCCACCGAGGAGGAGGACGTCGTCACGGTCACCGACCTGGTGGAGAAGCCCGCGCGGGAAGAGGCGCCGAGCCGTTGGGCGATCATCGGTCGCTACGTCTGCGACCCCGCGGTCTTCGAGGTCCTGCACCGCACCCCGCCGGGGCGCGGCGGTGAGATCCAGCTGACGGACGCCCTGCTCGAACTCACCCGCACCAAGCCCGAGGAGGGCGGTGGCGTACGCGGGGTCCTGCTGCGGGGACAGCGCTACGACACCGGCAACAAGGCCGACTACATCCGCACCGTGGTCGACTTCGCCTGCCGGCGCCCGGACCTGGCCGAGGAGCTCCTGCCCTGGCTGCGCGAGTTCGTCGACCGCCACGACCGCGCCGACCGGAGCTGACCCGCCCGGCGCGTCCCACCGGTGTCAGTGGTCACAATGGGGTGGGGGCGGACCACACGAGTGGACCGTTCCCAGCGCGCACCACGAACCGGAGGGACCCCATGAAGAGCGTCGAACAGCACGTCTCCGATCTGCTGGCGCTGGTCGCCGTGCCCGAGGCGACGGAGCTCGACCTGCTCCGGGCCCACGGGACGGTACTCGCCGAACCGGTGGTCTCCGAGGTGTCCCTGCCGGGCTTCGACAACTCCTCGATGGACGGTTACGCCGTCCACTCCGGCGACCTGGAACACGCCTCGCCCGGCTCCCCGGTCAGACTGCCGGTGGTGGCCGACATCCCGGCGGGCGACCCGTCCCCGAGCGCGATCCGCCCCGGCCTGTGCGCGCGCATCATGACCGGCGCACCCATGCCCACGGGCGCCGACGCGGTCGTCCCGGTCGAGTGGACCGACGGTGGGAGCGTGGAGGTCCTCGTCGAGCGTCCGGCCACGCCCGGGGGGTTCGTGCGCAGGAGCGGAGAGGACGTCGAGGCGGGCGCGCGTGTGCTGAACGCCGGGACCCTCATCGGGGCGGGGGAGATGGGTGTGCTCGCCGCGGTCGGCCGCCGGACCGTCCCGGCCGTCCCCCGGCCCAGGGTCGTGGTCCTCTCCACCGGTGAGGAACTGGTCGAACCCGGGCGCCCGCTCGGCCCCGGCCAGATCTACGAGTCGAACAGCTACATGATCGCGGCCGCGGCGAAGGAGGCCGGGGGCGAGGCGCACCGCCACGGCTTCGTCGGCGACGACCCGGTCAGCGTTCGTGACGCCCTGGAGGGGCTGCTGCTGCGCGCCGACATCGTCGTCACCACCGGTGGCGTCAGCATGGGCGCCTACGACGTGGTCAAGGAGGTGCTCGGCAGGCAGGGGACCGTCGAGTTCACCTCGGTGGCGATGCAGCCCGGCAAGCCCCAGGGATACGGCACGATCGGCCCGGACGAGACCCCCATCATCACGCTGCCGGGCAACCCGGTGAGCGCCTTCGTCTCCTTCCAGATGTTCGTACGGCCGGTGCTGCGGAAGCTGCGCGGTCTCGACCCGACGCCCCTACCGACCGTGCGCGCCCGACTGTCCACCGCGGTCACCTCGCCGAAGGGTCGACGTTCCTACCTGCGCGCCGTGCTGTCGCCGGCGGACCCCGGCACCGAAGCGGCGCACACCGTCTCGCCCGCCGTCCGACAGGGTTCGCACCAGCTGTCCGCGCTGGCCGACGCCAACGGCCTCCTCGTCGTCCCGGAGGAGGTCACGGAGCTGCCGGCGGGTGCGATCGCGGAGGTCCTGGCGCTGCCCGGGCACTGACCCGAGGCGGTCTCCGCGCCGTTGTCACCGTGGAGGAGTACGGTCATGCGTGGGACGCGCCGACGCGCGCCCCACGCGGCCGGCGCACCGATGGGCCGCGTGGTCCACACGCGAAGACGACGGGTGACCCCGATGACCGACACCCCGAAGCCGGAGGCGCACCCCTCCGGCCTGACCCACCTCGACGAATCCGGCGCCGCGCGCATGGTGGACGTCTCCCGCAAGGACGTCAGCGCCCGCAGCGCGACCGCCACCGGCCGGGTCCTGCTCAACGCCGCGACCGTCGCCGCCCTGCGCGGCGGAGAGGTCCCCAAGGGCGACGCCCTCGCGGTCGCGCGCATCGCCGGCATCCAGGGCGCCAAGCGCACCCCCGACCTGGTGCCGCTGTGCCACCCCATCGCGGTGCACGGTGTCGACGTGGACCTGACGGTCCTCGACGACGGCGTGGACATCTCCGCCACGGTCCGTACCGCGGACCGCACGGGCGTCGAGATGGAGGCGCTCACCTGCGTGATGACCGCGGCGCTCGGCTTGGTCGACATGGTCAAGGCCATCGACCCGGAGGCCGAGGTCACCGCGGTCAGGGTCGAGGAGAAGCTCGGCGGGAAGAAGGGGCACTGGAAGCGTGGCGACTGAGCCGAACGAACGCTCCGCGCGTCGGGTCGCCGTGGTCACCGCCTCGAACCGGGCGGCCGCCGGGGTCTACCCGGATCGCTCCGGGCCGGTGATCGTGGAGCGCCTGCGCGGCCTGGGATTCACGGTGGTGGGGCCCTGGGTGGTGCCGGATGGTCCACCGGTGACCCAGGCGCTGTTGCGCGCGCACCACGAGGGCGCCGACGCCGTGCTGACCACGGGTGGCACCGGTCTCACCCCCCAGGACCGCACCCCCGAGGCCACCCGTCCGCTGTTGGCCTTCGAGGTCCCGGGCATCCCCGAGGCGCTGCGCGCCGCGGGGCGCGACAAGGGAGTGCCCACCGCGATCCTCTCCCGAGGCCTGGCGGGGGTCGTGGAGCGGGAGGGACACAGCATGCTCGTGGTGAACCTGCCCGGCTCCCGAGGCGGCGTGGGCGACGGAATGGACGTGCTGGCACCCGTTCTGGGGCACGCGATCGACCAGATGCGGGGCGGTGACCACCCCCGGTCGGAATGAGACCCGGTAATGACCACAATCACATCCCGGGCATTCCGGAAGCAGAGAATTCCTTGACCCTAGTACGGTTTTTGGTGCAGGAGTGAATGGAGTTTGGAATCATCCGATTCCTGTGTGGCGGAGGTTACACCCGCTACCGCGTGTCCCCAGGGGTGGAATACTGGAAGGGCTCACCGGTACCGGGCGTGGCCACGCCCCGAGGGCCGGTGGTGTATCCGCGCCGGGTGGTGCACAGGGCCACGGAGGGACGACGTGAAACGCAGACAGAGGTGGCCGGTCACCCTCAAGGAGGGGGCGATCGCGCTTCGCCCACTGCGCCTGCGCGACGCCCCCGCCCTGCGTGATACCCGTGCGCGCAACGCCGAGTGGCTGCGGCCGTGGGAGCCCACCTACCCGGAGATGCCGTTGCGCACCACCGGGGTCTCCCCCTACGTCGCGATGATCCAGGCCATCCGCGGTGAGGCGCGCCAGGGGCTGTCCATGCCCTGGGCGGTCACCTACGACGACCGTTTCGTAGGACAGCTCACAGTGGGCGCCATCGTGTGGGGTTCGGCCAGATCGGCACAGGTCGGTTACTGGATCGACAGCGCCTACGCGGGGAGGGGCATCACCCCGACCGCGGTCGCGTTGGCCGTCGACCACTCCTTCTTCAGCGTCGGACTGCACCGGATCGAGGCCAATGTCCGACCCGAGAACCGGGCCAGCAGACGCGTGGTCACCAAACTCGGTTTCCGGGACGAGGGCGTGCGACGCAGACAGCTGCACATCGACGGGGCCTGGCGGGACCATATTTGTTATGGACTCACCGCGGAGGAGGTGCCCCGGGGGGTTTTGCGTCGTTGGTACGACGGGGGGTCTTCCGGTCCGACCTCGGAGGGTGGTTCCGGCCCCGGTTCGGCATTGGGGCCGGATGGCCCGAACGGCGGCGAGGATCCACGTGATCCGGCGAGTCCGAACCCGTGGCCGAACTGAACGTGACAGCATCACGGGTGCGTCCGAAGCCTAAACCTCACTTTAAGCACATTGATTCATTACTTTGCGTTGAATTGGCACTGCGCTCCGCAGTCACCATCTGACCTGCGATTTCTTCCGGAGGGGTGGAGCGACCGAAACTGAGGGTCCACAATCTTGCGACACTCCGGTCGGAATGCGGCGCATTTATGGACACGGGGTCGTACCGTGCGGAACATAGACGCATTGACGATGCGGGCAACACGTGGATATGGCACACGGGATTCGTTCCGGCTCCGACCCGGAGTAGGAACGGTACCGAGCCGGGGGGCGTCGGTACTCCCGGGACAGTGTTCATGTACACGCGGCGCGGTGTCGACGAAGTGTCGATCAACGTTCAGTGGCCGTCATCGTGAGGAGGGGTGATGAGCAGCTCTCCCCTGTACCTCGCCATCGTGGTGGTCTGGCTCATCGTCCTGGTGCCGATGCTGTTGCGCAAGGACGCGGTCGAGCCGACCCACGAGGAGACCCGACGCGACGACGCCGAGCCGGACGCCGACGAGGTCGACGAGTCGTTCGAGGAGGAAGAGGCGGACGAGGAGGACCCGGATCTCACCGAGACCCAGGTCATCACCCGGCCGCGGGCGCACCGGGAACACGCGGCCGAGGAGGCCGAGGAGCCGCGTCCCGTCGAACGGGGCCCGATGCCCGCACCCGAATCCCGGGCCCGGGTCATCGCCCGCCGTCGTCGGCGCACCAGCGCGCTCACCCTGCTCAACGTCGCCACCATCGTGGCCGTCGCCTTCGGTCTCGGTCCCTGGTGGGTGATCGCGCCGCCGATCCTGTTGCTCGTCGGACACTTCGCACTGTTGCGGGAGGCGGCCAAGGTCGACGCCGAGCGGCGTCGGGCCCGCCTCAAGGCACGTCGCCGGGCCTACCTGCGCGCACGTCGGGACCGTGACCGCCAGGAACACGAGGCCCGGGAGGCCCAGCGCCTGGCCAAGGTGATCGCCCTCCAGGAGCGCCGCAGTCAGGTCTACGACCAGTACGCGGACGCACGCCTGCGGGCCGCCGGAGACTGACCCCGGTCCGAACGCCCGATCGGGCGTTCGGACCACTCGAACTTTCCTGCTAAAGTTGGTCACGTCTTCGGGGCTGTGGCGCAGACCGGTAGCGCACCTCGTTCGCATCGAGGGGGTCAGGGGTTCAAATCCCCTCAGCTCCACCGAAGAGAAGAAGCCGAGGGGAAGTACGTCTTCCCCTCGGCTTCTTCGTCTTTCAAGACCGAGAAAGAGCAGGGCCCGATCCGTGGATCGGGCCCTTTCTCGTGCTCGTGATGGGGTCGGACGCCGTGTTCGCTGTTCCCTGCGGCGGGAGGTCATCCGGACCTGAGCCCCGAGTGTCACCGGCGAAGCGTCTATCCCCTGCGGCGGGGTGGTGCCGATGCGGTCCCCAGCCTATCCACCGAGGCACCGGGACGCCTATGGGTTCGGCCTCTGGATCGACCACCGGGTCCTCGTGCTCGTCCGAACCTCTTCACGGAGAGGAGCGGTGTCTAGAAGGGTTCAGGCGCATACTCGGTTTTGGCCGTGTCCGAAACGGGGATGCCCGGGGCCTCAGGGACGCGAGTCCGGATGGAACCGGGTTTTCAGAAGATCACCGAAAGTGATGTCTCTCTTCTGGTGAAGGGTCGCGGAAGTACCGCTATGTGGGGGTTTCTGGGCTGATGTGCGGATGCGGATGCCCGCCCGTGACGTCGTCACACGCCCCGACCCCGAGGAGGGTCGGGTTCCGCGAGTCGATTTCGATACTCCTCGTGGCAATAGCGAGACCGTCGCTCTCCGTTATGTCGGTCTCTTCTGATTTCCCTTCTCGAGGGACTTGTCCCTGCAGGTCATCGGAGACGCTGTCGCGCCATGAAGAGTATGGAAACCGGTCTGAGCTGCGCCGATTCCGTCTTCTATGGCCATTTCGGAACCGGTGCCACAACCTTTGGTCGATCGTCGGCCATGGAATGATGAATATTCGGCCTCGGACCTTGTGGACTCTGTCGCGATAGGACATCTTGGTTCCGGGATGGGCTGGAAACACCAAGAAAGGTAGATGCCATGACCGTGCACGCGCAGAGCTCTCGTAAGAACAACGGCTGGACCTGGTGGTAACCAGGCCGGCTTGACGGCGCCGACGCGGCGTCCGTCACGCTTGGAGGGCCCGTTCGACATCGTCGACGGGCCCTTACCCATGTCCGCCCAAGACACTCCGCTCCGTGATCGCGAGGGGGATTTGACCGAACACCCGACCGGGTAAGAGCCCGGTACGTCGTCCGGGCCGTCCGGGTCGGGGCCGAAACGAAGGTGAAGGGGCGACCAGTAGCAGTGTCCGACTCCCCTCAGCAGTCAGGCGGATACGAATACCCGAAGGAACCGGAGCCCACGGGTGGGTACGCGCGCCCACCCATCCCGGAGGGAGCGCCGAGCGGACGCCCACCCGAGAGCCGGGTGGAGCCCATCCCGGAGGAGTCCACGGCGGTCGTCGGAGAGGGATTCCGGCGCACCACCAGAGCGCGCAACAAGACCATGCGAGCCGAACGCGGCCGGGGGTTCTGGCGCCTGGGGACGTCCACGGTCCTGTACGTGATGGTGGTCGGGGGTATGGCCGACTACGTGGACCCGCAGGTACGCGTCATCGCCCACCTCGCGTTCTGGCTGTTCATCGGGGTGGGTCTGGGGCTGACGGTGGCCCGAGAACGCCGGCACGACTGGGCGCCGCGACCCCGATGGCCGTGGCTGCTCGCGGCGCTGGGCGGCGCGGTGACGGCGGAGGTGCTCATCCTGGCGGTGGGATCGCCCGCGATCATCGTGGGATCGATCGTCCTGCTCGTGCTGGGGGCGTTCTTCCTCATGCTGGTGGGCTGAGCGCCGGGCCGGTGGAGCAGGGGGAAGGACGGCTCAGGTGGCCTCGTCGTCGAAGGGCGGGCGCTTGCCGTTCAGGCGGGAGACCGGCTTCTTGTCGGTCTCCTCCTCTTCTTCCCAGAAGTGCTTCTGAATGAATCTCTTCGGGTTGAGGTCCTGGACGTCGAAGTCCTTGTACTCCGGGCCGAGCCCCTCCTTGATGTCGTTGGAGGCGGAGTTGGCCATGGTGCGGAGCTGGCGCAGGACACGGCCGACCTGTTGCGCGGCCTTCGGGAGCTGGTCCGGCCCGAAGATCAGCAACGCGAGAAGGAGGAGGACGACGAACTCTCCACCGCTGATGCCGAACATGTATGGTCCTCGCCTTCGGGTGCTGACCGGCTTCAAGCAGGTTAACCGGTATCGCCATGCTTGGGTAACCGTGTCCCCATCCAACACCCATCGGTGGCTCTCGGAGCACATCGGGGTCTTGAAGGCGAACCAGCCCTCCACTCGGCGAGCGGAGGGCTGGGGAAACGCACGTGTGACGGTCAGACCGTGCGAACGTCCGCCGCCTGCGGGCCCTTCGGGCCCTGGATGATGTCGAACTCGACCTTCTGGTCCTCTTCCAGGTTCCGGAAGCCGGTGCCCGCGATCGCAGAGTAGTGAACGAACACGTCGGGCTGACCACCCTCGACGGCGATGAACCCGAAACCCTTCTCAGAGTTGAACCACTTCACGGTGCCCTGAGCCATGTGCTCTCCCTTGGGGACTACGGCGGGACCGCACCCTGCTGGTCCCGGGTCGCCGGGCGCCGGACCGAAGAAGGGTCATACCCGAATCGACAAGCGCCCACGTGAAGTTCCGCGAGGCGCCTCGGGCATCCATGGAAACTACAACAGCAACCAGTTGCAGACAGTACCAGGGAGGATGGGACCTTGCCGAGACCTTTCGGCCATGAATCCCCGATATCCGAGTGTCCTGTTGCGGCTACTCGAAAAGGTTGATTTCCCGCCCTTGTGCGACTAATGGAGTTGTGCCCGGGGAACGATTTCGGCCGTTCCCCGGGCGGGTCCACTCGTTAGGAGGCATCGCGTCCGTAGATCCACACCTCGAACCACAACCGATCGCCCCAGGTGTCGTCCGGCAATGGATAGGCCGATAGGACCGGGTACAGGTAGGCGAAGTGCGCGATGGTCAACAACACCACGACACCGAAGACCACTCCGCCGAGCGCGCGCGTGTACGGAGCGAAGCGCGGACTGTCCTCTCCCGCGCCCATCAGCATCCCCAACATCAGCACGATGCCGAGCACCAGGAACGGCAGGAACGGCAGCGCGTAGAACAGGAACATCGGGCGGTCCGGGTAGGCGAACCAGGGGAGCCAACCGGCGGCGACCGCGAGCAGCACGGCGCCGGCCCGCCAGTCGCGGAAGGTGATCCACCAGCCCAGCATCACCACCATGGCGATGATGCTCACCCACCAGATGACCGGGGTCCCGATGGACACCACCGAGGTCACACAGCTCCCGGTGTCGCACCCGACGGCCTGCCCGTCGTAGTGGAACATCACCGGGGTGCGCATGATCAGCCACTCCCACGGCGCGGAGATGTAGGTGTGGTCGCTGGTGAGGCCGGAGTGGAAGTTCATCATCCGGCCGTGGTAGTCGATCAGACTCCACAGGGCCTCCAACGGTGTGGCCACGATGTTCGGCAGCCAGTCGGGGGCCAGACCATCGGCGAAGTCCCGGTTGTAACCACCGCGGGTGAACAACCACCCGGACCAGGAGACCAGGTAGACGATCCCGGCGACCACCACGGTCTGTAGGAACGCGGGTACGGCGTCGATGCCCAGCCAACGGCCGAAGACACGACGCTGGCCGACGCTGCGCCGGGCACCGTAGTCCCAGGCGACGGTGAGCAGACCGAAGGCGGCGATGAAGAACAGGGCCGACCACTTGGTGCCGACCGCCAGGCCGAAGCACAGACCGGCGGCCAGGCGCCACCAGCGCATGCCCAACCAACCCACCGTGGTCAGGTCGACCCCGGCCTCCGCCAGGCGGACCAGGCGCTCCCTCGTCTTGTCCCGGTCGATCACCAGACAGGTGAACCCCGCCAGGATCCACAGGGTGAGGAAGATGTCCACCATGGCGATGCGGCTCAGGGTGAAGTGCAGGCCGTCCAAGGCCAGGATCAGCCCGGCGGTGCAGCCGAGAAGGACGGAGCGGGTCATCCGGGTGGCGAGCCGGACCAGGATGAGAACGGAGATCATCCCGGCCAGGGCGGAGGCCACCCGCCAACCTTCGGGGCTGACCGCCGACCCGAACGGCATCAGCGTCCACAGCCAGTCGCCGAGCGCGATCATCCACTTGCCGACGGGCGGATGGACGATGAAGTCGCCCGCGCCGGTGAAGATGTTCGGATCGCCCTCGGCCAACATGGTGTCCGAGTTGTCGAGGGTCTCGTGCTCGTATCCGAAACGCCACAGGGCGAAGGCGTCCGTGGCGTAGTAGGTCTCGTCGAAGTAGATCCGTTCCGGCTGCCCGAGGTTGAAGAACCTGAGCGCCCCCGCGAACAACGCGACGAGGCCGGCGCCCAGCCAACCCGGCCATGCGGGTGTGGGCATGCGGGGCACGAAGCGGGAACGGAGGTCGGAGGGCCGGGCCGCGGCCGGAGGGGGCGAGGGCTCGGCCTCGCTGGGAAGTGCGGTGGTGGTCATCTCGGCTCGTAGGTTGGGGTCAGAGATGGAGGTCCGTTGCGGGCGGGCCGTGAAACCGGGTTTCGGATGGTTCGATCATGGCCAACCGTAGCGCGACAGGACGGGGATCACAGTGGTTGAGGGTGTCGAGAGAACACAGCCGGGCGGAAGGCTCGTCCTGGCCGGGTTGCCCATCGGGAACCTGGAGGACGCGCCACCTCGGCTGTTGCACGCGCTGGAGGGGGCGCGCGTGATCGCCGCGGAGGACACACGTCGATTGCGTCAATTCGCCTCCCGTGCGGGCATCCGCCTCGGTGGTGAGTCCGGTGCCCGCGTCGTGTCCTACTACGACGCGAACGAGAGCCGCAGAGGAGACGAACTCCTCGCCGATCTGCGGCGGGGCGAGGAGGTCCTGGTCGTCACCGACGCGGGGATGCCGGGGGTGTCCGACCCCGGCTACCGCCTGGCGGCGGCCTGCGCCGAGGAGGGGATCCCCGTCACCTCGATCCCGGGGCCGTCGGCGGTGACCACCGCACTGGTGGTCTCCGGACTTCCCACCGACCGATTCTGCTTCGAGGGGTTCCCACCGCGCAAGGGCCTGAGGCCTTACCTGGAGGAGCTGGCCGACGAGCGCCGGACGATGGTCTTCTTCGAGAGCCCGCACCGGATCGCCGCCACCCTGCGGACGATGGCCGCGGCGTTCGGCGCCCAACGCCGGGCGGCGGTCTGCCGTGAGCTCACCAAGACCTACGAACAGGTGCGCCGGGGCGGCTTGGGCGAGTTGGCCGAGTGGGCCGCCGACGGTGTGCGCGGCGAGATCTCGGTGGTGGTGGAGGGCGCCCGGCCCCGCGCGGAGAGCACGAGCGACACCGACCTGATCGTCGCCGTGGGGGAGCTGGAGGACGAGGGGATGCGCCGCAAGGAGGCCATCGTCCGGGTCGCCAAGGAGACCGGTGTGCCCAAGCGCCGTGTCTACGACCTGGTCCACGGTGTCGTCGAGGCGGAGTGACCCCGGCGGATCCGACCGCCGGGGAAACCAACTCCCGGGTCGGTGCGTCGAACAGCACTGAGACCGAAGTGACGAAAGAGGATTCCCACATGCGCAGTGAGCTCTTCCAACAAGCCCAGGAGACCCAGCAGCCGGGGATGCACCTGCAGAACCGCAAGATGCTGAGAGTGGGGCTCAACGGTGAGTTCTACGCCCGACAGGGCGCGATGGTCGCCTACCAAGGGCAGGTCGAGTTCGCGTACCAGGGCGCGGGCAGCGTCGGCCGGTTCATGAAGAAGGCGTTCACGGGCGAGGGCCTGCCACTGATGAAGGTGTCCGGGCGGGGGGACGTGTTCTTGGCCCACGAGGCCTGGGACGTGCACCTGATCGACCTGGAGGAGGAGTCCCTCACCGTCAACGGCGCCAACGTCCTGGCCTTCGAGCCCACCCTGAACTGGGACATCCAGAAGGTGCAGGGGTTCGGCGGCATGGTGGCCGGAGGACTCTTCAACACGGTCTTCACCGGGCGGGGCCGGATCGCCGTGGCCTGCCACGGGAGCCCGGTGCTGCTCAACGTGGATCAGCCGACCTTCGTCGACACCCAGGCCGCCGTCGCCTGGAGTACTTCCCTGCAGGCCGACATCCGCAGCACGGTCAAGGCCGGAGCGATCATCGGGCGCGGCAGTGGTGAGGCCTTCCAGCTCGCTCTGCAGGGGCAGGGCTTCGTGCTCGTCCAGGGCTCCGAGGGCGCACCGACCCCCACCAACGGCTGAGCGGACCGCGCACAGGAGAAGGGCCCCGAACCGCACGACCTGGGCGGTTCGGGGCCCCTCATTTCTCGGGCCGGTGAAGGCGCGCCCTAGACGACCGCTCCGTCGTCCGCGTCGCGGGCGGCCTTGGCCGCCACCTTCTGCTTGGCCTTGCGTTCCTTGATCACGTGCGGCGCGGGCGTCTTGTCCCACTTCTGCAGCCAGATGGCGATCGGTACCGCGACGAACACGGTGGAGACCACACCGGTGGACAGACCGACCAACATGGCGATGGAGAAGTCCTGGAGCGAGGACCCACCGAGGAAGGTGAGGAAGATCAGGATGATCCACGCACCGACGGTCGTGTTCACCGTACGCGGCAGGGTGTTGAGGATCGCGCGGTTGGCGATCTCGGTGAACGAGGACTTGTCGTCCTTCGCCCACTCGTCTCGCACCCTGTCGAACACCACCACCGAGTCGTTGACGGTGAACCCGATGACACTCAGGATCGCGGCGAGGAAGACCCCGTCGATGGGCTTGCCGAGCCAGATGAACAGGCCGACGACCAACAGCATGTTGAAGCCCAGCGACACCATGGTGGAGACACCGAAGGACCAGCGGAAACGCCAGGCCAGGTAGATCATCTGCAGGGCCAGGGCCGCGCCGAGCGCGATCAGGGCCCGGTTGCGCAGCTCGTCGCCCATGCTCGGACCGATCAGCTCGTCGCTGATCAGGTCCACGCCACCGGTCTCCTCGGCGATGGCCTCGGTGATGCCGTTGGCCTCCGTGTCGGAGATGTCGCCGGTGCGGACGGACAGGTCGCCGTCACCGGACTCCTGGACCACCGCGGTGTCCGAACCCGCGAAGTCGAGCGCGGAGATGACACCTCGGGCCTCGTCGATGGACAGGTCCTGCTCGCCGGTGATCTCGTACTCCAGGACGCGACCACCGGTGAACTCGACACCGAGGTTGGTGTCGCGGACCAACGGTGCCGCGATCGCGGTGACCACGATCAGCGCGGCGACGATGAGTCCGACGCGGCGGAAGTTCATCAGCTGCGGGTTCTTCTCGACCAACCAGCTGCGGACCTTGCCGATGCGGTTGATGCCGCTGATCGAGGGGTGCTTCTTGATGACGGTTCGACGCACCGCCCACTCCACGAACACGCGCGCGATGACGAGCGCGGAGATCATGGAGGCGATGGTGCCCAGGCTCAGGGTCACACCGAAGCCCTGAACGGTGCCGGAGGCGAAGAAGAACAGCAGGGCGGCGGCCAGGATCGTGGTGACGTTGGTGTCGAGGACCGCGCTCCAGGCCTTCTGCGTGCCCTGGACGAAAGCCTTCTCCAGGTTGGGCGGCACCGCGCGGCGACGGCGACGGGCCAGGGCGCCGGTCTCCTTGCCCTCCTTGCCCTCCTTGTCGGACTCCTTCATGCCGGAGGCCTTGTTCGCCTCGTAGACCTGCTGTTGGCGCTGGTACTCCTCACGCGCCCGTTCGAAGATCAGCACGTTGGCGTCGATGGCCATACCGATCGCCAACACGAAACCGGCCAGACCCGGCAACGTCAGTGTGGCGCTGATGGCCACCAACGCGCCGTAGGCGATCAGGGTGTAGAACGCCAGGGCCAGGGAGGCCAGGAAACCGACCATGCGGTACACCACCGTGATGTACAGCGCGGTGAACGCGATGCCCAGGATGGCGGCGATGGCGCTGGCCTCGATGGCGGCGGCGCCGAGGGTCGGACCGACGGTCTGACGCTGGACCTCGGTGACCGGCAGCGGCAGCGAGCCACCCTCGATCAGCACGGCCAGCTCTTCGGCGGTCTCGCTGTTGAAGTCGCCGCTGATGGTGGTCTGGCCGCCGGCCATGCCCACCTCACAGGCGGTCTCCGCCGTCACCTGCGGGGACGAGATGACCTGGTCGTCCAGGACGATCGCGACGCGGCGACGTGGGTCGCCCTCTTGGAAACAGGCGGCCTGCCCGGTCAGTTCCTGCCACTGGTCACGGCCTTCGCCGCGGAAGGCGACGTTGACGACCCACTGGGCGCGGTTGACCTGGTCGAGGCCGGCCTCGGCGCTGGAGACGCGGTCGCCCTGGATGGCGGCCTCGCCCAGCTGGAGCATGGTGCCCTCGGAGTCGGGCAGGGTCACCGCGACGTCCTCGGGGTTCTCCGCGGGGGGACCGGCGGGCGCCTGGGGCATGCCGCCACCACCGGGGTCGCCGCCCATGCCGCCGAGGATCTCCTCCATCTCCTCCTGCGTCATCTCGCCGCCCTCGCCACCGGCGGGGGCTTCGCCCCCACCCTCGGCGGGAGCCTCGCCCTCGCCGTCGGAGGGGGCGCGGGCCTCGTCGGCCGGCGGGTTGGCGAAGTCTCCGCCCTGGGGCGCCTGGACGCCCTGGCCACCGCCGGACTCGCCCACGCCGAGGACCGGGTGGAAGGACAGCTGGGCGGTCTGGCCGACGATCTGCGCGGCCTCCGCCGGGTCCTGCACGCCGGGTAGTTCGACGATGATCCGGTTCTCACCGGAACGCGACATGTTCGCCTCGGCCACACCGAGACGGTCGATGCGCTGACGCAGCACCTCGACGACCTTGTCGGTGTTCTCCGAGTCGGCGGCGGTGCCGTCGGGGCCGTCCTGGGTTTCGAGGACGATCTGCGTACCGCCGCTCAGGTCGAGACCCAGGCGCGGTGGGATGAACCACGCCGCGCCGAACGCGACGAGGATGACGAGGAGGGAGATGAGCGCGCGTGTCCAGCGCGCTCCCGCTCCCGTTTGACTGGACAAGGGGTGAACCTCTCACTGCGGATGGTGGAACCGGTCGCGTGCCCGGGCACCGGACGGCTCGCGCGCGGCGCGAGGCCCGGGACCGAACGGGGGGTGCGAGGGCCCGGACCCGTACGAGACGGGTGAGGACCGACCGGGTTGGTCAGACGGTGGTGTGCGCGGTGAGAGGGGGCGCCCGGGTGGATGGCAGCCCCTCGGCGTCGACCTGTTCGGGAACGGGGTCGTGAAGGGGGAGGGGCAGCGGCCACCAGGGTTGGTCCCACACCGCCAGGCGCAGGGCGCAAGAGGGGACCGCGTCGGGCAGGTCCCGCAGTACCAACCGCTGATCGCAGGTGGAGGCGGGTGGCCCGAGCGCGACCGTCTGTGGGTCGACGTAGGGTCCGACCTCCTTGCCCGCCTCCTTGGCGGAGGGGGAGGGGCCGGAGTCGGCGGTGGTCGCCGGGGCGTCGGCCGAACCGACCGAGGAGGGGAGAGCCTCCCCATCACCGGACGGCGCGGCGGCCAAGGGGAAGGACAGCACGACCATCAACACCACGCCGGCGATCAGGGACGCGGTGTTCCGGGCAGGACGGGGTATGGCACGGGTATCCGTGGTGACCACCGCCTCGGGACCGGGTTGGAGGGTCGCTCTCTGTCGTTCCGCGTCGGCGCTCCGGTGACACTCGACGTCGTTGAGCCGAGCATAAGGGCAGGGACCCACCCCGGGGAATCACTGCCGGCCGCCCTGTGGACAACCGTTGCCGGAACGTATGCGGCCGACCGTCCGGGAAGCCCGGGGCGGAGGAGCGGGGGAAGGGGCGGGAAGCGCCGTCACATCGGGGAATCGGCGCCGTGGCCAGGGAGGCGGCCCGCGTACACCCCGGCCGGCTTTAGGCTTGGGTCATGTCGTCGAATCGCCACATCCTGACCGCGGTCGCCTGGCCCTACGCCAACGGCCCGCGCCACATCGGCCACGTCTCCGGTTTCGGGGTCCCCTCGGACGTCTTCTCGCGCTTCCAGCGAATGTCGGGGAACAACGTGCTGATGGTCAGCGGTACCGACGAACACGGCACCCCCATCCAGGTGCTGGCCGACCAGGAGGGCGTCAGCGCCCGCGAGCTGGCCGACCGCTACAACCGGATCATCGCCGAGGACCTCGTCGCCCTCGGCCTGTCCTACGACCTGTTCACCCGCACCACCACCGGCAACCACTACTCCGTCGTCCAGCGGCTGTTCACCACGCTCCACGACAACGGATACGTCTTCACGCGCACCACCAAGGGCGCGATCTCCCCCTCCACCGGCCGCACCCTGCCGGACCGCTACATCGAGGGCACCTGCCCCATCTGCGCCTACGACGGTGCCCGCGGTGACCAGTGCGACAACTGCGGCAACCAGCTCGACCCGATCGACCTGATCTCGCCGCGGTCCCGGATCAACGGGGAGACCCCCGAGTTCACGGACACCGAGCACTTCATGCTCGACCTGCCCGCCTTCGCCGAGATCCTCACCGAGTGGCTCAAGGGCAAGGAAGAGGAAGTGACCGCCTCGGAGCCGTCCGGTGATGGTGGTGGGCGCCGGGTGGGGTGGCGGCCCAACGTCCTCAAGTTCTCCCTGAACCTGCTGGAGGACCTCCAGCCGCGCGCGGTCACCCGTGACCTCAACTGGGGTGTGCCGATCCCGCTGGAGGGGTGGAGCGAGAACGCCAACAAGCGCCTGTACGTCTGGTTCGACGCGGTCATCGGCTACCTGTCCGCGTCCATCGAGTGGGCCGAGCGCGTGGGCGAGCCCGACGCCTGGAAGCGCTGGTGGCAGGAGAAGGACAGCGAGTCCTTCTACTTCATGGGCAAGGACAACATCGTTTTCCACTCGGTCATCTGGCCGTCCATCCTGCTCGGCGCGAGCGGCAAGGGCGACCGGGGCGGTGAGGTCGGAACGCTGGGCGAGCTGAACGTCCCCGACGAGGTGGTCTCCAGCGAGTTCCTCACCATGGAGGGACAGAAGTTCTCCTCCTCGCGCCGTGTGGTGATCTACGTGCGCGACTTCCTGGAGCGCTACTCCGCCGACGCGCTGCGGTACTACATCATGGCCGCCGGACCGGAGAACCAGGACACCGACTTCACCTGGGCCGAGTTCGTGCGCCGCAACAACGACGAGCTGGTCGCGGCCTGGGGCAACCTGGTCAACCGGTCCATCTCCATGGCCGCCAAGAACCTGGGCGAGATCCCCGCCGCCGGTGAGCTCACCGACGAGGACCGAGGGGTCCTGGCCGACTCCAAGGCCGCCTTCGACACCGTCGGAGCCCGCCTGGAGCGCTCACAGTTCAAGGCCGCCCTGCAGGAGGCCATGCGCACCGTCTCCGAGGCCAACAAGTACATCTCCGACCAGGCTCCGTGGGCGCTGAAGAAGACCGACCCCGAGCGGATGGCCACCGTTCTGCACGTGGCGCTGCAGCTGGTCCAGGACGCCAACACCCTGCTCACCCCGTTCCTGCCCGTCGCCGCCAACAAGGTGTACGCGATGCTGGGTGGCACCGGGACCTGGACCGGCATGCCCCGGATCGAGTCGGGTCACGACACCATCGGTGACTCCGAGGAGAAGGTGGACTACCCGGTCATCACCGGCGACTACGCCGACAACGACGCCCGGTGGGCCTCGACGCCGATCGTCCCGGGCACCCCGCTGAGCCGCCCGGAGCCGCTGTTCACCAAGCTCGACCCGTCCGTGGTCGACGAGGAACTCGCGCGCCTGGCCGGCGACACCGAGTAATCGAGCACATGAGTACCCGCGGGCCCCGAGAACACCTCGGGGCCCGCGGGGAATCTCCAATGACCGAGGGACGACGGAGGAAGGTCGACGTGGGCAAGCGCAGTGGCAAGGCGGTCAAGGAGCGCAACGCGCAGACTCCTCCGGCGGCGCCCGAGGCGTTGCGGGTACGGGTGGCCGACAGCCACACCCATATGGACATGCAGTCCCCCGAGGTCCCCGAGATCATCGCCGCGGCCGAGGCCGTGGGCGTGACCCCACTGGTGCAGGTGGGCGTGGACCTGTCCTCTTCGCGCTGGGCGGTCGAGGTCGCCGAGCGGTACCCCGGGAAGGTGTGGGCCGCGGTGGCCCTGCACCCCAATGAGGCCCCGCGCGTGGTGCACGGCGACGGCGCCGAGGGTGTGGAGGCCGACGACACCGACTGGACGGAGAAGGCCCGTCCCGCCGGTGGCATCGAGGCCTTGGAGGCCGAACTCGCCGAGATCGACGCCCTGGCCGGTCGCCCCGAGGTGGTCGCGGTCGGGGAGACCGGCATGGACACCTTCCGGACCGGGCCCGAGGGCGCGCGTGCCCAGGAGGAGTCCTTTCGCCGACACATCGCCATCGCCAAGAGGCACGGCAAGGCGCTCATGATCCACGACCGTGAGGCGCACGAGGACGTCCTGCGGATCCTGGTGGAGGAGGGCGCCCCCGAACGGGTGGTCTTCCACTGCTTCTCCGGCGACGCCGAGATGGCCAAGGTGTGCGCCGAGCACGGCTACTTCATGAGCTTCGCGGGCAACGTCACCTTCGCCGGCGCCGAATCACTCCGCGAGGCGGCGCGCGCGGCCCCCGCCGAGTCGATCCTGGTGGAGACCGACGCGCCCTTCCTCACCCCCAAGCCCTACCGGGGCCGACCCAACGCGCCCTACCTGATTCCGCTGACGCTGCGCGTGCTCGCCGAGGTCAAGGGGATGGACGAGGACGAGCTCGCCACCATCGTGGCGGACAACGCCCGTCGCGCCTTCGATTTCTAGAACCCTCGTTTGCGCCAGGCGTTCTCGCGGCCCTGACGGTCCTTCCGCTTCCATTCCTTACGACGGGCGGCGCGCAGTCGGGAGTCGTTGCGGCTCCGGTTCCACTCGGCCTCCCGACGCAGCCGGAACCAGCGGTCCAACCGGGCCGCGTCCAGTTCGCCCTCGTCGACGGCGGCGTTGACCGCGCAACCGGGTTCGTTTCCGTGTGAGCAGTCCCGGAACCGGCACCGCTCGACCAGGGCGTGGATGTCGGCGAAGGTCCGATCGACCCCGGTCTCGCCCCCGGGAACGTCGATTCGACGCACCCCCGGAATGTCCAGGAACAGGGCGCCACCGGGCATCGTGACCAGTTGCCGGTGGGTGGTGGTGTGCCGGCCTCGGCTGTCCTGCCGGATCTCGCCGGTCCCCATCACCTCCCGCTCGGCCAGTGCGTTGAGCAGGCTGGACTTGCCGGCTCCTGAGGTGCCCAACAGCACCCACGTGTCACCGGCGCTCAGTCGGGCGGCCAGGTCGGGCAGTCCGTCGCCGGTGTGCGCGCTGACGCCGTACACGTCCGCGCCGGTGGTGACGGCCCGGACCAGTTCGAGGACGTCCGGAAGCCGATCCCCGGCCAGTTCGGACTTGGTGACGGCCACGACCGGGGTGGCGCCGCTCGCCCAGGCGAGGCTGAGGAACCGCTCCAGTCGGCCCACGTTGGGGCCCTGGTCGGCGGCCTCGCAGATGAGGACGACGTCGATGTTGGCGGCCAGGACCTGGTCGTGCGAGTCCTTGGCCACGCCCTGTCGGACCAGGGTCCCGGTACGTTCCAGCACGGCCTCGACCACCCAGGTGTCACCGGATCGGCGGACCGCCACCCAGTCGCCGCCGGTGGGCGCGGTGGAACGGTCCGACTCGGCGGCCCTGCGCACCTCGGGTGACAGGTCGGCGGTGGCGGGCTCGGGTAGGTGGACGGCGACGGCGCCGCGTCGGGCCTCGATGACGCGGGCCGGTCGCAGGTGGTGCGGGGACGTCAGGGCGTCGAAGGCCGCGGAGACCCGCGGGTTCCATCCCAGCCGGGTCAGAGGGTGTTCGGGCAGGCCGGTCGTGCCGGTGTGTTCGCTGTGCTGACTCACGTCGTCTCTTCTTGGTACGGCGCGAGTCGGGGCCGTCGAGGTGCGGCGGCTCAGGACTCGCGGGAGATGAAAGAGGTGCCGTTGTGGGGGGTGGACACGAGGACGGGCATCGTGTGCTCCTCTCTTCTTCTCCCGCGGAAAGGGGCGGGAACCGGTGTGGCCGGCGCGGTGCGCGCCCGGTTCGATTCGAGACGAGCCTAGGCCGTGGTGCCCCCGGGACGCCAGTGGTTTTCACGGTCCCGGGGCACCACGCGAGTGCGGAACCGGTTCAGCGGTTCCTGGTCCACACGTCGTTACCCGGACCGGGGGTTTCCTGGTCCAGGGGTGCGACGGGGGAGCCGTGCCGGGGCGCGTAGTCCTCCTGGCTTCGCAGCACGGCGTGCTCGGTGGAGCGGTGGGAGGGGCGCGTGTAGTCCCGACGGTCGTCCTCGTCGCCGCTCAGCAGCAGGAAGAGGCTGCAGATCAGCATGAAGACGAACAGGCCCACGATCAGGGGAAGGGCCAACTCGGTGGCCTTGACGCCTTCCGGGGCTCCGTAGTGGGTCATCTCCGGGCTGTCGACGTGCAGTCCGGCCATACCGGTGTAGTGCATGGCCGACACCGCGAGCCCCATCACCAGGGATGCTCCGAAGATGGCGCCGTTGTGCTTCAGGTTCCGGGCGAACCACAGGGCCACGGTGGACGCCACCAGGCCGATGACGCAGGAGGCGACGACGGGGAGGGCGTTGTGGTGCATCTCCCCGTGCAGGTTCATCGACGCCATGCCGGTGTAGTGCATCGAGACGACGCCGACGCCGAGCAGGGTTCCGGACAGCAGCAGGCGTCCGTTGCTCTGGTTCTGGATGACCAGGTGCAGGGCCAGACCCATGACGAGGATGGGTATGACGCCGCTGACCAGGGTCAGGAGCGGGTCGTACCTGATGATCGTCCCGGGGATGGTGTGTCCCAGCATGGCGATGAAGTGCATCGACCACACGGCGATACCACCGAGGGACAGCGCCGCCAGGATCAGCCACTGCCAACGGACCAGACCGGCCGAACGACGGGCCCTCGCAGTGAAGACCAGCCCGAGGAAGGAACCGATGACGGAGACCGCGTAGGCGAGGGCGGGGGTGAGTAGACCTTGGGGGAATATGTCGGCCATGGCCGCAGGCCTCTACTTTCTATGACTCCAGTCACAAATGTGACCAGCAATCACAGATGGTAGAGACCGACCGTAATCCCCGCCAGAGGTGTGAAGACGGATTTCGTGACCACTTTCGGCCAGTTGGTCAGCCGTGGTTTTCGATCGACCGGCGATGGGAACCGCGTTTGTTCGAATCCGCGCCGTCCTCCACCCCCAGCATCAGGAGCAGGCTGCACACCAGCAGGAACACGAACAGGCCCACCACGAGCGGCAGTAGCAGGTCGATGCCGGTCGAGCCGGCCAAGGTGTCGGTGGTGCGTTCGGTCAGGGTGACGTCGACGCCGAACATGCCCGTGTAGTGCATGGCCGAGACCGCGACACCCATCACCAGGGCGGCGGCCAGGATGCTGAGCGTGCCGCGCAGCCGCCAGGAGAACCAGAGGGCGACCGTGGCCGCGACCAGGGCGATCGCCGTCGCCAGGACGACGAACAGGGGATCGTGGTGCATCTCGCCGTGCATGTGCATCGAGGCCATCCCGATGTAGTGCATGGAGACGATCCCGGAGCCCGCGATCACCCCGCTGATGAGGAGACGGGTGTTGTTCGGTTCGGTGCTCATCAGGAACAGCGCCACGGCCATGACGAAGATCGCGAGCAACCCGCTGGCTATGGTGAGCCCGGCGTCGTAGCGGATCGGGGTGCCGTGCACCTGGAAGCCCAGCATGGCGATGAAGTGCATCGACCAGATGGCGGTACCCCCGAGGCAGATCGCGCTCAGGGCCAGCCACCACCACCGGGCCGCGCCGGTGGACGTTCGGAGGCGGCGGGCGAACATCAAACCGATGAAGGATCCGATCACGGAGACCGCGTAGGCGCCTATCGGCGTCAGCAATCCGGTGTTGAAGTGGTCGATCATGATTTCCGCGTCCCTGGGCGTAAAAGGGTGAATCCTTAGCCTTCAGGATAAAATGCCTGTTCAGGGGCGTCGGGCGCGGAGAGCGTAAGGGGTCGTGGCCCGGGCCTCGGCGGGCCGACGGAAGCGCGCGGCCGTTGGGGGAGCCGTTTTCGGTTCACTCGGAATATGTGGTTTTTATCACCAAATGGGTTGCTGTGGGGCGAATGTTCGCTTGACCCCCAGGGCTACCTGTTTTATCCGAGAGTGCTCCGGCCTTCAGGCCGGAGGTGAATCGGATCCGAACCTGCGCCGGTCCGTCAGGACGGGCGTTTCTGGTCCTGGATGTACCGCCGAAGGACGCTGATCGGCGCACCCCCGACCGACCCGGCGAAATAGGACCCCGACCACAACCGCTTGGCTCGCCAGTAGTGGCGCTCAAGCTCAGGGAACTCCTGACGCAACCTACGCGAGGACACCCCCTTGAGGCTGTTGACCAGCTTGGATACCGCGACCTTGGGTGGGAAGTCCACCAGCAGATGGACATGGTCCACCTCGCCGTTGAACTCCACCAACTCTGATTCGAAGTCGGCGCACACCGCCCGCATGACCTCCTCCATCCGCCACAGGTGGCGGTCGGCGAAGACCTCATGCCGATACTTCGTCACGAAAACCAAGTGCGCGTGCATCGCGAAAACACAGTGTCTACCAGCCCTGACATTGCTCTCATTGGCCATAAACCAATGATAGAATGCGAGCATGCAGCTTCGATACACCTACCGCCTTTACCCGGACAGGGACCAGCGCGCCGCGCTCGCCCGCTTGTTCGGGTGTGTGCGAGTGGTGTTCAACGACGCTCTGGAACGCCAGAATCCCGTGAAGGCGTCGAACAAGCTGCTCGGTTCCCCCAAGGCACGGACCGCCCAGAGCCCCTACCAGCGGGTACCCAAGAACACCGAGTTGTCCAAAGCGCTGATCACCGAAGCGAAGCGGACCCCGCAGCGGGAATGGCTTGCGCAGGTGTCCTCGGTCCCGCTCCAGCAGGCGTTGCGGGACCTGGACAAGGCGTGGAAAGCGCACGAGGACTCCAAGAGCGGAAAGCGCAAAGGCGCGAAGGTGGGGGCGCCTCGGTTCAAATCGCGCCGTGATAACACCCAGTCGGCCCGGTTCACCAACAACGCCAAATGGAAGATCACCGCCCCTGGGAAGTTGTCCCTGCCCAGGGTCGGCCAGATCAAGGTGGTGTGGTCACGCGAGCTGCCGTCCACTCCGACCTCGGTCACCGTGATCAAGGATGCCGCTGATCGGTACTTCGCCTCGTTCGTGGTCCAGACAAACGCCGATGAGGTACTGCCCGAGACCACGCCGGAGGTCGGGATCGATCTGGGATTGTCGCACTTCGCGGTGCTGTCGGACGGAACGAAGATCACCAACCCGCGGTTCCTGCGCCGTGCCGAACGCAAGCTGAAGAGAACCCAGAGAGCACTCTCCCGCAAGACCAAGGGCTCCAACAACAGGGCCAAGGCCCGTCGGAAGGTGGCCCGCGCTCACGTTCGGATGGCCGATGCCCGTCGGAACTTTCACCACAAGCTGTCCGCCACGCTGGTACGCGAGAACCAAGCCATCCACGTGGAGGATCTGTCGGTGCAGGGGCTGGGACGCACCCGGATGGCCAAGAGCGTGCACGATGCCGGCTGGTCGGCATTTGTGAACATGCTTCAGTACAAGGCCACCAGGTACGGGCGCTCCTTCTCCAAGGTCGACCGGTTCCTGGCCTCCTCACAAACCTGCTCAGAATGCTGGGCCATCGATGGACCCAAACCCTTGCACGTACGGGAATGGACGTGCAAGGCGTGTGAAACCACCCACGATCGGGACGTGAACGCGGCCCGCATCGTCCTGGCGGCCGGACGGGCCGACAGGTCAAACGCCTGTGGAGGGACTGTAAGACCAGCCGCTTGAGGTTGGCAGGACCCAGGGAAACAGGAACCAGTGCGCGCTGTGAGGCGCGTAGTGCCACCTGCCCGACAAGGGCGGGTCGGAATCCCCGTCGTTCACGGCGGGGAGGACGTCAATCCTTGGGCGCGCGCATCCCCTGGAACGCGATGCGGATCAAGGCGTCGGCGATCTCCTCGCAGGCCAGTCCTCGGTCGGGCTTGTACCACTCGACGATCGAGTTGACCATGCCGAACAGCAGACGTGAGGCGACCGCGGGGTCCACGTCGCTGCGGATGTCGCCGTCGACCACGCCTTCGCGTACCAGATCGGCGATCAGGTGGTCGAAGCGACGCCGGCGCTCCAACGCCCGCTTCTCCACGTCGGTGTTGCCTCGCACCCGCAGCAGCAGGGTCACGTGCGGAAGTTCCTCGACCAGCACCCGGACGCTGCCGCGCATCACGTGTTCCAGGCGGTCGATGGCCCGCCCGGTGGTCGCGCCCTCTTCCCCGGTCACCTCGAACAACGCGTCCATCGCCAGGTCCAGCGACCGACGCAGCAGTTCGGTCTTGCCGGAGACGTGGTGGTAGATCGCGGACTTGGTCACACCCAGGGCGCGGGCCAGGTCCTCCATGCTCGTGCCGTCATACCCGCGTTCGTTGAAGACGCGGGCGGCCACGCGCAGCACGGAGTCGGCGTCGTGCCCCGGGCGGCCGGAGCGGCGCCGTCCGGTCGAGCGTGCGGCGGGGTCGTCGGGTGCGGAAGTTCGGGCCACGGTTGTCGAACCTACCTTGCGGCGGAGGGCTGGAGCGCGTGGAAGGTCGGGTCCTCCCGCGTGTCGACCGGATCGGCCTACTGAACGAACGGTCGGTAACACACCCTAGGGCCTGTTCGTGTGCCTTGCGTTCCGTGAGCGAAAGTCCCGAAACAGAACAACGGACCTCATTCGCCGACACTGGCCGAAAAGTCCACAGAACGCATTCTGAGAATCAAACGCCACTTACTTCTTTTCCGCGAAATGGCAGGCCAGAAGGTGCGTAAATATTAAATGCCGGAAAAGCCTGCGAGAAGGACGATGGCGTCTTATTCTCGAATCGTCCGCTACCGGGACATCGTTCGATTCCGCCCGTGGGCCGACCGGATCGGCTCCGCCCTCACAAAGGAACGCCGTGCACGCCATCGACCAACAGATGCGGGAGATGCTCCAGACCCCTGGCGTACGCAGTGTCTGTCTCGTCGACTGGCGAGGCGACCGCGCCCTGTCCCACGTCGGAGAGGACGACGGGACCTCGGGCGCGGCGGCGATGCTCCAGGCCATCGCCGGCGGGCCGCTCTGCGCCGCCCAGACGGTGGAGGACGTGGTGGTCACCGAGGTCGACCACCACGTGCTGTACGCGGTCCTTCGCGGCTCGCACTACTGCGTGCAGGTCCGCGTGGAGCGCGACCAGGGCAATCTCGGGATCGCCCTGCGCAGACTGCGGGACCTGGCCGACAACGTCGAACCACCCGAACACGACACCCACCCGCCCCGCCGTGGCCACGGCCGTCCGATCAGGCCCAGGGCCCTGGTCACCCTGGACCGACCGATGCTGGAACGGGTCCTATCCGGGCTGCGCGCCCTTTCGGTGGAGCGGCCCGAAGCGGAAACGGTGGTCGCGTGAACGGTGGTTCGCCCCCGCGCCACCGGGGTCCGGGACTGCGTCGTTGGATCGCCGACCGGAGAGAGCTGCGCCGAATCAACCAAAGGAAAGAGAAGGACATGCCCAACATCGAAGCCGGACTCAAGGAAATGATGGAGATCGAGGGCGCCGTCGGGGCCGCGGTGGTCGACTACAGCAGCGGAATGGCCCTGGGCACCCTCAGTTCGAACAAGTCCCTGGACCTCACGGTGGCCGCCGCGGGCAACACCGAGGTCGTCCGGGCCAAGATGCGGACCATGGACCAACTGGGCCTGAACGACGCGATCGAGGACATCCTCATCACCCTGTCCGGGCAATACCACGTCATCCGGCCCCTCACCAGCCGCAAGGGGCAGGGACTCTTCCTCTACCTGGCGATGGACCGCGCCCGCGGGAACCTCGCCCTGGCCAGGCACCGGCTCAAGGGCATCGAGGAGACCCTGGAGATCTGAGGCCGGTCCCGGGACGGTGGGTGGGTCCGGGCCCGCCCCCACCGTCCCGGTCGGCTCTCCCCAGGCGCTTTCCCACCTCGCCACGGATGGGAGAGAATGTCGTCGACCATCCCCCCGAACCGCAGGGAGACCGGCGATGTTCCGGATCGCGATCAGTCGGCTCACCGATGACGGCCGACGCATCACCCCCGAACACCGGGGCACGGCCCTGTCCATCGACGAGGCGGTCCTCGCCCTGCGCGAGGTGCTGCCCGGCGTGGACACCAGTGCCTTCGGCGGTGACGCCGTCCAACGCTCGGTGAACCGGGTCAACGACTTCCGCCACGACGTGGGGACCGACGGCGGGGAGTTCCGCGTCGTCATCGCCCCCATGATGTGACGGGCCGACGTGGGGGCCGCGGCCGGATCCGTCAGCCGGAGCCGAACGCGGAGTCGAAGGAAGACGTGGGCGGGTCGAAGACGTTGGCCCGCACGAACCTCACCGCCTCCGCCGCACCGGTCAGACGGTCCATTCCGGCGTCCTCCCACTCGATGGAGATCGGCCCGTCGTAGCCGATCGAGTTCAGCACGCGGAAACACGCCTCCCATGGCACGTCGCCCCGGCCGGTGGACACGAAGTCCCAGCCCCGACGCGGGTCGCCCCACGGCAGGTGTGAGCCCAGACGTCCGTTACGGCCGCCGCCCACGCGCTTGCGGGCGTCCTTGCAGTCCACGTGGTAGATCCGGTCCCGGAAGTCCCACAGGAATCCGATCGGGTCGATGTCCTGCCACACCATGTGGCTGGGATCCCAGTTCAACCCGAACGCCTCCCGGTGCCCCACCGCCTCCAGGGCCGCCTGTGTCGACCAGTAGTCGTAGGCGATCTCCGAGGGATGCACCTCGTGGGCGAAGCGCACGCCCACCTCGTCGAACACGTCCAGGATCGGGTTCCACCGGTCGGCGAAGTCCCGGTAACCGGCCTGGATGACGTCGTCGCCCACCGGCGGGAACATCGCCACGTACTTCCAGATCGCGGAGCCGGTGAAGCCCACCACCGTGGACACGCCCAGCCTCGCGGCCGCCCGGGCGGTCAGCTTCATCTCCTCGGCGGCGCGCCGCCGCACGCCCTCGGGGTCGCCGTCGCCCCAGACCCGGGACGGCAGGATGTCCCGGTGGCGGTGGTCGATGGGGTCGTCGCACACCGCCTGGCCCAGCAGGTGGTTGGAGATGGCCCACACGCCGAGCCCGTGCCGTTCGAGGATCTCCCGGCGCCCCTGGACGTAGGAGTCGTCGACGGCGGCGCGGGTGACGTCCAGGTGGTCGCCCCAGCAGGCGATCTCCAGTCCGTCGTAGCCCCAGGAAGAGGCGAGTTCGCACACCTTCTCGAAGGGCAGGTCGGCCCACTGGCCGGTGAAGAGGGTGACCGGTCTGGTCATCGTGCATCCTCCGTTGTTCGGGGGGTCGGGGCCGGTTGCGTCATAGCGGGGTCGACCTCGTCGGTGCCGGCACACCGACGAGGTCGAGTATGAGATCGCGGACCTCGGTGGCCGCGAAACGATCCCGGTCCGGGATGGGGCCGTCGCACAACAACAGCGGTCCGTCCTCGGGATCGGTGTGGGGGCGTCCGTGGGTTCCGCGCACACAGCCCGGATCCAGGGGGACGACGTTCATCGCGTACCGCAGGCCGACCTTCTTGCGGATCAGGCCCGCCGCGGCCCGCGCCTTGACCATCGGGTCGGCGGGGTCGAGGAACAGCTCGGCCGGGTCGTATCCGGGCTTGCGGTGGATGTCGACGCCACGCGCGAAGTCGGGGGCGCGGTCGTCGTCCAGCCAGTAGTAGTAGGTGAACCAGGCGCCCGGATCGGCGAACAGCACCAGTTCGCCGGAGCGGTCGTGGTCGAGTCCGTGACCGGCCTGCGCCGCCCGGTCCAGGACCAGGTCCACACCCTCCAGGCCGGCCACGACCTCGGTGACCGCGGGCAGGTCGGCGGGGTCGTCCACGTAGACGTGGGCGCACTGGTGGTCGGCGACCGCGAAGGCGCGCGAGGCCCACGGGTCCAGGTACTCCATGCCCTCCTGCGTGTACACCTCCAGCAGCCCGGCCTCGCGCAGCGCGCGGTTGACGTGCACGGGGCGGTCGGCCGGGGTGATGCCGTACTCGCTGAGCACCAGCACGGTGACACCGGCCGCCTCGGCGTCGTCCAACAGCGGCGCCAGCGCGGCGTCGAGGTCGCCGACCGCCTTGAGGGCCTGTTCGGATCCCGGACCGAAGCGTTGTAGGTCGTAGTCCAGGTGCGGGACGTAACACAGGGTCAGGTCGGCCCTGGGCAACAGTCGACGGGTGGCGGCCACGATCCACTCGGTGGAGCGGAGGGAGGCGGTCGGCCCCCAGTAGTGGAACAGGGGGAAGGGGCCCAGCTCATCGGTGAGTTCGTCGTGCAGCGCCACCGGCCGGGCATAGTAGTCAGGGGACTTGCGCCCGTCCGCGTGGTAGACGGGCCTGGGCGTGATGGTCCAGTCGGTGGTGGCGCCCATGGCGTACCACCAGCACACGTTGGCGGTCCGGAAACCGGGGCGGTGCCTGCGGGCGGTCTCCCACACCTTCTCGCCCTGGACCAGCCGGTTGTGCTGGCGCCACAGGTGCACCTCTCCCAGGTCACGGAAGTACCAGCCGTTGGCGACGGCGCCGTGGCCGGCCGGGGTGGCGCCGGTGAGGAACGTGGACTGCACGGTGCAGGTCACGGCGGGCAGGACGGTCTCCAAGGTGGCCTGCCGGCCCCGTTCCGCCAGGGCCCGCAGACGGGGCGCGTGCCGAAGCAGCCGGGGGGTGAGGCCGACCGCGTCGATGACGAGGAGGCGGCGGTCCTGGGTCATGGGGAACGGTCCCTTCCTTCGGGGGCCACGGGCCATCGGGCGTTCACAGGGCGGTCAGTCCGAGGTCGAGGAGCCGGTCCCGGGTCCAGGCGAGCTCGGCGGCGATCCCCTCGATCAGCCCGTCCTCGCCCACGGGCCTGCTGCCCTCGGGCAACACCGTCCAGGTGTAGGTCTCGACTTCGAGGTGGTCGGTGCGGGCGCCCTCGGGCCCCAGGAGGTGGGCGAGGGTCTCGGTGAGGTGGTCGGTGGTGCCGCGCAACGGTTCGTTCGCGGGGGAGTGCAGGGGCGCGTGGAAGTGGGTGCGCCAGGGGCCGCGTCCGCGCAACGGGCGAGGGCCGTGGAGGGCGTCGGGCAGGTCGTCGCGGCCCTGGGCGCGCCCGCCCACGAGCTCACGGGTCTGGTGCAGGAACCGGTCCTCGGCGAAGGCGGCGAGCGCCTCCCTGGCCCGAGGGGCGGACGGGTCGGGGACCTCCAGGGCCGCCGACACCTGGGTCTTGACCACCGGCAGCCCGGCGTCGGCCAGGCGGGCGAGCGCCGGTCCGGGTTCCTCGAACCCCACCGCCAGGTGGCAGGTGTCCAGGCACACGCCCAGGTGCGCGGGCGATCCGGAGAGGAACCGGGCGGCGTCGTGGGTGCTCTCCACCACGCACCCCGGTTCGGGTTCCAGGGCGACCCGGACCGGGCGTCCCGCGTCGGCGAGTTCGGCCAGGGCCCCGGACAGCTCGGTCAGGTGCCCGCGGGCGACCACCAGCCGCTCCGACGACCAGGGCTCCCGCCAGGCGAGGGGCAGGGTGGAGACGCTACCCCGGGCGGCGTCGTCGGGCATCAGCCGGGCCAGGATCCGGGCGCAGTCCACCGTGTAGTCCAACCGGGCGCGGTCGGTCCAGTCCGGACTGTAGACGGCGTGCTTGACCACCGGGTCGTGGAAGCCGGTGTAGGGGAACGCGTTGAGGGTGACGGTCTCCAGCCCCGCCGTCTCCAGGCCCTCGCGCAACCGGTCGACCAGGGCGGGGTCCGCGGCCAGCTCGCGGGCCAGGGGAGCGGGAAGCCACAACCCGAGCCCCAACAGGTCGACGCCCAGGGCGGAGCGGACCCCGCCGCCGAACACCCGGATCTGGCGCAGGACACCGTCGAGGTCCTCGGCCGGGTGGACATTGGTGCAATAGGCCAGATGGACGACGGTGCCGTCGGGGTGGCGGAACCTCATCCGGCGTCCCCCTCGGGGCGTTCGCCGCGCAGGATCGAGTTGCCCTCGAAGGTCGCCCCGACCGACGAGGCGCCCTCCAACGACAGGCGACCGCTTCGGGCGAAGAAGTCCACCGGGTTGCGCCACAGCACCCGGTCCACCTCGTCGTCGGTGAAACCCGCGGCCAGCATGGCCCGCCCCGTGTACAGGGTCGAGAGCGGGTCGCTGTGCCCCCAATCGGCGGCCGAGTTCACCACCATCCGGTCGGTGCCCCACTCCGAGAGGATCCGCACCATCCGGTCCGGGTCCATCTTGGTGTCGGGGTAGATGGAGAAACCCATGACGCACCCGGAGTCGTGCACCATCGCCACGGTGGTCTCGTTGAGGTGGTCCACCAGCACCATCTCGGGGGAGACACCCGACTCGGCGACCAGCCGGAGCGTGTGCCGCGTCCCCTCGGCCTTGTCCCGGTGCGGGGTGTGCACCAACACCGGCAGGGCGAACTCCTTGGCCAGCTCCAGCTGCCGGCGGAAGACCTTCTCCTCCTCCGGGGTGCGCGAGTCGAAGCCGACCTCGCCGACCGCCACCACACCGTCCTTGGCCAGGTAACGGGGGAGGACGTCGAGCACCCCGGTCAGCCGGGGGTCGTTGGCCTCCTTGGGGTTGAGCGCGATGGTGCAGTGGTGGGCGATCCCGAACTGTGCGGCGCGGAAGCGCTCCCAACCGATGAGTCCGTCGAAGTAGTCGCGGAAGGAACCGACGCCGGTGCGCGGCTGCCCCGTCCAGAAGGCGGGTTCCACCAGCGCTCGCACCCCGGCGTCGTACATCGCCCGGTAGTCGGTGGTGGTGCGCGAGGTCATGTGGATGTGAGGTTCGAAGATGCGCATTCAGCCCTCCTGCGGCCGTTCGTGGAAGGGGTGTTCGGGGAAACGGTCCAGGACCGACCGGGCGTCGGCCGGTACGGCCCGACCCGCGGCCGCGCGTTCGTGGGCGAAGTCCGCGCACATGCGGGCCAGTTCGAGGTCGACCCGGGTGTCCAGCCCCGCCACCAGACGCAGCGGCACCCCGACGAACAGGCACTTGAGCACGGTCTGTCGCCAGGCGTGGTCGTCCAACAGGGACTGGGCGGGATTCGCGGCCGCCGCCGCGATCAGCCGGGTGTCGTTGGTGCGCAGGCCGTCGGCGAGCAGGTTCCGCATCGTCCCCGCGACCTCGGGCACCGTGCCGTCCAGCAGGTGGAGGCCGTGCAGCACCGCGCGTTTCTCGTCGGCGTCGCCGTATTCGTACAGATCGGTGATCTCCGTGGCCGCGTCCGCCGGCGGCAGGGAGCCCACCACGGTCCGTAGGAGTTCGATCCGGGCCGAATCCTCCACCGTCGGTCCGAGTGTTCCGGTGGGGTCGCCCGAAGGTCCGGGCCCACGGGCCACCCGCCGCCCCACCGCGGGGAAGAGAACGGCGACACGGGAGGGCCGCTCCGCCACCTGGGCGCACAGGGAGTCCAACACCGATCGGGCCTTGTCGTCCAACGGCTCCAACGCGCTCAAGCCTCCTCCTCGACCCGGGCCCAGGCGGCGTCCAGGGCGCGCTTGGACCTCTCCGCGACCACCGGGGCGGCGTGACCGTGCCGGGGCAGCTCCACCGACGCCATGCCGGTGTATCCCACCCGGCGCAGGGCGCCCAGGACCCCGGGCAGGTCGATCTCGCCGTCCCCGAACTCCAGGTGCTCGTGTACGTGGGGGCGCATGTCGTCCAGTTGCACGTTGGCGATCAGCGGGCCCGCCCGCTCGACCGCGCCCTCGGGGCCATCGGGTTCGTTGCACACCCCGTGGCCCACGTCGAGGGTCACCCGCAGCCGCTCGGGGTCGCCGAGCCTGCTCCGTAGCTCCAGGACGTCCGCCAACCGTTCGGCGAACATGCCCGGTTCCGGTTCGAAGGCGCAGTCCACGCCCAGTTCGTCCGCGACGACCAGGACCTTCTCCACCTCCGAGGTGAGCCGGTCCCACCCCTGGCCGATGGTGGCGCCCTCGGGCAGGATCCCGGACCAGAAGGACACCGCCTCGGCTCCCAGCTCGTCGGCGACGCGCACCGCGCGTTTGAGCAGGTCGACCCGGACGTCCCGGCCGGTGTCGGAGACCAGGGTGGGCTCGTGCTTGCGTCGGGGATCCAGCAGGTAGCGGGCACCGGTCTCGATCACCGACGCCAGACCCAAGGTGTCCAGCCGGCGCCCGATCGCCCTCACCCGGGCCTTGGCGTCCAGGGAGAACGGATCCAGGTGCGGGTGGTCCAGGGTCAGCCCGACCCCCTCGTACCCGAGGTCGGCGATGATCGAGAGCGCGTCGTCGATCCGGTGGTCCCAGAACCCGTTGGTGCCGTATCCGAACCTCATGTCACCGCCACCCTCCGCGAAGCACGGGCGACGACGGGGGCTCCCACCGCCAGCGCGCAGGCCGGTACGGGTGCGCCATAGCGGGACAGCAACGCGGCCTGGAGCGGAATCATGCCGCGGATGCCCACGCCGGTCGCCTCCCGCGCGTGTTCGGCCGCGGGGTCGGCCAGCGCCCGCCCCTGGGCGAGGCCGACCGTGCCGGCGTAGGCCCCCGCGAACATCCCGGCGATCACCTCGTCCACCGCGTCGCGCGGGGTCTGGGGTCCGGTCCGGCCGGGAAGGGCCGCCACGACGGCCCCGGCCAGGGTGCAGGCCAACGAGCCCGCAGCGATCCCCGGGCGGGTGCCGTGCACCTCGCCCCGGCTCAGCGCGGTCACACCCAGGGTGTGCACGGCCATCGCCACGGCCGGCCGCACCGCCCGCCCGGGTCGGTCGCCGGCGCCGAGCAGAACGTCCAGACCGCGGGCCGTCGCCATCCCCAACGGCGACAGCCGGGTGGGTTTGAGCACCAGGTCGTAGGTCCACACCGTCGCGGCCAGGGCGGAGGCGACCAGTGCCGTCCGCCGCCCGCCGGCCAGCGCCGCCACACCCACACCCGCCACCGTGAGCCCGGACGCGACCGCCAAGGCCTCGCCGGGAGCCACCGCGCCGGAGGGGATGGGGCGTTCGGGGCGTTCGGCCGCGTCCAACTCGCGGTCGGCGTAGTCGTTGAGGGCCATCCCCGCCCAGTACAGACACACCGAGGAGAGCGGCAACGCCCACGTACGCGGCTCGCGCAGCCGTCCTGCGGCGGCCGCCCCGGTCAGGGTGTCGCCCAGGACGGAGAGGGCGGCGGGCAGGCGCACGAGACGGGCCAATGATCGGACCTTCGCGTTCATCTTCGAGCACCCCCGTCCTCGGCGCACCAGGCGGTCAGGGCCCGCCACTGCTCGGAGAGCCCGTGCACGTCGCTCGCGGCCGGGTCCTTGAAGAAGAAGCCCAGTTCCGGCACCGGTCCGACCCGGCCGCACCGGTGGGCGTGCGCGGCCAGCCGGGCCAGGTCCAGCACCAACGGGGCGGCGAGGGCCGAGTCGTACCCCGACCAGGTGAACTGCAGGGTCATCCTGGCGCCCAGGAACCCCTCGAAGGACACGTGGTCCCAGGCGGTCTTGGTGTCGCCCAGATCCGGCACGTAGTCGATGTGCAGCGGACCGTCCACCGGGTGCCCCAGCAGGTGCTCCAGGCCACGCGCCTTGGACGCGGACTTGTTGTCGTTGCTCTCGGGGTCGTCGAGGGTGCGCCCGTCCCCGCCGCCCAGCAGATTGGTGGAGGACCACGAACGCACCCGCAGGGCGCGCGCGGCGAACATGGGCGCCAGCGCGCTCTTGACCAGGGTCTCCCCGGTCTTGCCGTCCGAACCGGCCCACGGCAGCCCCAGCCGTTCCGCCAGGGTGGCCAGAGCGGGCGGTCGGGGCCCCGCGTTGGGCGTGAACTCCACGAAGGAACAGCCCGCGCGCAGGGCCGCGTACGCGTAGACCGAGCTCGCCGGAACCCGGGCGGTTCCCGCGTCCAGGGCCGCCTCCAGGAGGTCGGGATCGGCGAGCTCGGGGCTCGGTCTCGGAGTCGGCTCGGTGCTGGACACGTCCACGACCACCACCCGCTCCAGCGACTCCGCTTCGGCGAACTCCCGGATGTCCCCCTCCAGGGCGTCCGCGTCGCGGCGGGAGAACCCCTCGGAGCGTGGTTCCAGCCCCTTGCGGATCCGCCGGTCCACCTCGCCCAGTTCCTCGGCGAACGCCTCGGGCAGGTGCGGCGGCACCACCCCCGACCTGGCCAACGGCTCCGCGCTCTTGACCAGATGGGTACCGCGGACGTCGTGACCGGCGAACACCAGGTCACCGATGCCGGGCAGGTTCGCGTCGGCGAACTCGGGGCGTTCGGTGACGCACCCGGTCGGCTCGGCGGCTCCGGCCCGGACGGCCAGGGCGCCGAGGACGGCCGTGGTGGCGACCGATCCGCGCGCCCCCACCGACCACACTCCGATTCGTGTCATACGGAACTCCCCTGTCAGTGGTCGTGGTCTCCGGGCGCTCCGTCGACGGCCCCGTCGCCGTCCTCGGCCTCGTCGGGCTCCAACGCGCCGCTGCCCGGGGCGGCCGGGAGGTACAGGTGGATGTGGCCGTGACCGGCGTCGATGCTGATCACGTCCAGTTGGGTGGCGGCCACCGACCACGCGCGAACCGCCTGGTCACGCAGGTCGATGGTGAGTTCGAGGAGTTCGGCGCCCTGTTCCCCGTCGGCGGCGACGGCGACGTCGAGGGTGTCCAAGGTGGATCCGAGCACGTCCACGGAGCCGCGCAGACCCGCGTGGGTGACGTTGAAGCCGGTCTCGCCGGACTCGGCGTGGTCCAGGTGGGCGCGGGCGTTGTCGGTGGTCCGGTTCCAGTCGGCGATGGTGTCGGAGTCGGGGAGGTCCCCGGCGGGCTCGGATCCGTCCTCGGGCAGCGCCTCGCCCAGGGCCTCCAGGACGGGCACGAGTTCCTCGTGCGCGGCGCGGGTGTGCTCGATGAGCTCCGCCACCTGGCCGACGTGACGATCGGTCGCGGAGGCCTCCAACTCGGCGACGCGGGCCGGGTCGGGGGTGACGGCGCCATCACCGCCGTCGACGATCGTGACCACCAGCGCGACGACGGCGCCCACGAGCAGGATGGATCCGCCGGTCAACCACCAGGTGAGGCGGCCGGCCTCGCGGGTCACCACCTTCTCGGTCGTGTCGGGCCCGGCCGAGCCCCGATCGTCCTTCTGTCGTTTCCGGGTGCTCAACTGGCACCTCCTGTCCTGGCGCTGACCGGCTGGGGGGAGCGGCGGGGCCGAGGCCGGCCCCGCCGCGGGTGGTGCTATTCGATGTCGGACACCTGGACGTCGCGGAACCACACCGTGTCGGCGTCACCGTGGTTCTGCAGACCGACGTGTCCCGCGGACAGGTCACGGTCGGGGTCGGTGTTCTCGAACTCGTTGACCAACTCGCCGTTGATCAGGATCCGGATGTGGGGGTCCGTGACCTCGATCTCCATCGAGTTCCACTCGCCCACGACCTCCGGGTGGGAGGTGGCCGCCTGGAAGTCGTAGACGGCGCCCGTCCGGGTGATCGGGTCGCCCTCCGGCGCGCCGAACGGATCGATCTGGATCTCGTAGCCCTCGTCGACGGCGACCCACGGGTCGTCACCGGGCTCGGGGAAGCCGACGAAGACTCCGGAGTTGTCGGTCTCCTCGTGAGTCAGGTAGTCGACCTTCAACCGGTAGGAGTCCAGCTCCGTCTCGTGCCAGAGCAGCCCCATGCCGCCGGACGATTCGAGCACGCAGCCCTCGTCGGTCTCGACGACGTCGAAGCCGCCCGGACCGGCCATGTTCCAGCCGTCCAACGACTCGCCGTCCCACAGGGCGGTAGCGCCGTCGTCGACGTTCGGCGGCTCGCAGCCCTCGGGCTCGGGTTCCGGCTCGGGTTCGGGTTCCGGTTCGGGCTCCGGCTCCTCTCCGTGGTGATCGGCGTTCACGTCGAAGTAGTTGAGGTTGAACAGGTTCTCGTCCGCACCGGCGTCCCCGTTGGTGAAGACCAGGAACAGTTCCATCGTGCCGCCCGGGTCGGTGACGTCCATGGTGACGTCGGCCCACTCCTGCCAGCCGCCGGTGGGTTCGACGTCGACGGAGCCGACCACTTCACCGTCGGGGGCACCCGCGCGGGCCTCGATGGCGCCGCCCGCTCCTTCGGAGGCCACACGGAAGTCGATCTGCTCGACCCCGTGCAGGTTGACCGGGTCGTAGGCGACCCAGCTGCCGTCGAAGACGCCACCGATGTTGCGCAGACCACCCTCGGGGTCCTCGGTGGTCTCGGTGACGACGTTCTCGCTGTCGGTGAAGTACTGCGCCTGCATCCGCGACGGGTTGAGCTTGACCCCGTCGCTGCCGGTCAGGGCCGGGACATCGTCCCCGCCCCCGTCGGTGTACTCGGCCTGGAGCACCCAGAAGATGTTCATGTCGTGGCCGTGACCACCGTCGGTCCCGGTCTCGCTGACACCCTCACAGCCCTCGTACTGGGTCCAGGGATGGGCGTGGGTGTCGTGGCCGAGCGAGGACGTGACCTCCACGTCGGCGCAGTCGACGCCGTCCCCGATCGAGCCGTCCTCGGCGTCCTCCACGGACACCTCGAACGGGATCTCGTCGCCCCAGTCGAAGAACTGACCGTCCAGGGGCGTCTGGAACGCCACCTCGGGCGCGGTGTTGCCCGCGGTGATCGATACCGTGGCCGTACCTGTGCGCCCCTCCTCGTCCGTCAGCGTGAGGGAGACGTTGTAGCGTCCGCCCTCCTCGAAGGTGTGGGTCGGGGAGACCTCGGTCGAACTCTCGCCGTCACCGAAGTTCCACTCGTGGTCGAAGGCGAGACCACCGGGGTGGAAGGACTCCTCCCCGGAGAACTCCACGGTCAGCGGCGCCGCGCCGGAGGTGGCATCGGTGCCGATGCGGGCCACCGGGCTGTCCCCGGAACCCGCGTAGTCGATACGGGAGATCGCCGAGTCCTCGGCGCCGCCGAAGTATCCCGAGCCGTACTCCAGCACGTACAGGGCGCCGTCCGGGCCGAACTCCATGTCCATGGGGTTGGCCAGGTCGATGTCCGGAACGGTCTCGGTGATGTCGAGGACGCCGCCCTCGTCGTCGAGGTGGACCTGCTTGATCCACTGGCGGCTCCACTCGTACAGCAGCGGGACGCCGTCGTAGTACTCGGGCCACTTGTTGTCCGAGTCCAGTTCGGGGTCGAAGTCGTAGGCCGGGCCGCCCATCGGGGCGCCACCGCCCGTGCCCAGGTGCGGGAACTCCTCGGATTCGTCGTAGTCGTACCAGATCGCCGCCGGGGTGATCGGGGGAGTCTTCTCCAGTCCGGTGTTGCGCGGGGAGTCGTTGACCGGGGCGTCGCAGTCGAACGGCTCGCCCGAGGTCCCCTCACCGAAGTCGTGGTCGACGTAGGGGGAGTTGTTCCCGATGCAGTACGGCCAGCCGATGTTGACCGGTTCGGTGATGTGGTGCCACGTCACCGTGTTCTGCGGTCCTCGCTCGGGGTCGGCCTCGGGGGCGTCCGGCCCGTAGTCGGCCAGATAGACGCTGCCGTCCTCCTGGTCGACGCTGAACCGGAACGGGTTGCGCAGACCCATGGCGAGGATCTCGGGGCGGGTCGGTTCACCGTCGGAGGACTCCGGCGGGAACAGGTTGCCCTCGGGGATGTCGTAGCTTCCGTCCTCGTTCACCGAGACCCGCAGCAGCTTGCCGCGCAGGTCGTTGGTGTTGCCCGAGCTGCGCTGGGCGTCGAAGGCCGGGTTGCGGGTCTCGCGCTCGTCGTGCGGGCTGAACCCGTCGGAGCCGAACGCGCTGGTGTCGTCACCGGTGGACAGCAGCAGGTTGCCGTCCGGGTCGAAGTCGATGTCACCACCGACGTGGCAGCACATGCCGCGGGTGGCCTCGACCTCCAGGATCACCTGCTCGCTCTCCAGGTCCAGGCTCGGTTCCTCACCGTCCACGAACTGGAAGCGCGACAGGTTGTTGTGCGCCTCGTAGGGTTCGAAGTCCTCCGGTTCGCCGTCCTCGGGGGCGGCGCCGGACGGGACCCCGTCCAGGACGGGCGCGTAGTACAGGTACACCCACCCGTTCTCCTCGAAGTCCGGGTCCAGGGCCACGCCCTGGAGGCCGTCCTCGTCGTGGTCGTAGACGGGCACGTCCGCCAGCGCGGCGGTGCTGTAGCTGTCCGGCGACCACAGGGACACCTGCCCGTTGCGGGAGGTGTGCATGACCCGGCCGTCCGGCAGGACCGCCATGCCCATGGGTTCGCCGACGTTCTCCTCGCCCTGGGCGAGCGTCACCTTCTCGAAGTTGTCCCATTGAGTGGCACCGCAGTCGCCCTCGACCTGCCCGGCGGCCCACTGGAGGCCTCCCAACAGGTGCTCGGAGAACTCGGGCTCGGTGTAGGACTCGATGGTGTGGCCGCCGCCCGTGTACCAGGACCGACCGCCGTCGTAGACCTGACACCAGGCGATCGGGTGGTCGAAGCCCATCTGCCCGGCGGGGTCGACCTCGTCCTCATAGGAGGCCTCGTTCAGGCCGGCGAGGACGTGTACGTCACCGCGCGGGCTGACGTCGAAGTCGTACCACTCGTCGTGCCGCTCCCAACTCGCCGGGAGCATGTCGGTGGAGGGATGGGCCCGGTCGTTGACCATGACCTCGGCGTCCTGGGTGCCGGGCGGGTGGCTGGAGAAGTACGCGCCGACCAGTTCGCCGTACCACTCCCAGTCGTAGTGGGTGTCGGAGGCGGAGTGGACGCCGACGTAGCCGCCGCCCTCCTGGACGTAGTTCTCGAAGGCGGCCTGCTGGTCCTCGTCCAGGACGTCGCCGGTGGTGGAGAGCCAGATGACCACGTCGAAGCGGGCCAGGTCCTCGTCGTTGAAGACCTCGGCGTCCTCGGTGTGCTCGGTCTCGAAGCCGTGTTCCTCGGCGAGGGCCTCGTAAAGGGCGATGCCGTGCGGGATGGAGTCGTGTCGGAAACCGGTGGTCTTGGAGAAGATGAGCGCGCTGAACGTGTCCTGTTCGGCTTCGTCGGCCTGGGCCGGGACCGACGTCAGGCCGAGGGCCAGGGCGACGGCCGCGGCCGTCGCGGCGAGTGCTCGTAGGGGACTGCTGATCACGGATTACCTCACCTGGGGGTGGGGGTCGATGAGTCCGTGCGGCGTGCCGGCGCCGACGGCAGGGACGATCTCGCGGTCACGGTGGACCGGGCCGGTCGAGGACCGGCGTCCGGTCGCGGTGCGGGCGCGAACCGTTCGGGGTGTTCCTGCTATCGCGTTCGGAGGCGGGGGATGGCCGCCTCATCGTGTGTCAGTACACGGCGGCTCCTTTCGACGGGGGCAGGGAGGTCGTGAGCGGGCGGAGGAAGGCCAGGCCGTCGACAGCGATCGCGTCCTGGGAGACGGCCAGGGGCCGCCACACGGACGCGGCCGTGGCGATGGACTCATTGTCGGCAGTGAACGACTCGATGACCAGGGGTCCAAAGTAACCGGATTTACCCAGGTTGCTCACGATGCGTGACCAGTCCAGGTGGTCGGCTCCGGGCGTCCCACGATCGTTCGCGCAGACCTGGACGTGATGGATCCGGCCGGCGGCGCGGGTGATCGCGTCCGCCACGTCCCGCTCCTCGATGTTCATGTGGTAGAGGTCCAGCGCCAGCCCGCAGTGCTCCGCGGGCAGGTCGGCGAGGACCTCCAGGGCCTGGTCGACGGTGTTGAGCACGCTGGTCTCGTACCGGTTCAGCGGCTCCACGGCCACCCGCACCCCCGCGGCCGACGCGTGGTCGACCACGGGGGCGAGCGCCTCGGTGAGTTCGGCGCGCAGTCCCGCCCGCTCAGACGGGGACATCCGCCACGTACGTCCCACCGAGGCGTAGGCCGGGCCCGCGACGACGGTGGAACCGACCTCCGCCGCGGCGTCCACGACCCGTCTCAGGTAGTCCCGGGTCGCCTGTCGGGTGTCGGTGTCGGTCGCCACCAGTTCCCGACCCGGCCCCATGACCAGCACGACGCTCGCGTCCAACCCCAGGTCCTCCAGGAGGACGCGGGCACGCCGGGGGTCCCAGTCGCCGATGTTCTCCACCGGCAGCTCCAGCAGATCGAACCCCCACCCGGCGACGCGGGGCGCGATCCGTTCCAGCGCGGCGTCGGTCAGCGGAGACGTCCACACCCAGGTGTTGACCCCCAGCGCGCGCATCTACCGGTCCACCCAGGCCTCGGGGAAGCCCGGCAGGTCCTCGCCGCCGAACTTCGCGTAGTGCAGGGACGGCATGTCGGAGTTGCGGTCCAGGTAGTCGTCGAGCTCGTCCTCACGGATCGGGTCCTGAGGCAGGACCCACTCGGCCGGGACCTCCTCGCCGGCCAGGATCATGCCCGCGGCGATGACCGGGGTGCGCCACTGGAAGTTGGAGTACACCGGCGCGATCGCGGTCAGCCCCTCCTCGTCCCACTTGCGCATGAAGCTCAGCTCGTCCTCACCGGCGATCACCGGGTAGGGCTGACCGGCGTCCTCGAAGGCCTCCAGACCCGCCACGGCGCCGTCACCGGCGTCCATCCAGATGCCGTTGACCTCACCGCGCTGCAGGTGCTGGGAGACCAGGTCCTTGATCTGGGCGCCATCGCCCTCGGTGAACTCGAAACCGAGCACGTCCAGCTCGCTGTCGGCGAAGATCTCCTGAGCGGCCGCCCACCGGTGCTCCAGCACGTCGACACCGGGCAGGATGCGCAGTGCCAGGACGGTCGAACCCGGCTCCAGGTTCTCCACCAGGAAGTCGGCCGCGTCGGCGCCATAGGCGTAACCGCCGATCGGATGGATGAACGTGACCATGCAGTCGCTGTTCACGCCACGGTCGAAGACGACAACCGGGACACCGCTCTCACAGGCGGTCTCCACGGCCGGGGTGAGGGTGGCGGTGGTGGACGGGGAGATGATGATCGCGTCGCAGTTCCCCGAGTCCACGAACGCCTGGATGTCGGAGATCTGCTGGTTGTCGTCGTCGGCCGCGTCGGAGCTGTCGAAGCTGCCGATCCGGCCCTCGTCGACCAGCGCCTCGACCTGCTGCTCCATGGTGATGAAGCCGGTCACGCGCCAGGGGTTGGACACCGACGCGTTGGAGAAGCACAGGTGCGCGTCCTCCGGGTCGTCGATGGCGAAGTCGGAGGTGTCGACCCACTCGGGTTCGATCGCCTGCATCCAGGGCTCGTCGGCGGGGCCCTCGGGTTCGATGTCGCGCTGGGCCATCTGGGCGTCGAACTCGGCCTGGTCGAACCACTCGGCGTCCGGGGACAGCTCGCCGCCGTTCTCGCCCTCGGCCGTGCCTTCGTCGGGGTTCTCGGGTGCGTCGGTCGTACAGGCGCTGAGTACCAGTGTCAGGCCGGCCGCGCCGGCGAGGAGTACGCGGGATGCGCGCATGGGGGGTTACCTCCTGGAAGAGTCGAGCTGCCGCTCGTTCGGGGGGTCCGGTCGCCTTCGCGGACGAGTCGGTGGACGCGGGTCGCCGCGACGGGAGGCGTAGGCCACCGCCGCGATGATGATGAGCCCCTGGGCCGTCGGCTGGATGGTCGACGGCAGGTACAGCTGGTTGAACAGGGTGAAGAGCGCCTCCACGGTGAGGGCGCCGAGCACGGCGGCCACGACGGTTCCGCGACCACCGCCCAACACCACGCCGCCCAGGACGACGGCGGTGATGGCGGTGAACTCCAATCCCTCACCGACCTGGGCGGTCACCCCGGCGAAGCCGCCGATCAGGACGGCGGCCACGGTGGCCATGAGGGAGGACCCGACGAAGGCCAGGGTGCGCACCCGCCACACCCGGACCCCGGAGAAGGCGGCGGCGGTGTCGTTGTCACCGGTCGCCATGAGGGAACGTCCGTAGGGCGAACGCATCAGGAGGATCGCCCCGACCGTGAGCACCGCGGCGATGACCAGCGCCCACGGGAGCTGTCCCAGCACCGGGACACCCTCCAGACCGTGTCGGCCGAACACACGGAAGCCCTCCGACAGGGCTCCGGTGGGCGCGCCTCCGGTCCAGTAGCGCACGGCGCCGAACAGGATCAGCATCGTGCCGAGGGTGGTGATGATCGACGGGACCTTCAGCAGGGTGGTGACCAGGCCGTTGACCAGACCCACCAACAGACCGAAGAGCAGCATCAGCCCGATCACCGGGTAGGTCATCGCCTCGTCGCCGTCGATGAGGCGCGCGGCGATCACCACCTGGGCGCCGACCAGCGAACCCACCGACAGGTCGAACTCACCGGAGACGATCACCAGGTACTGGCCGATCGCGAGGACGACCAGCGGGGCCGCCTTCTTCGCGAACGCCATCAGCGGCGGCCCCTCGAAGAACGACGGGTTCTGGGTGGCGATGACCACGAAGATCAGCACCAGCAGCACGGACACGGTCCCGGTACCACCGCGCAGGGTGGACAGGAAGCGGGCGCGGGCGGTCGTCGGTTCGGTCATCGGGTACCTCCCCGGGCCGCGGGTTCCGCTTCCGGTGGTGAAGTCGGGGGATCCGGGGGACCGCCCGCCGAGGGTGGTGCGCCGCCGGAGGGGAAACGGAGGCGGACGGCCGTCCGGGCGTGCTGCCCACGGGCGTAGATGGCCACTGCGGCGATGACGATGGCGCCGCGCAGTACGTCCTTGACGAACGGGTCGACGGACAGGGTGTTGAAGACCGTGTCGAGGGTGGCGAGGATGAACACGCCCGCGACGGTCCCGGCGACGCCGCCGCGCCCGCCCAACAGGTACGTCCCGCCCAGTACGACCGCGGCGATGGCCTCCAGCTCGTAGCCGTTGCCGTACACCAGCGTGTTGCCGGTGCCGAAGCGCGAGGCCAGCAGCAGACCGGCGACGCCGGCCGTCATGGAGCACAGCACGTGCGCGATGATCACCGGCAGCTCGGGGCGGATCCCCGACAGGCGCGCCACCTCGGCGTCACCGCCCACGGCGTACATGTGGAAACCGGTCCGGGTGCGACGCAGGAACAGGATCACGGCCACGGCCAGCGCCAACATCACCAGTGTGGAGACCGGCAGGACGCCGACCCTGGAGAGACCGAACATCTGGAACTCGGCCGGGATCGACCCGCCGGGACCCTGGAAACGAGTGTCCAGGTAGCCCTTGATGATCAGCCCCATGCCCAGGGTGGCGATGAACGGGTTGACCCTCAGCTTGGTGATGATGAGCCCGTTGACCAGGCCGATCAACGCGGCCAGGCCCAAGGTGGCCCCGATGCCGAGGACGATGCGGGAGGGGTCTCCCGCCATCGTGATCGCGGCGACCATGGTGGACAGCGCCGTCACGTACCCCACCGACAGGTCGAGGGAACGACACAGGATCACCAGGGTCTGCCCGATGGCGAGGAACCCCAGCAGACTGGACCGGGTGAACAGGTCCACCGTGTTGGCCGCGGTGAACAGGTTGCCGCCGCGGAGGGCCACGAACAGGGCACCGCCCACCAGCACGATCACCAGGGCGAGGTAGACCAGGCCGGTGGTGCCGGTACGGGCGCGCAGGTTCCTCGAAGCGGAGACGACTCGGGTCACGGGGCGGCCTCCTCACGGTGTACGGAGGCACCGGTGGCCAGGGCCATCACGGTCTCCTCGCTGGAACCACCCGGAAGTTCGCCGGCCACCCGGCCGTCGTCGAGCACGACGAGACGGTCGGACATCCCGATGAGCTCGGGCAGCTCGGAGGATATGAGCAGGATCGCCACCCCGGCGGCGGCGAGTTCGCGCATCAGGGAGTACACGGCCTGTTTGGCGCCCACGTCGATCCCGCGCGTGGGTTCGTCCAGGATCATGACGCCGGGGTCGGTGGCCAGCCACTTGGCCAGAACCACCTTCTGTTGGTTTCCGCCGGACAGGAACCGGACCTCCTGCCCGTGGCCGCCGCGGGCGACCAGCTCCAGGGAGGAGAGGATGCCCGGGATCCGCCGGGCGCGCCGCCCCGAACCGAACGGCAGCACGGCGTCGAGCACCAGGCGGGCGTTGGCCAGGACGGACTGATCGAGCAGTAGGCCCTGGCTCTTGCGATCCTCGGTGACCAACGCCAGGCCGGCGCGTACCGCCTGCCTGGGTGAACGCGGGTCGATCCGACGTCCGTCGACGTGGACCTCACCTCGGGTGAACCGGTCGACGCCGAAGAGCCCGTGCGCGATCTCGGTGCGGCCGCTGCCCTGGAGCCCGGCCAGCCCGACGATCTCGCCGCCGCGTACCTCCAGGTCGATCCCGTCCAGTCGGGTGTTCCCCGCGCCGGACACCGACAGGCGCACCTCGCCCACGTGTTCTCCGTGGGGTCCGAGGGGTTCGGGGAAGACGGAGGAGACCGGCCGGCCCACCATCTTGCGGACCAGCTCCGCGGGTCGGGTGTCGGCGGCCACCATCGTGTCCACCAGGTGACCGTCCTTGAGCACGGTGATGGTGTCGGCCAGGTCGAAGATCTCCTTCAACCGGTGCGAGACGTAGAGGATGCCCACACCGCGCTCCCGCAGCCGGGCGATGATCCGGTAGAGGACCTCGACCTCGTGGTCGGCCAGGGCGGCGGTCGGCTCGTCCATCGAGATGACGCGTGCGTCGTGGGAGAGCGCCTTGACGATCTCCACCACCTGCTGCTCGGCCACCGACAGGTGCCGCACCTTCGACCAGGGGGCGATGCCCGCCAACCCGAGGTCGGCCAGGAGTTCGGCGGTGGCGCTCTCCATCGCCCGATCGTCCACCATGCCCCGGGTGCGGGTCTCCCGCCCGAGGAACACGTTCTGGGCGACCGTGCGCTCCGGGAGCAGGTTGAACTCCTGGAAGACGGTGGAGACCCCGGCGCGCTGGGCCCTGACGGGGTGCTCGAAGGAGACCTCCGCGCCGTCGAGTTCGATCCGGCCGGTGTCGGCCCTGTGCACCCCCGCCAGCACCTTCATGAGCGTGGACTTGCCCGCGCCGTTCTCCCCGACCAACGCGTGCAGTTCGCCGGCGCGCAGCTCCAGGTCGACCCCGTGCAGGACGCGCACGCCCAGGAAGGACTTGCCGATGCCGGTCATCCTGAGCAGGGGCGCGCCGGTCATACCGGTTCCACCTCTTCTATGGCGGGGACGTCGACCCAGCGACGTTCCGCGGCCGAGAGCAGCACGGACTCGGCGATCGCTGCCGCGCGCAGACCGTCGGCGAACACCGGAAGGCCGTCCGGTTCGTCTCCGGCGATCGCCGCCCCGGTGTCGTGGACCAGAGCGTTGAAGCAGTCCTGGTAGCCCTGCGGGTGGCCGACGGGCAGGGTGACCAGACGCGCGGCCTGGGAGCTGAGTTCGGGGTCGTCCCGGGAGATGATCCCGGTCCGGCCGCGCCCGCCCTCCCACAGGGTCTCGGGGTGTTCCTGGTCGAAGCGCAGCGAACCCTTCGTCCCGGAGACCTCCAACACCAACTGGTTCTTCCGGCCCGGGGAGACCTGGCTGATCACGGCGTTGCCCACGGCCCCGCCCCCGGTGGCGAACTGGAAGGACACCAGGTCCTCCGTGGTGACGGGCCGGCCGCCGTTCTCCCCGCGGGTGTCGGTGATCCGGGAGACCTGGGCGCTGACCTCGGTGATGCGGTCGCCGGTGACGAATTCGAGCATGTCGCACCAGTGCGAGCCGATGTCGCCGAAGGCCCGGGTGGGCCCGCCGAGCTCGGGGTCGACCCGCCAGTTGCTCTCCTCGGGGTGGAGGAGCCAGTCCTGTAGGTAGCCGCCATGGGCCAGACCGACCCGGCCGATGGAACCGGAGGCCACGCGCGCGCGGGCCTCGCGCGCCATGGGATGGAAGCGATAGACGAAGGGCACCACGGCGACCCGGCCCGCCGCGGAGGCGGCGCGGGTGAGCTCGCGGGCGGTGTCGGCGTCGGTGGCCAGGGGCTTCTCGCACACCACGTGCTTTCCGGCGGCCAAGGCGGCCAGGGAGAGTGGAGCGTGCAGGTGGTTGGGGGTGCACACGTGCACCACGTCCACGTCGGGGCTGTGGATGAGGTCGAGGGCGTCGGCGTGGGCCCGGGCGATGCCGTGCTCGGCGCGGAACCGTTCCGCCTTGGCGTGGGAGGAACCGGCGACCCCGACGACCTCGCCGCCGTTGGCGCGGACGGCGTGGGAGTGGACCCGTCCCATGAAGCCGGTGCCGACGATCGCCGCTCGGTAGGCCTGGGGGATGGCCGGTCCGGACGAGGGGGCGTCCGAACTTGTGACCTTCTTCACTGACATGTCTGGGACGTTACGTCGGACTTATGTCGACGGTCAAGCATAAGTTGCCGGATCTGGACAAATTAGTTGGCTGACAGGAAATCAATAGATCCTGTGATTCACTGTTCGCATGACGGAAGACGCGCTCACCACGGCCGCACCCGGCGCCGGGACCCTGCTCCGGCTGCTGCGCGACGGCCGCCCCCGCACCCGCTCCGAACTGGCCACCGTCACCGGATTGGCCCGCTCCACCGTCACCCAACGCGTCGACGCGCTCCTGGCCAGTGGACTCATCGGTCCCGCGGGAGAAGCGGTCTCCACCGGCGGTCGCCCGCCCACGACCTTCTCGTTCCGACCCGAGGCGCGAGTGGTCCTGGCCGCCGACCTCGGCGCCACCCACGCGCGTCTGGCCCTCACCGACATGTCCGGCACCGTCCTGGCCGAGGACCGCGCCGACCTCGACATCGCCCTGGGGCCCGAACCCGTCCTGGACTGGGTCGTCGAACACGGCCTCGCCCTACTGGACACCGCCGACCGCGACGCCGACGAACTCCTCGGTGTGGGCATCGGCCTGCCCGGACCGGTCGAACACTCCACGGGACGCGCCGTCAACCCGCCGATCATGCCCGGCTGGGACGACTTCGACGTGGCCGGACACGTCAGCGCCTCGATCCGACGACCCGTGCTGGTCGACAACGACGTCAACATCATGGCCCTGGGCGAACACCACGTCGCCTGGCCCGGCGCCGGACACCTGATGTTCGTCAAGGTCGCCACCGGTATCGGCTGCGGCATCATCAGCGAGGGCCGCGTCTACCGCGGGGCCCAAGGCGCGGCCGGCGACATGGGACACATCCACGTCCCCAACGGCGAACAACGGCCCTGCCGTTGCGGCAACACCGGCTGTCTCGAAGCGGTCGCCAGCGGACACGCCCTCGCCGAGGTGCTCACCTCCGCCGGGGTCCCCGCCACGGGTGCGCGCCAGGTGGTGGAACTGTCCCGGAACGGGTCCGTCCCCGCCCTGCGCGCCCTACGTCAGGCGGGTCGCGACATCGGCGAGGTCCTGGCCGCCGCGGTCAACATGTTCAACCCGTCCGTGATCGTCATCGGCGGCGCGCTGGCCCTGGCCGGAGACCACCTCCTCGCCGGGGCCCGCGAGATCATCTACCAGCGGTCACTGCCGCTGGCCACCGAGAACCTCAGCATCGTCTCCTCCAAGGCCGGGGAGAGCGCCGGCGTCATCGGTGCGGCCGTCATGGTCATCGACCACTGTCTCAGCGCCCGTCACGCCCAGACCCTGGTCATGGGCGCCTGACGGTCACCGGCGACCCGGCTGGGAGCCCGGGGGCCGCAGGTGCCGCATCAGCGACCGGAACCGGCGCCACGCGTCCGGCTCCACCCCGTCCCCGATCCGGTACCAGACCACCGGGGTCATCGGCGGGCCGAACGCCTCGCCGCGAACCGGGGCGGCCAGCGCGCTCGACCTGCCGACCGCCAACACGCCCTCGGCGCCCACCGCCAGTCCCACCGGGATCGGCACGCCGGCCCAGCGCGGTGGCTGGAGCAGGTCGGTACGACCCATCGCGCGTCGCACGGTCATGGACCGCAGCCCGTCACGCTCGGCCAGTTCCCGCACCAGCGGCTCCAGCGCCTCCAGATCCGGTTCGTCCTCCGTCGCGACCGTGAAACGCACGCTCTCGCGCACCCCGGAGGTGATGGGGGAGACCCGCCAACGCCCACCGAACACGGGTTCGGCTCCGTGCGGGCCGTGGAAGAGGGCGGTGGTCTCACCGGGGGCGCGCCCCCGGGCCAGGGTGGTGAGGTCGACGGTGTCCCACTCGCGGGAGAGCGGTTCGGCCACGCCCCACACCGCGGGCGGGGCTCCGCCGAGCCGTTCGGCGAGCAGTTCCACCACCCCTCCCAGCTCCGGCTCGTCGGAGGCGGGGTGGTCCATCTGCAGGTCCACGTGCAGGTGGGAGCCGGTGACGTGTTGCTGTCGTGCTCGAAAGTCCGGGTGGGGGCCGTCCGCCGCCCGCATCCGAGAGTCGGGGACATAACCCACGTCGTCCCGCCACACCAGCGGGAGACCGTTGAAACCGTCGTAGTGGTGGCCGTCGTCGGTACGCACCACCCAGGTGGCGTTCGGGTCGCCCAAGAGCCCGCGCAGGGCGTGCGTGAGCACACTGTCGGAGGGGGTGACCACCTGCAACCCGAGGCCCTCGCGCCCGTACCGGGCCAGGGCGTCCACCAACCAGCCGGACAGCGACACGATCGGGCGGTCCTGCACCAGCACCGCGTGTCGCTCGGTCACCGCGCTCACCGCCGGATGGTCGGTGCCCCCGAGCAGGTGGGGTTCCCGCACAAGCCGCGACTCCGGTTCCCACACGACCCCGCCATGTCTTTCGACCAGGGCTTCGGTGAAACGGCGGGCCAACGCCGACGTGTCCACGTCCTCCAACTCGGTGCCCCTCGCCTCCACCCACAGCGGCTGCGCGGGAAGCTCGTCGGCGAGGCCCCGGCCCAGCAGGCGGTCGGCCTCGGACGAGGTGGCCAACCTCTGCCCGGACTGCACGGCGAGCACCAACCGCCCGGAGTCCTCGCGCAGCTCCACCACGGTGCCCTCGGCCACCAACCGGATCCGCAACGCCGGATCGACCGCGGCCAGGGCCTCCAGCAACGAACGACGGCCGGGGCTCCGCGCCAACAGGGCGATCACGTCACGACTCAACCGGGGGCTCCTCCACGGGGGATTCAGGGCGACCCATACGTTATCGGCCCCTCCCCGGGCCCCTGGGGCACGGGCGCACGAAAGGGGGACGGGACCTGGCGTCCAGGTCCCGTCCCATTCTTGGTGGCGTCTTCGTCTCGTCGTCGGCGTGTCCGGTCAGACATCTCGGCGAGCACGTTCCTCTTCGGCCTTTTGAAGCTCGGCTCGGGCACGTGCCTCGTCGTACTCGGCGTCCTCTTCCATCGCGTGGTAGCGAGCGGGGTCGTACTCACGCTGGTTCACGTCGGGCAGGATGCCCTCGTGTCGCAGGGCCCGACCGGGACGCTCGTCGGGGGTGGCCGGAACCCGGCTGATGATGGCGCTGCGGCCCACGCCGCGCAACAGCGAGGCGATGGCGATACCGCAGATCAGGTTGACCAGGCCGGTGAAGACCTGACTGGAGAGTTCAGCGCCCTGGGTGAAGGGCGTGAAGGCCGCGATGGCCGTGGCCAGACCCATGATCCAGCCGAAGAACGAGAGCGCGCGTGGCGCCGACAGCAACAGCATGTACAGCAGGGCGGTCGCGAGCAGTGCGACCAGACCCGCCACCAGTGCGTAGCCCACCGTCCCCGCGTCACCCAGGTAACCGGCGTCCTCCGGTGCCAGGACCGGGACGCCGAAGACTCCGCGGACGACCAGGGTCCCCGCGAAGATCACCAGGGCGGCGACCACCGCGGTGGCCAGGCCACCCGACCAGAGCCGGCTGACATTGACGGCTCGTTCACTTCCGTTTTCGTTCATACCGATATCCCTGGAATAGGGCCGTAAGTCGGTCGTAGCCCACATACCCGCAGCTCCCTGACCTAACCAGAGCGTGGAACACTGTGGGTATGGCTCCTTTCGCGCACGCCCGCGTCAACCTGGACGCGATCACCTCCAACGCACGTCTGCTCCGCGAGCGGGCCGGTGGAACACCGCTCATGGGTGTGGTCAAGGCCGACGGGTACGGGCACGGCATGGTGCCCGCGGCCCGCGCCCTCCTCGCCGGCGGCGCGTCCTGGCTGGGCACCGCGCTGATCAAGGAGGGTCTGGAACTGCGTCGGGCCGGGATCACCGTCCCCGTCATGTCCTGGATCATCCCGCCGGGGGAGCCCGTGGGCGAGGCCATCGAGGCCGACATCGACCTGGGCGTCAGCGACCGGGGCGTGCTGGACGAGGTGATCGCCGAGGCCCGGCGTCTGGGGCGGACGGCCCGTGTCCAGCTCAAGACCGACACCGGACTCAACCGCGGTGGTGTGTCCCCCGAGGACTGGGAATCGGTGGTCGAGGCCGCGGCCCGCGCCGAGGAGGAGGGGTTCATCAAGGTCAGCGGGGTGTGGTCGCACTTCGCCTGCGCCGACGAGATCGGACACCCCTCGATCCGCGCGCAGCTGGACGTGTTCCACAGGTCCCTCGACATCGCCGAGAAGGCGGGGTTGGAGCCGCAGGTACGGCACATCGCCAACTCGGCCGCGCTGCTGACCCTGCCCGAGGCCCGATTCGACCTCGTCCGCGGCGGAATCGCGAGTTATGGACTGTGCCCGATTCCGGATTTCGACGTGCCCGGATTGCGGCCCGCGATGACCCTCGAATCCAAGGTCGCGCTCACCAAGCGGGTCCCCGCCGGCAGCGGCGTCTCCTACGGACACCGTTACCTCACCGAACACGAGACCTCCCTGGCACTCGTGCCGCTGGGCTACGCCGACGGCGTCCCCCGGGCCGCCACCAACAAGGGCCCGGTGCTCCTGGGCGGACGTCGCCGCACCATCGCGGGAACAGTCTGCATGGACCAGTTCGTTGTCGATGTCGAGAACGACCCCGTGGCCCCGGGTGAGTACGCGGTACTGTTCGGCGACCCGGACGAGCACCCGAACGTCCCCACCGCTCAGGAGTGGGCAGAGGTCCTGGACACCATCCCGTACGAGATCGTCACGCGGATCGGTGTGCGCGTGCCCCGCGAGTACGTCGGCGGGGCGTGACCCACTCGCCGAAATCGGTCACCGCTACCTCCTGTCCCGCCTAACCTGGGTGAAGAGGGAAATCCGGCGTGCCTCCACGGCCGACCGAAACCACAACCGGAACCAGCTGCGAGCCCGATGACCAACACCACTGCCACCACCAACGGCGTGCCCCACGTCCACGCGGTCACCGCCGCCACCGACGACGCCATGCGCGCCCTGGGCCGTGACCTCGCCGCGCTCACCCGCCCCGGAGACCTGCTCATCCTCTCCGGTCCCCTGGGCGCGGGTAAGACCACCTTCACCCAGGGCCTGGGCCAGGGCCTGGACGTACGAGGATCGGTCACCTCGCCCACCTTCGTCATCTCCCGGATCCACCCCTCCCTGAGCGGCGGACCCGCCCTCGTGCACGTGGACGCCTACCGGCTCGGCGGCTCCGAGGAGATCGACGACATCGACCTGGACATGACCCTCCCGGAGTCCGTCACCGTCGTGGAGTGGGGCGAGGGCGTGGCCGAGGGCCTGGCCGACGACCGGCTGGAGATTCGGATCGAACGCCACCCCGACGACACCCGCACCGTCCACCTGCGCCCGGTCGGCGCCCGGTGGACCGACATCGAACTGCCCGGCACCACGGCCGGGCGCGGATAGGCGGAACACCCGTGTTGCTCCTGGCCTTCGACACCGCCACCTCGGCGGTCACCGCAGCCGTCGGCGAGACCGACGACGAGGGCGCCTTCACCCTCCGCGCGAGCGCGAGTTCGGTGGACGCCCGACGCCACGGTGAACTCCTCACCCCGACGGTGCGTGGTGTGCTCACCGAGTCCGGGCTCGAACCGGCCGACCTCGACCAGATCGTGGTGGGGGTGGGCCCCGGCCCCTACACCGGCCTCCGGGTCGGCCTGGCCACCGGGCACGCCCTCGCCGACGCGCTCGGGATCCCCTGCCACGGGATGACCACCCTGGACGCCCTGGCCTTCGCGACCAAGCGCACCGAACCCTTCCTCGCGATGACCGACGCCCGCCGCAAGGAGGTGTTCTGGGCGCGCTACGACGACCACCTCACCCGGGTGGGCGAGGTGCGGGTCGACCGGCCCGCCGAGATCGACACCGAGGGGCTGCCCCTGGTCGGTGACGGCGCCCGCATGTACACCGAGGCGCTCGACTCCCCGGCCGCGGAACCGTACCTGCCGGACGCCGCCGCCATGGCCGAACTCGCCCTGTCGCGTCTGCACCGTGGTGAGAAGCTCCCCGAACCAGGCCCCCTCTACCTGCGCCGGCCCGACGCCGTCGAACCGAGCGCGCCGAAGAAGGTCCGCCAGTGGGTGAAGTGAGGGCCCGACCGACCCTGCGTCCCATGACCGACGAGGACGTTCCCGCCGTCATGGAACTGGAACGACGCCTGTTCCCGCACGACGCCTGGAGCGAGGGCATGCTCCGCGACGAACTCGCCGAGACCGCCACCCGCCACTACGTCGTGGCCGTGTCCGCCGGCGCCCTCGTCGGCTACGCCGGACTGCGCTTCGTCCCACCCGAGGGCGACGTGCAGACCATGGCCGTGGCCGAGGAGGCCTGGGGGAGGGGCATCGGGCGGGCGCTGCTCACCGAACTCCTCGACCAAGGGGCGGCGCGCGGCGTCACCCACACGTTCCTGGAGGTGCGTTCGGACAACCCACGCGCCCAGGACCTGTACCGACGTTTCGGTTTCGTCGAACTCGGCGTTCGGCGCGGCTACTACAAGGGAGCGGACGCCATCGTCATGCGGCGTATCGCTCAGGAGGGAACCACCGATGAGTGAGCCGTTGATCCTGGGGATCGAGTCGTCCTGCGACGAGACCGGTGTGGCGCTGGTGCGCGGCTGTGAACTGCTCGGTGACTCGGTGGCCTCCAGCGTCGACCAGCACGTGCGCTTCGGTGGAGTGGTACCCGAGGTGGCCAGCCGCGCCCACCTGGAGGCCATGACCCCCACGGTGCACCGCGCCCTGGACAACGCGGGGGTGTCCCTCTCCGACGTCGACGCGATCGCCGTCACCGCGGGCCCCGGTCTGGCCGGAGCCCTGCTGGTGGGGGTGTCCGCCGCCAAGGCCTACGCCATGGCGCTCGGCAAACCGCTGTACGGCGTCAACCACCTGGTCGGCCACGTGGCCGTGGACCAGCTGGAGCACGGTCCGCTGCCCAAGCCGTCCATCGCCTTGCTGGTCTCGGGTGGACACACATCGTTGTTGCTGGTCAACGACCTGGCCACCGACGTGGTCTCGCTCGGCGACACCGTCGACGACGCCGCGGGTGAGGCCTACGACAAGGTGGCCCGGCTACTGGAGCTGCCCTACCCGGGTGGACCGCCCATCGACCAGGCCGCCCAGCGCGGCGACCCCAAGGCGATCCGGTTCCCGCGTGGCAAGTGGGGCGATGGCACCTACGACTTCTCCTTCTCCGGGCTGAAGACCGCCGTGGCCCGCCATGTCGAGGACGCCGACCGTCGGGGCGAGCCCCTGGTGGTCGCCGACATCGCCGCCGCCTTCCAGGAGTCGGTCGTGGACGTGCTCACCCGCAAGGCCGTGGACGCCTGTATGGAGCACGGAGTGCGCACCCTGGTCATCAGCGGTGGCGTGGCGGCCAACTCGGCGCTGCGCGCCCTGGCCGAGCAGCGTTGCGCCGAGGCCGGGATCGAGCTGCGGGTGCCGCGACCCAGGCTGTGCACCGACAACGGGGCGATGATCGCCGCTTTGGGCGCCGAGGTGGTGAAGGCGGGCCTGCCGCCGTCGTCCCTGGCCCTGGCCACGGACACCTCACTACCGGTGGGGTCCCCACTGGCGGTGTGAACCGAGGCTGGAACCGGGCTCGGCCGGCGTGGTTGGGTACGGGTATGTTCGCCATCACCGCAGCACGCATATCCTTCGACGACCCCCTTTCCGGGCTGGACCTCGGTGAGCGTCCCGACCCCGAACCCCGGGAGGGGTGGACGACCGTTCGGGTCAAGGCCGCCTCGCTCAACCACCACGACGTCTGGAGCCTGCGCGGGGTCGCCCTCAAGGAGGAACGGCTTCCGATGATCCTGGGCGGGGACGCCGCCGGGATCGACGAGGACGGCAACGAGGTCATCGTGCACGGTGTGGTGACCGAGCCTCCCGTGCCCGGCAGATCGCCGCGCTTCTCCCTGCTGTCCGAGGTCCACGACGGCACCCTCGCCGAGAAGGTCCTGGTGCCGAAGGAGAACCTTCTCCCCAAGCCGCCTGAGCTGTCCTTCGAGGAGGCCGCGTGCCTGCCCACGGCCTGGCTGACCGCCTACAGCATGTTGTTCGGCAAGGCCGATCTACGGCCCGGGTCGACCGTGTTGGTGCAGGGTGCCGGAGGTGGGGTCTCCGGCGCGCTCATCACCCTGGCCGCGCGGGTGGGCCACCGGGTGTACGTGACCGGTAGGGACGAGACCAAACGCGCCAAGGCCATGGAACTGGGGGCCTACGCGGCGGTGCCCTCGGGGGAGCGTCTGCCGGAGAAGGTGGACGTGGTGTTCGACTCGGTGGGGCAGGCCACGTGGAAGCACTCCATCCTGTCCCTCAAGCCGGGTGGTGCCGTCATCACCTGTGGGGCCACCAGCGGTGACGCCCCGTCCGCCGAACTGACCAGGATGTTCTTCCTGCAGTTGCGCGTGCTGGGTTCCACGATGGGCACCAAGGAGGAGCTCCGGGCCCTGGTCGAGATGTGCGTGCGCACCGGCGTCCGGCCCCGGATCGACCGGGTGCTGCCGCTCAAGGACGCGAAGGAGGGGTTCCGGGCGATGGCCGAGGGCGACCTCTTCGGCAAGATCGTCCTGACTCCCTGACTCCCTGACAGCGGAGAAGCGGGCCCCGGCGGAGCGTGTCCGTCGGGGCCCGTCATGTCGGCCGTGGTCATCGGGTTCAACGGCCGTCGACGACCTTCACGATGACGTCTTCGACCCTGCCGCTCCCCGCGAAGCCCTCGATGGAGGCGGCGATGTCCTGGTGGGAGGTCTTGGTGGTGACCTTGTTGCTCGATCCCGCGACCCAGGGCACGTCCCAGTAGATGGTCACGGTGGTCTCCGTCTCGTCCCCGATCTGGTAGACCACGTAGCCCTCGGTCCCGGATGAGGTGTTCGACCTGCCGCTGGAACGGAAGGCCAGGACGCTCTCCTTGGCCGGGACGTCGACCGGGTACTGGTTGGGGGAGTCCGTCCACTTCCCCCAGACCAGGTGTTCCGACTGGAACTTGAGGGTCTGGTTGGTCCGGTTGTTGATGTGACAGATCATTTGCAGGCTGTCGGCCATGACGCACTCCTTTCGTTTTGCGAAAAACGCGTTCGAGGCAATGACGTAATGTTCCACCATTGCCTTTAAGCGTAACAATAAAGGATTCGATCCCACAAGGTAAAAATGGCGGGAACTTGCGCAACCCTGGCATCAAGTAAACTAATTTCATTTCTTTTTCGGGCGAGTTTCGCCATTTCCTTATAAGGGTTATTCTGGAAAGTTATTTTTTCTATTCACATCCGTTTTCACCTGGGATGATCGTTCACTCGCGGCGCAGGGTCAACGCCTTCCGCTCCCCGGAGCAGACCGGGTGGAACACGAAAGGGGCCCGGAGCGATAGTGCTCCGGGCCCCGACTCGCCCGCCGTGAGTCGAACGGCGACCTAGTCGTCGTCCTCGTCGTCGCCGCGACGCTTCTTCTTGCCGTCACGGCCCGGGCGCAGAAGTGCTTCGGCCAGCGCCAGAACCGTTTCCTCCAGGGAGGAGAATCGCTTGGTGATGTCGTCGTGCGAGTTCTCCACCGCCTCGGTGACGGTCTCCTCGAACTCGTGCCGGTCGGGACGCTGCTTGAGTTCGCGCAGGACCGGGTCCACCGCCGAGGTGACGTGCGCGTCGATCTCGTCGAGCTTGTCGGAGTGGTCCGGCTGCGGACGGTCCACCAGCTCGGTCAGACGCCGGTGCAGCTCGCTGACCTCCAGGGTCTGGGGGAGCTGGTTGAGTCGCTGGTTGAGCGCCTCCAACCGGTCGTCGATGGCCTCCATCCGGCCGTCGACCCCCTCGAAGTGACCGCTGACGCCCTCGAACTTGCCCTCGACACCGTTGACCCGGCCGTCGATGCCGTCCAGGCGACCGTTGACGCCGTCCATCCGGCCGTCGACGCGGTCGATCTTGCCCTCGACGCTCTCGAAGCTGCCCTCGAAGTGTCCCTCGAAGGTGTCGAACCGGTCGGTGAGCCGACCCAGCTCGTGGTCGACCTTGCCGGTGATCTGCGACAGGTGGGTGTCCACCTTGCCGTTGAGGGCCTCACGATGCCGCTCCAGCCGCTCGTCGAGCGCGCTTCGGTGGCTCTGGGTCTGCTCGGTGAGGGTTTCGGTGAGCGTCTGGTGGCGCTCCTCGCTCTCCGAGGTGAGCCGCTCGTGCGCCTCCTGGATGGAGGTGCTCAGCTCGGCCAGGTCCGTGGCGGTCTTCTCGGTGTCCTGGGCGACCTTGGTGGCGAGGGCGTCGGCGCGCTCGGTGACGGACTCGCGCAGGCTCTCGGCGGTCGCCTCGGCGTGCTCGCGGGTCTCGGTCCGGCCCAGCTCGATCTGCTCGTCCAGCTCCGACAGTCGCTGACGCAGGTGTGTGCGCAGGTCGGTGAGGGAGGACTCGTGGTTCTCCCGCAGCTTGGTGAGCGTGCCGGTGAGGTCGGCGACGGCGGCGGTGGCCTCGGCGTGGTTCTCCTCGGCCTGGGTGCTTAGGTGACCCACGCTCTCGGTGAATTTGCCGGTGAGGGCCTCGTGCCGCTCCTGGGAGGTCGTGGCGAGGGACTTGAGCCCCTCGGCCAGTTCCTTGTGGCGCTCGCCCAGCTCGCCGGTGTTCTCCTGCAGGCGGGCCAGCAGGGTCTCGTTCTGCTGAGAGGCGCTCTCATCGACGAGGGTGCGCAGTTCGGCGGTGCGGTCGGCGAGGGTGGTGTTGAGCTCGGCGCGGCTCTCCCGGACGGCCTCGCGGGTCTGCTCGACCGCCTCGCCCAGGGCGTCCTTGCCCTCCACGAACCTGCCGGCCAGCTCCTCGTGACGCTCCCCGAGAGTGGTGTCCAAGGTGGCGAGCGCGGTCTCGATGGCCTCGGTGCGCCCGTTGAGGGTCTCCAGGGCGGTGTCGAGGGCGTCCAGACGGGTGCCGAAGGTCTCGCCAAGCGCGGTGACGCGCTCGCCGACCTCCACCACCTGCTCCGCGGTCCGGGTCCCGGTCTCGGCCATGCGCTGCAGACGGGTCAGCGCGGTGTCGAGGTGGCCGGCGATGCGGTGGGTGTCGGCCCGTAGGGAGGGCATGTCCGACAGGGGCTTGACCTGTTGACCGAGAACCTCGATGTGCTCGGCGAGGGCCTCGGCCCACTCCGGCGGACGGGCCAGGAAGTCGTCGATCCGACCGTCGACCGCGGTGATCGACTCGGCGAGTGAGGTGAGCTCGCGTTCGCGCAGCTCGCGCAGCAGCCACTCCATGCCTTCGAGGCGCTGGCGCATCTCCTCGCTGACGGCCCCCTGGGACTTCTGCTCGGAGACGTGTTCCTGGGCTGCCTGGGAGAGGAGGTCGCGCATCCGGTCGGAGACACCGGACTGCCCCCCGCCGTTGAGGAAGTTGTGATTGGTCTGTTCCACCGAGGTGCTCCTTATGGTTCTGGCGCTCCCGCCCTCGCCCGGTGCTTCGGACGGTGGAGGTTTCCGGGAGGACGGGTTCTCGATGGTCCCCGGATGGGCGGCGTGACGCGCCGACTAGGCCTCAACGTGACGAAAGCGTGACTGTGCGTACACATTGGGGGTGTGGGCGCTGTGCCGGTCCGGGTGGGCCCATGAGAAAGGGGAAGAGTACGGCGGGGGCCAGTTTAACGACATCACCCGGCGTAACCAGGGGGGTCCATGAAAGATGTCGTTATGTGAGGTAACGATATGGTTCGCGCCCGGTGGTTCGAGTTACGTGCGGGCTTTTTCCTCGAAAGTCGAGGGGCTTCTATGGCGTCCCGATTTCGCGACACAGCAGGTAGAAGGGTTTTTCGCCGATTCGGGTGAGGGCGATGGTCATCTTCTCCGGACCGGACGCCTTCAGATCGCGCCGAAGCCTCTCCGTGTCCACGGCCGATCCCCGTTTCTTGATCGTTATCGTTCCGGCCCGGTGGGCCCGCACCGAAGCGCGAAGTCTCTTGGCCGAGAACGGCGCGCACTCCACGATCTCCAGCACCCGCCACAGCGGTGAGACCTCGACCCGGTCCGAGGTGAAGTAGGCGATCCGCTCGTCCAACAGGGCCCCGTCCACCTTGGCCGCGGCCTCGGCCACCAGGTGCGAACGCACCACCGCCGGGTCCGGGTCGTAGAGATAGCGTCGCGCCGCCGACACCGGAGCGGGCCCCAGGTCTGGGACGGCGTCCAGACGCGCGACGGAACCCTCGCTCGCCAACAGCCCGGGCCGCTCGTGCAGCACCGTGGCGCGGCGCCGAGGCCCCTCCGCGAGCGCGCCGAACCACAGGGCCGTCTCCTTCAGTTCGCCGTCCACCGAGATCCACTCCACGGCGGCCGCGGGGGACAGGGCCTCGTGCGGGATGCCCGGCGCCGCCTTCAGACAGGCCGCGCCCGCGGCCTCGGCCAGGGCGGTGGCCACGTCCCACGGGGGTGAATAGGACGCCGGGTCGAACACCCGACCCCGGCCCCCGCGGCGGGCCGGGTCACAGAACAACAGGGGATGGGCGCCGGGGGCCACCTCGTTCACGTCGCCCTCGCGCACATCGGCGTGATCGGACAGGCCCAAGGCCTCGATGTTGGCGCGGGCCACCGCCACCGTGAGGGGGTCGGCGTCCACCCCCTCCACCGGAACCCCCACCTCGGCCAGGGCCAACAGGTCGGCTCCCACGCCGCAGCACAGGTCGCCCGCCGGGCCACCGTTCAGGACGGAACCGGCCACCTCGGCGACCCGTTCGGCGCGGTGGGCCGCGATCGAGGCCCGGGTCGACTGCTCCAGGCCGTCGGGGGTGAAGAACATCCGCGTCGCGCGCTCCCCGAACTTGGCGCGTCCACGCTCACGCAACCCCACCTGGGTCATCACCGCGTTGACGAGTTCGGACACGGGAAGGTCCGGGGCCAGGGCGGACACCGCCGGGTTCGCGCGCAGCCGAGAGGCCGTCGACAGGGGATCCTTCGCGGCGGAGGCGGGGTCCACTTCGGCCAGGACCTCCCGTCCCGCGTCGGTGAGCAGCGCCGAGAAGGCGGGAAGGTGCATGGGTTCTCCTGCGGTGGGCACGACGAGAAGGCGAGCCCGCCCCCGTGACCAGGACCCTCGCCACATTTCCATTCTGGCACTCTCGGGGGTAGAGTGCTAACCGCGACGAGGCCGGTCTGGCACCCGCGACGACAGGCCGCCGCGGTCGCCCCTTTTACGAAGAGCCGGTCCGTGCTCCCGCACGGGCCGCCGTTCAGGACACCGAAACCTTGAAGGGGGAGGTCACTACCGTGTCGACCGCCACCAAGACCGTGCTGAAGCCGCTTGAGGACCGCGTCGTGGTCAAGACCCTGGAGGCCGAGCAGACCACCGCCTCCGGTCTGGTCATTCCGGACACCGCCAAGGAGAAGCCCCAGGAGGGCGAGGTCCTGGCCGTGGGTCCCGGCCGCTGGGACGACGAGGGCGACAAGCGCATTCCGCTGGACGTCAGCGTCGGCGACGTCGTTCTGTACAGCAAGTACGGCGGCACCGAGGTCAAGTACGACGGCGAGGAGTACCTGGTGCTCTCCGCCCGCGACCTCCTCGCGGTCGTCGAGAAGTAGCTCTCGGCGTTCGATCCTCGACATCCCGCACCGGTCGGCCCTCGAAGCCGGGCGGGGCGGGATGTCCTCGTTACATGACCTCACAACGGTAAGAGGAAACACCACAGATGCCGAAGATCCTGGAGTTCGAGGACGACGCCCGTCGCGCCCTTGAGCGGGGCGTGGACCGTCTCGCCGACGCCGTGAAGGTGACGCTCGGTCCGCGCGGCCGCAACGTCGTCATCGACAAGAAGTTCGGCGCCCCCACCATCACGAACGACGGTGTGACCGTCGCCCGTGAGATCGAGCTGGAGGAGCCCTACGAGAACCTGGGCGCCCAGCTGGTCAAGGAGGTCGCCACCAAGACCAACGACGCCGCGGGTGACGGAACCACCACGGCCACCGTGCTGGCCCAGGCGCTGGTCCGCGAGGGCCTGCGCAGCGTGGCGGCCGGTGCCTCCCCGATGTCCCTGAAGAAGGGCATCGACACCGCCGCCCAGCAGGTGTCCGAGACCCTGCTGGAGCGCGCCGTTCCGATCAAGGAGCGCTCCGACATCGCCTACGTGGCGACCAACTCGGCCCAGGACGCCCAGATCGGCGACCTGATCGCCGAGGCGTTCGACAAGGTCGGCAAGGACGGTGTCATCACCGTCGAGGAGTCCCCGGCGTTCGGGCTGGAGCTCGACTTCACCGAGGGTCTGCAGTTCGACAAGGGCTACATCTCCCCGTACTTCGTCACGGACGGGGACCGCCAGGAGGCGGTGCTGGAGGACGCCCTCATCCTCATCAGCCAGGGCAAGATCGGCAACCTCAACGAGCTGCTGCCGCTCCTGGAGAAGGTCGTCCAGACCAAGAAGCCGCTGCTGATCATCGCCGAGGACGTCGAGGGCGACGCCCTGGGCGCCCTGGTGCTGAACAAGATGCGCGGTGCGCTCAACGTCGCCGCGGTCAAGGCGCCCGGCTTCGGTGAGCGTCGCAAGGCCATGCTCCAGGACATCGCCGTCCTCACCGGCGGTCAGGTCATCTCCGAAGAGGTCGGCCTGAGCCTGGACAACGCCGAGCTGGACGTGCTGGGCACCGCCCGTCGCATCACCATCACCAAGGACGACACGACCATCGTCGACGGTGCCGGTGCGCAGGCCGACGTCGAGGACCGCGTCCGCCAGATCCGCAACGAGATCGAGGCGAGCGACTCCGACTGGGACCGCGAGAAGCTCCAGGAGCGCCTCGCCAAGCTCGCGGGCGGCGTCTCGGTGCTGAGCGTGGGCGCGGCCACCGAGATCGAGCTCAAGGAGAAGAAGCACCGCTTGGAGGACGCCATCTCGGCGACTCGTGCGGCCATCGAGGAGGGCATCGTCGCCGGTGGCGGCGCCTCCCTGGTGCACGCTTCCACCGCCCTGGGCGACCTCGGCCTGACCGGCGACGAGGCGACCGGCGTGTCCATCGTCCGTCGCGCGCTGGTCGAGCCGGCCCGTTGGATCGCGGAGAACGCCGGTGCCGAGGGCTACGTCGTGACCCACAAGATCTCCGAGCTGGAGATCGGCCACGGGTTCAACGCCGCCACGGGCACCTACGGCGACCTGACCGGTGCGGGCATCCTCGACCCGGTCAAGGTCACCCGTTCCGCCGTTCAGAACGCCGCTTCCATCGCGGGCATGCTGCTGACCACCGAGGTGCTGGTCGCGGACAAGCCCGAGGAGGACGAGGGCGACGGTCACTCCCACTAGGGGGTGAGACGTCGAGCGGGGGCGGGCCGCCACGGTATCCCGCCCCCGCTCGCTGAAGCGGCTCGGAGTGGTCGGTCTCACTATCATGGGGGAAGGTCGAAAGAGCATCTTCTCTGCGGTGATTTCGGGCCATTTTTCCAAAATGTGACCATTCCGTAGTTGCCGATTGGAGTGGTTGGGTCCCGTGATGCGGGCATCATTCCTAACGTGACGGATGCAGGCGCCCGGGGGGGCGTTACCGCGCAGCGGACAGGGACGCCCTCCGACGTGCGCGAAACGGGTTTGAACCAACTGGGATCGCTCGCCGTTCAGGGGGACGACGGGGCGATGGACTCGCTGCTGCGCGAGATCCGACCCATGGTGGTGCGGTACTGCCACAGCAGGCTGGCGCGGGTGTCGGGGCTGGCACACCACTCCGACGACGTCGCGCAGGAGGTCTGCATCGCCCTGATCACGGCGATCCCCAGATACCAGGACCGGGGCAGGCCCTTCGCCTCCTTCGTGTTCGGCATCGCGGCGCACAAGGTCGCCGACACCCTTCGAGTGGCCGGACGAGTGGAGACGGTCCCCACCGACACCGTGCCGGAGCCGCCGGACGAGGGGCCCGGACCGGAAGAGGCCGCCGTGCGCGTCATCGAGGCGCAGCGGGCCAGAGAGCTCCTCGACGAGCTTCCCGAACAACAGCGCAGACTGCTGGTGTTGCGGGTGATCACAGGACTGACAGCGGACGAGACGGGACATCTTCTTGGAATGTCGGCAGGGGCGGTACGGGTTGCCCAGCACCGAGCTATTGCTCGGCTTCGGAAGGTGGCCCTGGCGAACCGCGTCCTCCCATAAGGCCTCGATCGAGCACGGACGCGTGCCCGGGCCGGGCACGAGAGCCTGCCCGAACCGCATCACCTTCCTCCCCCCGAGGCGCTCCCGCGGGTACTGCCGTTACCCCCACGCTTCGTCCCGGTGATCCTTCGGTGACCTCCGCTCTCGGGCCGACCGTGACGTTGCGCACTTCATGGCCGTGGTGACGGGGCGAACAGTCCATTCCACCTGGGGAGCACGACACGACGTCCTAGGATGAGACGACACGCGGGGGTGATCCGCGCAGGTGTTGCCGGTCAACAGCGGAGGTTGTGTCATGAGCCAGGAGTACAGCGAGTACGGGGACAAACTGCTCCCGCCGGGGCTGACCTACGATGACGTCCTGCTGGTACCGGGTTACTCCGATCTTCAACCCGGCGACGTGGACACCGCCACCCGCCTGTCCCGCAACATCGAACTCAGCATCCCGCTGCTGTCCGCCGCGATGGACACCGTCACCGAGGCCCGCATGGCCGTGGCGATGGCCCGCCAAGGCGGCGCCGGGGTCCTGCACCGCAACCTCTCCGCCGAGGACCAGGCCGGCCACATCGACCTGGTCAAGCGCTCCGAGGCCGGCATGGTCACCGACCCGGTCACCTGTCAGCCCGAGGACGACCTCGCCGAGGTCGAGCGCCTGTGCGCCCACTACCGGATCTCCGGTGTCCCGGTCACCGACGCCCAGGGCAGGCTCGTCGGCATCGTCACCAACCGCGACATGCGCTTCGAGGACGACCGCTCCCGCCTGGTACGCGAGGTCATGACCACGGAGAACCTGGTCACCGCGCCGGTCGGGGTCAGCCGCGAGAAGGCCTTCGGGCTGCTGCGCAAGCACAAGGTCGAGAAGCTTCCGCTGGTGGACGCCGACAACCGCCTCCGCGGCCTCATCACCGTCAAGGACTTCATCAAGAGCGAGCAGTTCCCCGACGCCACCAAGGACGCGGACGGCCGTCTCGTCGTCGGCGGCGCCGTCGGCGTGGGCACCGAGGCGGAGGAACGCGCCAAGCTGCTCGTCGACGCCGGGGTCGACTTCCTCGTCGTCGACACCGCGCACGGCCACTCCGCGGGGCTCGCCGACATGATCGCCAAGCTCAAGGCCAACTCCCGCGCCGACATCGTCGCCGGCAACGTGGCCACCCGAGCCGGGGCCCAGTTGCTCATCGACGCCGGTGCCGACGCCGTCAAGGTCGGCGTGGGCCCGGGTTCCATCTGCACCACCCGGGTGGTCGCCGGTGTGGGCGCCCCACAGCTCACCGCGATCCTGGAAGCGGCCAAGGCGTGCGGCCCGGCCGGTGTTCCGCTCATCGCCGACGGCGGCCTCCAGTACTCCGGCGAGATCGCCAAGGCGATCACCGCCGGCGCGAGCACCGTCATGCTCGGCAGCCTCCTCGCCGGTGTGGAGGAGAGCCCGGGTGAGCTCATCTTCATCAACGGCAAGCAGTTCAAGGCCTACCGCGGCATGGGGTCGCTGGGCGCCATGCGCGGCCGCTCCTTCTCCAAGGACCGCTACGCCCAGGCCGACGTCTCCTCCGAGGACAAGCTCGTCCCCGAGGGCATCGAAGGTCAAGTGCCCTTCCGTGGCCCCCTCTCGGCCGTCGCCCACCAGCTCGTCGGTGGACTGCACCAGTCCATGTGGTACGCGGGCACCAGCACCCTGCCCGAACTGCGTGAACGCGGCCAGCTCATGCGCATCACCAGCGCCGGCCTGCGTGAAAGCCACCCGCACGACATCAAGATGACGGTGGAAGCACCCAACTACAACGCCCGCTGAAGCACGAACGGGAAATGAGAGGGTGACCGTGGACGGATAGACTCACGTCCGCGGTCATCGCGCCGGTCGACCGACCGGCGCCGCACGTCAGAGGGGAAGCGAAGCGTTGGCTCAGGTGGAGATCGGGCTGGGTAAGAACGGGCGTCGCGCCTACGAACTCGATGAGATCGGGATCGTGCCGGCCAGGCGAACCCGAGACCCGGAGGAAGTGTCGATCTCCTGGCAGATCGACGCCTACCGGTTCGAGACGCCCCTGGTGGTCAGCCCCATGGACAGCGTCGCCTCGCCCAAGACCGTCGTTGCGGTCGGGCAACAGGGCGGCCTCGGCGTTCTGGACCTGGAAGGTCTGTGGACGCGGTACGAGGACCCGGAGCCGTTGCTCCAGGAGATTCGTGAACTCGACGACGTGGCGGCCACCAAGCGGCTCCAGGAGATCTACTCCGCCCCCATCCAGGAGGAGCTGATCGGTCGCCGGATCGAGGAGATCCGCGACACCGGCCTGGTCACCGCGGTCCGTCTGTCGCCGCAGCGCACCGCCCAGTACCACAAGGCGGTCGTCGACGCGGGTGTGGACATCTTCGTCATCCGCGGCACCACGGTCTCCGCCGAGCACGTCTCGGGCCGGGCCGAGCCGCTCAACCTCAAGCAGTTCATCTACGACCTCGACGTCCCCGTCGTGGTCGGCGGCTGCGCCACCTACACCGCCGCCCTGCACCTGATGCGCACCGGCGCGGCCGGCGTGCTGGTCGGTTTCGGTGGCGGGTCGGGTCACACCACCCGTTCCGTTCTGGGTGTGGCGGTCCCCATGGCCAGCGCCATCGGCGACGTCGCCGCGGCCCGCCGCGACTACCTCGACGAGTCCGGTGGCCGCTACGTGCACGTCATCGCCGACGGTGGCATGACCGGCAGCGGTGACATCGCCAAGGCCCTGGCCTGCGGTGCCGACGCCGTCATGGTCGGATCACCGCTGGCCCGCGCCGCCGAGGCGCCCGGCGGCGGCTACCACTGGGGCAGTGAGGCTCACCACGGTGAACTTCCGCGCGGCGAGCGGGTCGAGGTCGGCACCATCGGTGACCTCAAGTCGATCCTGCACGGGCCGGCCTCCACCAGTGACGGCTCCATGAACCTCATGGGAGCCCTGCGGCGCACCATGGCGACCTCTGGTTACTCGGACCTGAAGGAGTTCCAGCGGGTCGAGGTCGTCGTCAACCCGCACCGGTAGAGACGACCGCGAACACGCGACGCGACACCACGAGGACGCCCCGCCCATCGGCGGGGCGTTCCTCGTTTCCAAACGCCCACCGGTGAGATCCGGTCGAGACCATGTGCGACCATGGGGCGAGTTTTGATGTGTTGTTACGTCTTGGTGACCTTTCCTTGGGGAGGACTGCATGGGTGGCAGCGTGAGCGACGCCCGGCGGCGTCGAAGCCGTGGGCCGATGATCGCGGTCAGTCTCGCCTTGGCCGTTTGCCTGTTGGTGACGGTGGGGGTCGTGGTCCTGGTCGGGCGGGTGTCCACCGCGCTCAACGAATGGGAACCACCGACCGCCGCCTCCGTGGACCCCTCGGACGGCACCATCGCGACCCCGCCGCACGACGAGCTGACCGGGCCCCCCGAACACACCGGGGTGACGCCGCGTACCGACGACGAGACCGGAGAGCCCGCCGAGGCCGGTGCGGACGAACAGTCCCGCCCCGCGCCCGGAGCGCAGCGTCCCGACGACACCTGGCTGGACGAGGTCGCCGACGCGACCGGGATCCCGCGCCGGGCGCTGGAGGGCTACGCGAGCGCGCAGCTGGTGCTCGACGAGGACCAGGCCGAGTGCGGCCTGTCCTGGCCGACCCTGGCGGGGATCGGCTTCATCGAATCCCGCCACGGCACCTACGCGGGCGGTGAGATCGGCCCGGACGGCAAGACCACCGTGAACGTCATCGGCATCCCGCTCGACGGCACCAACAACACCCGGGCAATTCCGGACACCGACGGTGGTGAACTGGACGAGGACACCGAGTGGGACCGGGCGGTCGGCCCGATGCAGTTCATCCCGGTGACCTGGGACAAATGGGCGGAGTCGCTGGAGGGAGAGACCCCCGACCCGCACAACATCGACGACGCGGCCCTGTCCGCCGCCCGCTACCTGTGCGAGGACGGCCGTGACCTGAGCGCCACCGAGGACTGGGTGGACGCGATCTTCGAGTACAACCGGTCCGACTCCTACCGGGACGACGTCCTCGCCTACGCGCACGCCTACGCCGACGCCTCCTGAGAGGTTCCCCGGTCACGCGCCCAGGCCCAGGCCTGATCCTCCTCATCGGCCTCGAAGAAGCGCAGGTCCATGTCGACGAAGGCGTCCGCCAGGGTGGTGAGGTACTCCACGACCCGGCTGTCGCCGACCACCGCGTAGCGCTCGATCTGGTGGAAGTGCTCCTTGGCGAACCGCAGTCGCTCGCCGAGCGTGGGGGTCTCCCCGGTCGGCCACCCGTGGACCCGGACCAGGAGACGGACCCCGCCGGACCGGTCGATGGCGCGGCGGACCTCTTCCAGGAGTTCCTCGAAGGACTCCTGGGAGATGGTGCCCTCCACCTCGAACCCGAGTACGTCGTCCTCACCGGAGTCCAGTCTTCTGTACATGGCCCCTCCGTTCCTCGAATGGCGGCGTGCGGGCGCACCTACCCGCTCGGGGCGGTGACCATGCGTTCCGGGAATCGGGGTTGTCCACAGGCGGGGAACGGTGGGTGGTGCCGGAGCCCCCGCCCGTGGTCTTCTCTCTATATGGGGGAGCCCCGGCTCTCGTCGGCTTCGGCGTGCCCGGAACCGGCCGCGTCCCCTCTCAGGGCAACGTGTACTCGAAGACGTAGGCCACCGAAGGCTCCCCGTGCGCGGCCACGTACCGGCCGGCTCCCCGCAGCCCCGTCAACTCCCCGGTGCCGGACACCACCTCGAATTCACAGCGCACCTCGCCCCGCCCCGCGAAGGTTCCACGTTCCGCCACGATGAACGTGCCCGGACGGCCGTCCAGGGTGCCGCTCAGCCGCTGGAAACCGGTGAACGAGCCGGTTCCGTCCTCCAAGTAGACGAACGTGTAGGCGCAGTCGGTGTCGGCCGCCTCGATCCCGCCGCTGTAGTGGTTGGTCACGTGGGCCCGGGCGAGCTTGGGCGAGGGGCCCTCCGACAATTCCTCCTCCTTCCAGTCCGCGAAGGTGAAGGTGCCCTCCGTGCGTGTGGTCGTCTGCGTCGAGTGTGCTGACTGTGGCGTCTGTGCTGTGCGGGACATGGTGCCCCTCCCGGTTCTTTCGGATCCCTTGTGCTTCGAGAACCAGCCTCTCCGAGGTACCTGACATCCACTGGCAGGTATGGAGAGAATGTTCGTATGCGCGCCGATCGGCTTGTCTCCCTGCTCCTGCTGCTGCAGAACCGAGGTCGGATGAGCGCGCCCGAACTCTCCGCGGAGCTGGAGGTATCGGTGCGCACCATCTACCGGGACGTCGAGGCGCTCGGCACGGCCGGGATCCCGGTGCTCGCCGACCGCGGACCCGAGGGCGGCTACCGGCTGATGGACGGTTACCGCACCCGGCTGACCGGACTCACCGACGCCGAGGCGGAGTCCCTGTTCCTGATCGGGGTTCCCACCGCGGCCCGTGACCTGGGGTTGGACGCGGTGCTCACGACCGCCCGACACAAACTGCGTGCGGCCCTGCCCACCCCGCTCGCGGAACGGGCCGCCCGCGCCCAGGATCGTTTCCACCTGGACGCCCCGGCCTGGTTCCGCGACGCCGACGAGGTCCCGCACCTCGGTGTCATCACCGAGGCGGTGTGGGAACGCCGGATCCTGCTGGTTCGCTACCTGCGCTGGCGGGGCGAGGTGGAACGGGAGCTGTGCCCGCTCGGCATCGTGCTCAAGGGCGGTACCTGGTACCTGGTGGCCCTGGCCGGTGAGGGCCCGGAGTCGTCGGTGCGAACCTACCGAGTGTCACGCGTGCAGGAGGCCCACCCGACCGGCGAACTCTTCGACCGCCCGACCGGCTTCGACCTGGTCGAGTACTGGGAGGAGTCGGCCCGCCGACTGGAGGCATCGATGCTCCAGGGAACTGCGCACCTGCGCCTCGCCCCGGAAGCCGTGAAGCTGCTGCCGATGCGCTTCGGCGCGATAGGCCGCCGTGCTCTGGAAGCGGCCACCCCGGCGGGGGACGACGGGTGGGTGGAAGTCCACTTGGAGGTGGAGTCGCTCCCAGTGGCGGTTGGAGATCTGCTGCGCATGGGAGCGAGCGCGGAAGTACTGGGCCCACCAGATTTGAGAAGGGCCGTGGCGGCGGAGGCTGCGGCAACGGCCAGCCTGTACGGGGGTGGGGAGTAGGTGCGTGGAGTAGGGGTGGCGGGTGGGGAAGCGGTGGTGAGTGTGGGGTGGGCGCGGGTTATCCACAGGTGGATGGGCTCGGGCTGGTGTGGTGTCGGCCCGGCGTGATCCCATTGATCTTGGGGGAGCCGCTGGTTTCGCCGGTTTCGTGCTGCCCGGGGGTTGTTCGTGCTGTCCAGGTGTGGGGTGGGATGGGTGAGGTGCCTGGGGCGGGAGTCTTGGGGTTGTTGGGCGTTGCTCGGGTGGGTTGGTGGGGCGCCTCGGGTTTCTGGCTTTTTGGGGTGGTTGGGCGGGGTGGGGGGGAGAGTGGTTGAGGTCCCAAAGGCCCCGGGCTTCGCCCGGTCCGGCCGTAGCCGGCCGGATCCCTTCCCCCCGTCTGGCTTTCTCGTGGGGCACGTCGCCACTACGTGACCGGTGAGGTAACGAAGTGCCCGCTACAGGCCGGACACGGGGCGGGGCGCGTCCCCGCGGTGGCCGGCTCTGGTCTTCTCAGCGATGATCTTGCTCGTAGCGCCCATTTGGGCGCCCAACATGGCGCTACGGACAAGATCAAAAACAGGAGCCCATTCGATTCCGGATTGTGGATAACAAAGAATGGCCACCCCATCTATGGTAGGCGCATTCGCCGACCTGGGAATAGGTTGAATAAACTGGCGGGTAGGCCTGCCATTTGCTGGGGTGTTCGCATATAATCAGAGTATGAGCTTTCCTCCCCACGCGCCGCGCCCGGTCGGGAACACCCCGGTCGATCAGGCGATGGCGGGTGCGCGGGAGATGGCGGTGGAATTCTCCGGCCGGGATATCCCGTTCGGGTGTGAAGCCGATGTGCTCGCCCAGTTCGGCCGGCTCAATGGGGAAGTCGACCGGATCCGCTACGGGATGTTGCCCGCCCTGGCCCGTATGGAGGCCACCGGCGCCTTGTTGGAAGAGGGTGGCCAGCGCAGCATCCAGGCGTGGATCACCCACCAGTGGGGCACCTCCCCGGCCGAGGCCAAGAGCCTTGCCACCCTCGCCCGGGCGTTGTACAAGCAACAGCTGCCCCTGGTGGAAGAAGCCTTCCAGACCAGCGCCCTGTCCTTGGGTGAAGCCTGCGCCATCGCGACCTCCACCGAAAAGGCCACCACCGAGTGGGCG